>CAZSFA010000125.1:0-8316 GCA_964606055.1 uncultured Oceaniradius sp. | reverse complement strand
TGCCGCGCCGTTCGACGAAGCAGTTCTTGTGGCCGTTGATCAGGATGTCGTTGACGGTCGGGTCCTTGAGCAGCGGTTCGAGCGGACCAAGGCCGACCAGTTCGTCGAGGATCTCATCGACCAGCGTCTCGACTTCCATCGCGTTGAGCGGCGTGCGTTCGTTGCGCACGTGCTGGTCGACGAAGGCGTGCACCTCGTCGCGCATCGCTTCGGGCGGCAGCTTTTCGAGCGCCACAAGATTGATCTCGTCGAGGAAGCGCTGGTGGATGCGCACCCGCGCTTCCAGCGTGCGGTCATGGGCGTCGGGCTCGCGCCGGACGGGCTCGTCCGGCTGAACGGGCAGCCTGACATTGGGAATGCGCACCACATCGTCGACGGATGCCGGCGCGACGCTGCGGCCCGAGGCGATGTTGGTGGCAAGCTGGGAGAACCGGTTGGGCATGACCGTCACCCTGCCCGCCGCAGGCGCAGGCGTTGCCAGGGCCGGGCGCGTGCGGCGCGGCCTTCCTCAAGACGGGCCTCGTCGGGCAACAGGATACGCTTCAAATCGCGCAGCACATTGGCTTCGGCGTCAATTTCATGCAGCGGCACGCCGCGATCGACGGCATCGCGCACCAGTTTGTAATTGTTGGTCACGCAGCCGGCCAGCCTGTCGCCAAGCAGTTCGCGCACGTCGGCATCGGTGATCGAGTCGCGGCCGCGCGGATCGCAGCGGTTGATGATGACGCCCGGCTTGACCGATTTCTCGGTCTCCTCGGTGATCGCCGACAGGAGCCGTTGCGTGTGCCGCATACATGGCACGGTCATTTCGGCCGTCACATAGACCTGGTTTGCGCCGCGCAGCACCGTCTCGGTCCACGGAAACCAGATGCGCGGCATGTCGATGATGACATGGTTGAAATAGGCCGACACCAGATCGAGGATGCGCGTGACGACATCGGGGTCGAAGGTCGATTGCTCGGCCGGATTGTTGGGCGCGGCCAGCACGGCGACGCCGCTGACATGGCGCGCCAGCAGCGCATCGAGCAATTGCCGGTCGAGGCGTTCGACGCGGCTGCCGATCTCGGCAACCTTGAATGCGGGCTCGATGTCCAGATAGTCGGCGCATGAGCCGAACTGGAAGTTGAGATCGACCACGCAGGTCGATGCCGGCCCGGTGGCGTGCCGGTGCAGGATGAACGCGGTCTGCAGTGCCAGCGTTGTGTTGCCGACGCCGCCCGCGGCCGGCATGAAGGCGAAGATCTGCGCGTCCTCGCCATCCTCGCCGCCCCGGCCATTGAGCGCGCGCATGCAGGAGCGAACCAGATCGGCCGTCTTGACCGGTTTGACCAGAAAATCGGCGATCTGCATCTGGATGAGGATGCGCGCGACGCCCGCATCGAACGCCTTGAGCGCGACGACCATGGGCACCCGGCCGGCCAGATGGCGCTTGAGCCGCGACAGCGCCTCAAGCGCTTCCATGCTGGCATCGTCGATGTCGGCGATGACGACGCCCGCCTCGGAATCGATCGCGCCGGCGCGCAACTCATGCAGCGAGCCTTCCACGGCGTCGAAGGCGATCATGTCTGAGGTGAAGAACGCGGCGCGGGCTTCGGCGATGAACTGCCGGTCCGGCGATACGACCACGATGCGATGCGATGTGTCGGTGTCAGTCATGGCGCGTCAAGGGCTTGGACATTCTCATCAGTTGGTGACGGTGCTGACGCCCGTCCCGCCGCCATCGGCGGCCGCGGGCATCCCGCCATCGTCGCCTTCGGGCCGGGCGCTGCGCGCCGGAACGGCAAAATCGGTGTCCTGCACGCCGGCCGGCCACGGATCGATGATCTGCAGCGCGCTGTTGTGCGCAACCGCGTCGCCCGCACCCATGGTGATGCCGACCAGATGCGGCTGTTCGGCGGTGTTGCAGCCGGCAAGCGCCAGCGCGATCAAACCCATCGCAAGAACGGTGCGCATGCCATCAGCCTCCGGTGCTTTCGACGTCGAGCGTCAGGATATGGCCGCTGGTGCGCGGCAGCGGTGCAAGCGAGCCTGTGCCGGTCGCCGAAGTGCGCACTTCATCGACGCCCAGAAGCAGCGATTCGTCG
This sequence comes from uncultured Oceaniradius sp., assembly GCA_964606055.1. Classification (GTDB taxonomy): domain Bacteria; phylum Pseudomonadota; class Alphaproteobacteria; order Rhizobiales; family Rhizobiaceae; genus Roseitalea. The sequence goes on along the minus strand of CAZSFA010000125.1, from coordinate 6,232 downwards.
GCGGTCGCGGCGCGCACGCCATCGGCCGGCGTGCGCGTCTGACGGCCGGGTTCGATGGGGCGGACAAGGTGCGGCGTGACGATCATCACCAGATCCGTTTCGCGGCGCTGGAAGTCGCGCGAAGAAAACAGCGCGCCCAGTATCGGCAGGCGGCCGGCGCCGGGAAGGCTGTCGCTGTCGCGGCTGTTTTCCGATTGGAACAGACCGGCCACCATGAAGCTCTGGCCCGACTTGAGATCGACGGACGTACTGGCGCGCCGCACCAGCAGCACCGGAAAGCCGGCGACCGACAACGACGGGTCGATCGAGGACACTTCGGGCGTGATGCTCAGGCTGATCAGGCCGTCCTTGAGCACGGTCGGCGTGAACTCAAGACCGATGCCGAACTTGCGGTATTCGACGGTGACGCCGCCATCGCCGTCGACGATCGGAATGGGAAACTCGCCGCCGGCGAGGAACTCGGCCGTCTGGCCGGATCGGGCGACCAGGTTGGGCTGGGCCAGACGCCGGGCGACGCCGCGCTCTTCCATCGCCTTGATGGCGACATCGACGTTCAGGCCGCCCGAGATCAGCCGGCCGAAGATGTTGCCTTCGGGCGAGTTGAAACCGATGACGCCCGAGTCGTCGCCGTCCAGGCGCGGTGAGCGGTAGCTCAGATCGTTGACCTTGACGCCCAGTTCCTGGCCCGCGTTGCGATTGACCTCGACGAAGCGCACGTTGAGCTGGACCTGTTGCGAGGAGGTCACCTCGACCGAGTTGATGATGTTGGCCTCATCGTCGGAAAAGCGGGTGGCGATCTCCTGGGCGATGTCGGCGGACACCTGGTCGGGCGCCGAACCCGACAGGACGATCTGGCCGTTGGTCGTGCGCACGGCGATGTCGGCGTCGGGCACATTTTCTCGGATCGAATGCTTGAGCCGGGTCGTGTCGACGCTGACCTCGAGATCGATCGAACCGACCACGCGCTGATTGTCGTCGAAGAACGCAATGCCGGTCGTGCCGGCGGCAAGGCCGACGATGTAGAACGAGCGGTTGGTCAGCGGCTGCACGGTGGCAACCTCCGGATCGCCGACGACCACCTCGAAATAGGGCCGGTCGGTGCGCACGGTGAGCGGCTTGCCCTTGTCGACGGTGACAAGCTTGGTGCGCAGCCCGCTGATGGAGATCGTCTCGGCGCTGGCAACCGGCGCGAGGCCGCCGCCAATGCCGATGATCGCGGCCAGGGCCAGGGCCGCCAGTCTGAATGTCATGGCGCGTTTCATTGCCCGCTCCCTTCGTCGGGGACCGTGAAGGTCTCGGTCCTGTCCCCATGGCGCACCCGCACGGTGGCGACGCCGCTCGGCCGTTCGGGCTCATATGACGCGGTCATCTGCGGATCGATGCCGAACTGCGGCAGCACGCCGACCGGTTCGGTGCCCTCGCCCGCCTTGCGCAGATGCAGCGCGATGACGCCGGCCGACTGCGCGGCCGAGATGGTGCGCGCTTCGGACGGCGACAGTTCGAGCGTGACCGACGCCACCACAACGGGCTCGGAGCGGCGTTCGTCGGCGATCTGGTCGACCGACAGCACGCGCACGTTTTCAAGAACCGTCAGCGCGCTGACCTGCGCGCCGCCCTCGGTGGTGAAGCTCAGCCCGCCTTGCTGATCGCGAAGCGGTGTGGCCGATGCCGAGATCGCCCCGCCCTCGACGCCGCCCAGATCGCCCAGTTGCTGGATCAGGACGATGTCGACGCGGTCGCCGGGCACGACGAAGCCGGCAACGCCGGTCACCCGGTTGACCGGGATGGTGACGGCGCGCTTGCCCTGTTCGAGACGGTTGGACAGCGTCGGACGCCCGTCCGGGCCGGTGACCTTGGCCGACAGGATCGGCTCGTTGGGCTCGATCGCTTCGAGCACCGCGCGCGGCCCCTCATCGAGCAGCGATCCGATGTCTGCAAAGGCGCCCTCGGGCACCGAATCGTCCGGCCAGGGAATGGTTCGCAGCATGTGCGTTTCAAGCGTCGCGCCATAGCGCAGCGGCTCGGCGGCAACGACGATCGTGCCGAAGGTGACCGCCGGAACCTCCGGCGCGGCGGCGGGAACGGTCTCGACGACCGTGCGCACGTTCTGCCGCAGCCAGAAATCGGCGGCGCCGACGGACATGCCGCCAAACACCAGTGCCAACGCCCCCATCGTGAGCAATCGTCTGTTCATTTTGCCCGCGCGCCCCCAAACGCATGAGATACAGCCTGCAACCCTGCACACGCTTTGATGAACAATGGGGAAATGCAACGGTTGCGAATCCGGGCGATTTCCCAAGTGGTTAGCGGGACGTTACGGGGCGCGCGCCAATTTGCTGCAACCGGTGCGGCATATGGCGACTGGACAAGCGGGCGCGCAGGCACAAATCTCGCCGGCAACGCAAAGACACCGGAACGATGATGGTGACCAACAGCCAGACGCACTGCGACATCGTGATTGCGGGCGGCGGCCCAACCGGCATGGCGGCGGCGCTGGAGGCGGCGGCCTGCGGGTATCGCACCGTGCTCGCCGCGCCCGCCGGCACGCATATCGACGACGATTCGCGGACCACCGCGTTGATGCGGCCGGCGATCGCCACGCTTGCCGAGTACGGCGTCTGGCCGGACTGCGCGGCCGCGTCGGCGCCGCTGAAGGTGTTGCGCATCGTCGATGCCACCGGCCGGCTGTTTCGCGCACCGCCGGTCAGCTTCCGCGCCACCGAGATCGGGCTGGAGGCGTTCGGCCACAACATTCCCAACCAGGTGCTCAACACGGCGCTGCGCAAGGCAGTCGAGAGCCATGATCTGATCACGGTCGCCGACGCCATGGTCTCGGCGGTCGCCTTTGACGACGATGCGGCGACGGTGACGCTGTCCAATGGCGAAACGGTCAGGGCCGGGCTGGTGATCGGCGCGGACGGCGTGCGATCGCTGGTGCGGCAGGCGGCCGGCATCGGCCAGCGCGACTGGTCCTATCCGCAGACGGCCATGGTGCTCGCCTTCGACCATGAGCGGCCGCACGATGCGATTTCGACCGAGTTCCACACCGAACAGGGACCGTTCACCCAAGTGCCGCTGCCCGGCAACCGGTCGAGCCTTGTGTGGGTGATGCAGCCCGCGCGCGCCGAAGCGACGATGGCGCTGCAACCCGATGCGCTGGCGCGGGCGATCGAGGACGGTCTGCAATCGACGCTCGGCAAGGTCACCAACCCGACCAGGCCGCAGGGCTGGCCGTTGTCGGGCATGGTGGCGCACCGGTTCGGCGCACGGCGCGTCATGTTGATCGGACAGGCCGCCCATGCCTTCCCGCCGATCGGTGCGCAGGGCCTCAATCTGGGCTTCCGCGACGTTGCCGATCTGGCGGCGGTTCTGGCCAAGGCCGGCGGCGATCCCGGCGCGGCGCGCATCACGCGCAGTTACGACCTGCGCCGGCGGGCCGACATCGCCTCGCGCACCGGCGCGGTCGATCTGCTCAACCGGTCGCTTCTGACCGACTTCCTGCCTGTGCAGGTCGGCCGCGCGGTCGGGCTGGGCGTTCTGCGCAACATTGCGCCCTTGCGCGCGCTGATGATGCGCGAGGGCGTCGAACCGGGCAGCAGCCTAAGCGCGGCGCGCGACGGGCTGCGCGATGTTTGGGGCGGCGTCAGAACAGATCCGGCGGCAGGATAGCGTTCGTCATCAGGTACAGGAACGCGGTCAGCGTGACGATCGAGGTCAGCGTGGTCAAAAGGATCATCGCCGAACCCCGCTCGACCCAGACATCGTATTGCTGGGCGATGACGTAGACATTGGTGGCGCTCGGCAGCGCGGCCAGCAGCACGGCCGAATAGACCCACAAGGGCGGGAAGTCGCCGGCCCAGGACACGACCACATAGGCGACGGCCGGGTGCACGATCAGCTTGATCGGGACGATGAAGCCGGCCTCGACCGGAACCCTCTTGAGCGGCCGCAACGCAAGTGTGACGCCGAGCGCGAACAGCGCGCAGGGCGCGGCGGCGCCGGCCAGATAGTCGAGCATGGTCTGAAGCGGCAGCGGCGGAACGAAACCGACCATCGCCGCGCCGACGCCGGCGATCGTTGCCAGGATGAACGGGTGCAGCAGGATGCGCCGCGCCACATCGGCGGCCAACCGCCGCGCCGGCGGCCGGTTGGCGCGCGCGCCCGACAGCGCCATCAGCGACGGCGCGAGCACGAAATGCAGAACGTTGTCGAAGCAGAAGATCAGCGCGACGGGCACGAGCGCCGCCTCGCCAAAGGCCAAAAGCGCGATGCCCGGGCCCATGTAGCCGACATTGCCGTAGGCGCCGGCAAACCCCATGATCGCGCTTTGCCCGACCTGGCGCCGGGTGCGGATCATGCCGATCGCAAACACCGCCATGAAGACGGCAAAGGTGGAAAACGTGGTTGCGACGATGAACTGCCAGCGCGCCAACTGCTCCACGGGCGTGCTGGCAAACAGGTTGAACAGGAGCGCCGGCAGGGCGATGTAGAGGATGAACATGTTCATCCAGCCGAGCGCCTCCATGGGCAGTCTGATCGCACGGGCAGCGGCGAAACCGATCGCGATCAGGCCGAAGAACGGGAAAACCAGCCCGATGACACTCGCCATGTGCGCGTCCTTCCGAGGTCGCGGCCTGCCTTTTCAAGGGGTTGAATAACGCGGCCCAGCGCCTCAAATAGTCACCATGAAATACAGCCACGACAAGATGGTCACCGCCAAGTTCGGAATCGGCGACATGGTACGCCACCGCGTTTTTCCATTCCGCGGTGTGATCTTCGACATCGATCCGGAGTTCGACAACACCGAGGAATGGTACGAAGCCATTCCCGCCGAGATCCGGCCGCGCAAGGATCAGCCGTTCTACCACCTGCTCGCCGAGAACGAGGAGACCGAGTACGTCGCCTATGTCTCCGAGCAGAACCTGTTGTCGGACGAGAGCGGCGAACCGCTGCGCCATCCGCAAGTGGGCGAGATGTTCGACTGGAACACCGACAACCGACGTTACAACGTGCGCGACATCCTCGCGCACTGAACCCTGACAACGACGATCCCGGTCAGTTCGGCTGGCGTTCCCCGATCGCCTGCCGGATGGCGGTCACCAGCGTTTCGGGCTCGTGCGCACCGGTCACCGCCAGCCGCCGGTCGATGATGAAGCACGGCACGCCGGTGACACCGATCTGCGTTGCATGGGCGGCGCGGCCGGCGACCGCGTCGCGGTCCTCATCGCCGGCCAGTCGCGCGTCAAGGCCGTCCGTGTCCATGCCCGCCGCTTCGGCCGCCTCGACCAGCACATCGTGCCGGCCGATGTGTTCGCCGTGCAGGAAGAACCGCGTGAACAATTGCTCGACGACCGCGCCCTGCGCGGCGGCCCCTTCCGATGCCGCCCAATGGATCAGCCGGTGCGCGTCGAGCGTGTTGGGCGAGACGGCGATGGCGTCGAAGTTGAAGTCGATCCCCTCGCCCGCGCCTGCCTGGGCGATGCGGGCATAGATCTCGGCGGCCTGATCGGGCCCGCCGAACTTGGTCTCCAGATAGATTTTCCGGTCGAGCCCTTCGGGCGGCAGGGTCGCATCGAGCTGGTAGGGCTGCCAGGCAATCGCCAGATCAACCTCGCCGGCCAGCGTCTGCGCGGCGCGTTCGAGCCGGCGCTTGCCGATGAAGCACCATGGGCACATCACATCGGAAATGACGTCGATGCCGACGGCCGGCGGCGCCGATGCCGCCGCGGAACCGGCGCTCATCTGGTCGACCACCACACCGGGAACTGGTAGCCGTAGAGCGGTGTCGGGCCATCGGGGAACTGCACATGGTTCCAGTGGGCGACCCATTTCTCGCGCAGGTGATAAAGCGGCACGGCATAGTGTCCCGAGATCAGGATGCGGTCGAGCGAGCGCACGGCGGCAGCGAAGTCCTCTCGATCGCGCGCGTCGACGATCGCCTCGATCATCGCATCGATCGCAGGATCGGACGCGCCGGCGAAGTTGAACGTGCCTTCGGGATCGCGCGACTGCGATCCCCAGCGCCAGATCTGCTCGGCGCCGGGTGACAGAGATGCGGACAGGCTGCCCGCCACCATGTCATAGTCATAGGCTTGGCGGCGCTGCTGGAACTGGGCGTCATCGACACCGCGCAGGGTGACATCGATGCCGATCGCCTCGGCGGTGCGCTCATAGGCCAGCGCCATGCGCTCGATCTCGTTGCGGCTGGCGCCGACCACGGTGCCGAGCAGGA
>CAZSFA010000124.1:0-8326 GCA_964606055.1 uncultured Oceaniradius sp. | reverse complement strand
TTTTCTGCCGCTGTTCGCCAACATGGCCGAAGCCTGGACCGAAGCGAAGATGGGCCTGGGTCTTGCCAACTCGCTGCTTTACGGTTCGGTGGGCGCTTCGGTCGCAGTGTTCCTTGCGACGATGGCGGCGCACGGCCTGTCGCGCTTCCAGTTCAGCGGTCGGACCTTCTGGTTCATGTTGATCTTTTCGGGAACCGTGTTCCCGTTTCAGATGTATCTGATCCCGCTGTTCTTTTCCTATCTCGAACTGGGTCTTCTGGACACACGGTTCGGCATGATCCTGTTCTACACGGCGATCTGCATCCCGTTCCCCGTGCTCGTCATGAAGAGTTACCTGTCGCAGATGTCGATTGAGATGGACGAGGCGGCGCGCATGGACGGCTGTTCGGAGTTCCGCCTGTTTTTCTCGATCGTGCTGCCCAATTGCCGTGGGCCGTTCATCGCGCTGTTCCTGTTGCAGTTCACCTGGATCTGGAACGACCTGATCTTCTCGATTGTCCTGACGCAGAGCGCCGAGGTGCGATCGGTCATGAGCACGCTTCAGGTGTTCCAGGGGGCCTATGCCGATGTGTCGAAGACGGTGGTGATGTCGGCCTCGCTGATGGCATCCATACCGACCGTCGTCTTGTTCTTTGCCTTGCGCAAGCATTTCATGCAGGGACTACAGGTCACGGCCCGCTAGGGCCGACCCTCCAACCGTCATCGATGCGACCCGCGCCAGACCATGCCAAAAGCTCCCGCCCTCACAGCCGCCGATCAACTGGACCCATTCGTTCTGGGAACCGAACGACCCGCATCCGTGCAGGTCTTCGAGTTCCTGCGCACGCAGGTGATCAAGGGCCGCATCGTGCCCGGCACGGCGCTGTCGGAGGCAGGCCTTTGCCGCCATTTCGGCGTCAGCCGGCAGCCGGTGCGCGAGGCGCTGCTGCGCCTGTCCATGGAGGATCTGGTGGAGGTGTATCCGCAGCGCGGATCTGTCGTCACCAAGATTTCGGTGCCGATGATCTACCGCGCCCAGCTGGTGCGCGAGGCCGTGGAGGTGGAGACGCTGTCCCGCGCCATTGAACGCCAGACGCCGAAGTTCATCGCCGCGCTGCGCACCGAACTCAAGCTCCAGCAGGCCTTTGCCGAGGCACATGACATCGAGCGCTTCTTCGTGTCGGATCAGGCGTTTCATCGCACGATCTGTGAGCAGAGCGGCGTCCATGGGGTCTGGGAGACGCTGGAGACATCACGCGCCCAACTCGACCGGGCGCGCCATGTGGAACTGATGGACCGGGAGCCGCTGGGCCTGCTGATCGAGCAACACGAGGCGATCCTCGGCGGAATCGTGGCCAGGGATCGCCCGGATGCAACCGACGCGATGCGCACGCATCTGCGCCGGGTCATCGACGTGATCGACGGCAGTGTCGCAAGGTTCCCCGACCTGTTCGACCGGGGCGGCCACCACGCGGGGGAAACGCGCTTTGGATAGCGTCAAGGTGTTCATCGGCGGGCCGGCGGCCTGCATCCGGGCCGGCGAGCCATGACCAGCCATCGGATCGCGTGGGATCGCGGTACGGCGACGGTCGAGGCCGTGGGCGCCATGCTTGCGCCCGTCAACTTTCGTCTTGACGACGGCCGCACCGTCCAGCCGATGGCGATCGGTCCCTGGGGCGACGATGATGGCGCCGACCACGACGCCCTGCCGGGCATCCTCAAGCGCTTGCGCGGCGAATGGCCTTGCGTGCCGTTTGGCGCCCCTTCAGCGCCCGAAGGGTTGCCTGCCGGCTGGGCGGGGCCGCCGGTCCAGGACACGGGAGACGACTTCCACGGCTATGGTTCGCACCATGCGTGGCGGGTCGAACGCCAAGGCGCGGGGCACATCGAACTCGCGATCGAATATCCGGCCGATCATGCCATTGCGCGGTTGAGACGGACCATCGCCGGTGTGCCCGGCCGCGCCGAGATCGCGCTGACGCTGACCATCGACGTTCGTCGTCCGGTCGCGGTGCCGATCGCCTTGCACCCGGTCTTCCGGCTGGCTTCAGAGCCGGGCGCGTCGCGGCTCGATGTCGGATCGTTCGATCATGGCCGGGTCTTTCCGCTCGCCGTCGAGCCGGGGGTTTCGCGGCTCGAGCCCGACAAGGTGTTTCATGATCTTGGCGCGGTGTCGGGGCGCCTTGGCGACCAGACGCTCGACCGTCTGCCGCTCGACTTTGACACCGAGGAACTGGTGCAGTTGATGGGTGCGAAAGGCCGCGTATCCCTGACCAATCCCGATGACGGGTACCGCGTCGAACTCTCCTACGATGCGGAGGTGTTTCCGAGCGTCCTTCTGTGGATCTCGAACCGCGGGCGCACGGCCTATCCGTGGAATGGCCGGTTCGTCGCGCTGGGCATCGAGCCGGTGCGGGGTGCCTTCGACCTTGGCCCCCAAGTGGGCTGCAATCGGCACAACCCGATCGCCGCGTCGGGCCACGCAACCCGTCTGGACCTGTCGCCGGACCAGCCGTTCACCACCCGCTACACCATCGCTGCAAGCCCGCTCTGAGGTATCCAAATGGCGCACACGCCGATTCGCCGGATCTACCTGATCAGCCATACGCACACCGATCTGGGGTTCACCGATCACGCCGATGTCCTGCGCCTGCACCACCGCGATATCCTTGATCGCGCGCTCGATGCCTGCGAAGAGACGTTCGATGCGCCCGAAGGCACCCAGCACCGCTGGACCTGCGAGGTCACGGCGACGACGCTCGACTATCTGCGGCACACGACGCCCGCCAATGTCGACCGGTTTGTCGCGCTGCACCGGGCGGGCCGCATCGCGGTTGCCGCCTTGCGCCATCACTGGACGCCGCTTGCCACCAAACCGCTTGCCGCGCGCACGCTCACCGACATCGACCATCTGCGGGACGACTTCGGCATCAATGTCCGCTCTGCCATGCAATGCGATGTCAACGGCCTTGCATGGTTCTGGAACGAACTGCTGCTGGCGCGGGGCGTCGACTTCCTGTCGATGCATCAGAATCCGCATCGCGGTTACTGGGGCGAGCATTTGCCGTCGGTCTGGCATTGGCAGAACCGCTCGGGCGGACAGATGCTGGTGCATCAGGGCGAGCACTACGGCGTTGGCGGGTTTTTGCGCCTGTCGCGCCCCGGCGAGGCCGATCGAGACGGGTTGATGGACATCATCGAACGCCACACGGCATCGGAGCACTGGCCGGCCGATTTCAGCGTCATTAACGTCACCAATGCCGCCAATGGCGACAACGCCTTTCCCGACCCGTGGCTGACGACGGCGGTGCAGCAATGGAACGAACGCGAAGCGATCCTGATGGAGATCATTACGATCGACCGGTTGGGCGAGATCATGCGCGATCTGACGGACCTTCCCGTTCAACGTGGCGAGTGGATGGACAGCTGGGGCGACGGCGTTGCCTCGACACCGCTTGAAACCGCAGCCGCGCGGACCGCCGAACGGCTTTTGCCGACCATCGAACGCCTGGGCCGCGCCGATCCCCGACTTGTGGACGAGTTGGTCGACACGCTCGCACTCTATGACGAGCACACATGGGGCGCGCACAGCGCCGCAACGGCGCCCGACAACCTCTTCGCCACCATGCAGCGCACTGCCAAGTCGAACCATGCCTATCGGGCGCTCGCGCTTGCGATGCGACTGGTCGCCACCGGTTCGCGCCAGCACGCCCGGCCCTTGGCGGATACGGTCGAGGGGGATCACCGGTTCGATCAGTATTCGCATGCGACGCTGGGTGCGGACGAGCATGCCTATTGGGTTGCCAATCCATCCGACGTTTCCCTTTCCGTCGACTGGCCCGTTCCGTTCGATCGCGGCGCCGGCCCGCAAATCTCCATTCCGCAGGCCTATGGCGCCGATGCCTTCTTTCCCGGGTTTGGCGATGATGGCTGGACCGATGCGATGCAGGACAAGCGGCCATCGGGCGAATACCGCCTTCAGGCCGAACTGCCGCCGCGCACGGTCACGGTCGTTCGACCGGTGAAGGCCGATGCATACGACTGCGCGGCCGGGCCCGACTGGATCGAGAACGGCGCGTATCGCGTCACGCTCTGCGCACGCACCGGCGGGCTGAGATCGTGGCTGGACAAGGCGACAGGCGCGGAACTGCTTGCCGAAGGCGTGCCGATCATGGGACCACAGGTGCAGGTGATGCGGGCGGGTTTCGGTCGTCGCGACATCTTCCTTGCGCCCTATTGGGAGCGGCGCGAAACGCCGATGGGCTGGAACCAAGCCGACCTGTTCGAGGATGACACCGCAACCGTCACCATCGATGCGGGGGCCGTTGGCCCGGCCGGCGCCGCCATCCGTGCGAGGATCGCGTTTGCGACGGGTGTTGTCGTCGAAACGCTGTTCACGCTCGCGCCAGGCCAACACGCAGTCCATGTCACTGCAAGGCAGCGTGCGATCGGCATCGAGCGCGCCTTTTCGATCAACTGGCCGCTGGCGTTTGCCGATGCACCCACGCGCCTTTGGATCGACACAGGTGACGGTCTCGTCGACGCTTTGGCGGATCACCTGCCCGTTTCGAGCACGCGCTGGCAATGCGCCCATCGCGGCATTGCATTCGAGCATCCGGGCGGCGCGATGACCACTGTCGCCGCGCCGGACACACCGCTCTTCCAGCCCGGCGGCCCGTGGACGAAGGAGCCGTTCACGCCGCCCCGTTCAGCAGTCCATGGCTGTTTCTGGGCGGTCAACACGCATTGGGACACCAACTTCGCCGTCCGCGTCGATGATGTGGCGATTGCACGCTATACGCTCGGCCATCTGCCGTCGGGCGGGCGCGATGCCGCGATGGCCCAGTTGGAGCGCCACACCACGTTGCCGGTGATCGTGCGCGCGCCCGACGCCGCGCCGCGCCCGGTGAAAGGCGGTGAGTTCACGATGTAGGCGCGCGAGTCGCCCGTGCAACCCGGACGATCACCGTCAAGCGCCTGCGTGGTCGGCAGTCAGGGACCGAAGACGCTCGCCCAGTTGGTCGGGCGTTCTGCCGTCCGAGACCATCTGCGCCAGCATTTCGGCGCTGACCATGTGAAGCCGGGCGACGTGGTCGTCTTGTGCGTGGGCAATGGCCGCGTCGGTTTCCGCCGCCGTCCAGCGCAGCACGTCCTTCAACATGCCTTCCTTCAAAAGGGCTTCGGTGCCTTCGTAGTAGGAACTGGCAAGCGGAAAGCCCAGCTTGCGCTTGTGGATGTTGGCGCTGGGGATCAGCGGCGTGGCGACGGTCTTGAGGAGCGCCTTGGACCGTTTGAACCGGTACAGCTGACGGGCCGGCAAATGCAATGCGAAGTCGATGATGCGATTTTCGATGAACGGCACGCGCATTTCCAGCGACGATGCCATGCCCAGCCGGTCATGGCGGTTGAGCAACTCCTGCAAATGGCTGGTCAGGTCATAAAGGCGCGCCGCGACAAGTCCACGGTCGCTGGCTTTGGGCAGGTCGGAGACGGCTTGCGCACACCGCATCTGCATCATCGTGGGCAAGGGCGCGACCGCTGACAGCGAGTCCATCCTTTCGCCCGAACCGGCGGCGACGATCGAGGTTGCCAGAGGCGATCGCTCCAGACGCTGGAACAGCCGGGCGCGGCTCCGGCGCCCGCGCATCCAGAGCCACGGGCGGTCGGCCGGACGCCATCTCTGGCGTGCCCATTTGTACTTCGGATAGCCGCCGAACAACTCGTCCGCGCCTTCGCCGGTCAGCATCACCGGTATGGCGTCATTGCGACAGCGCCGGGTGATCGCGAGCAGGGCCGGGTCGCTTGCGAACAGGGTCGTGGCTTCAAGCGCGAGCACCGTTCCGGGCCAATTGCGCAGTGCCCGGTCGCGATCGAGCGGAACGCGGTTGAGGTCCGCACCGACGACACGCGCCGTGGCGGCCGCCGCTGCCGCCTCGTTCGGTTCCTGATCGGGATCGGCCACATAGGACTGCACGTGATCGAGCCGGCGCGCGGCGAGCGCGGTCAGGATACCGGAATCGACGCCGCCGCTCAGACAGGTCGCCACGGGCGTATCGGCCACCAGATGCATGGCGACGCTGTCTTCGATCAGCTGCGTCAAATCCACGGCCTTTTCGGCGTCCGGCTGGCGATCGGCCATCAGGCGTGTCGCATCGAGTGCCTCGAGCGGGTGCCAGTAGGTGATCTCCTGTCGGCTTCGGCCCGCCAGTTTGATCATCGTGCCCGGCGGCACGCGTTCGACGCCGCGCAGCAGGCTCCACTGGTTGCTGTTTCTCATGCCCATGAAGCGCAGTGTCAGCGCGCGCGGGTCCAGTTCGACCGCGCTGGAGAGGGCGGCGGCGATGGCTTTGTCCTCGGATGCGAACAGCAGCCTGCCCCCGTCCTCGGCCAACGACAGGGGCTTGATGCCCAGCCGGTCGCGCGCGAGCCAAAGCGTGCGCTGGTTTGCATCATAGTAGGCCAGCGCGAACATGCCGTTGAACCGTGGCACCGCCGCTTCCGGGCCCCAGGTATGCAGCGCCTTGAGAACCACCTCGGTGTCGCCGCTGCTGCGGAAGCAGACACCCTCGCGCTCAAGTTCGGCCCTGAGTTCGCGGAAGTTGTAGACTTCGCCGTTATAGGCGAGCGCGCCCGATCGATCGTCGGTCAGCATGGGTTGGGCAGCGTGTTCGGAGCGGTCGAGGATGGCCAGTCGGCGGTGGCCCAGACCGACACCGTTCGACATCCAATGCCCGGAATCGTCGGGCCCGCGATGGGCGATCGCCGCGGTCATTGCGCGGAGGTCGCTGGCGTCGGCGTCAGTCAGGGCGCCGTCAATCCGAAAGATGCCCGCAACTCCACACATCCTGAACACGTAAGGCACGATGTGCGCCAAGTGCAACACCGGTGGCCTGGCTTGGGCCGGCGTTGCGTGCCATCACCTGCCGATGGCGTGCCCGGAGCGGCATGTCATCTCGATATCAGCGATGGTCCGCCGGCGTGCCCGATGTCATGCGGAGGAGGAGCCGGCCGGACAGGGTATCGCCCGGTTCCAGCGCGACCTGCTGCTCGAAGCTTTCCAGAAACCGCTCGCTGCCATGGCTGCTGAAATCGAGCAGGTACAGGCGCGTGCCTTCCTTGGCCAGTTGCGCCCGCGCGTCCGAACGTGTTTGCGGCATGACTTCGAGGCCACCATCGGTTCCGCTGACGGCAACCGATTTGACGCCGCGCTTGGTCGACCGGAAATCATTCGTGCCATGGGCGCCCTGATCAAGTGACCACGGCCAAGCGGGCTGCAAAGGATGATCGCCATGGTCCGGCCAGGCGGCGTCGCGATGCGCCATGGTCTGGCCGCTGCCGCGCGCCGGGTGATCGTCGGGAAAATCGCCGCGAGCGCCGCCACAGTCCCAGGACAGGCGGTGCCAGTCGACGGGCAAAAGGAGTTCGAGGCCGGTCTGGAACGGCTCGAAATCCGCTTTCATGCGAACCACGTAGCTGATTTCCAATGTGCCGGCGGCGTCGGCGCGCATCGTGATCTCCGCGTTCGCCAGCGCCGTTGCCCCATCGAAAACAGCGCCGTCATCGGCAACGCGCAACCGGCCCGAATCCCACCGAGATGTTTCGTTCTCCAGAGGGGCCGGCTCGGCGTCCGACCGCACGCCATCAGTGCGCGAGACTTGTCGCGGAACGAAGGCGAGGGACACAAAGGCGGTTTGGTCATGTGGCGAGGTCAGGCGCAGTTGGCCGTGATCCACCGACACCGTCCAACCCGACAGAACGACGGCATCGCCCTGTTGCGATGCGGGCCGGGCGAGAAACGTTGTCTCCTGGTGCGAGGCCGGCGCGCTGAGTGCGATGCGACGCTGGTAGCCGGTTTGCGGAACGGCCAGAGCAAGCTCGAGGCAGGCATCGGCACCCACGGCCGGAACGTCGAGCATCGCGCGATCGCCGGGCGGTCCCGAGACCCCCGTTTGGCCGTTTTCGTCGTTCAGGGTCCACGCGATCTCGACCTCGGAAAGGTCGGTGAAGTCGAAACGGTTTTCGAGCCACACCTTGCCCGCCTCGTCGAGCGTTACGCGCAGCGGATCAAAGACGCGCTTCATCTCCTCATACTCTGGCTTCTTGCGGCGCCATCCGTCGATCGGGCCCCATTCGCCATAGCCGCTCCAGCGCACGCCGCCGTCCGCCGTCGGCACCGCGAACCAGTCGTCTATGGCCGCCCAGATCGAGCCGCCGATGCCGTTCGGCAGCGCGCGTATCTCGTCCCACTGGCGGCCCAGAAACCCGCCCCACAGATGCCGAAGGCCGGGATCGGTCGCCAGTTCGCGGTCGTTGTAGCAGTAAAGATGGGCGAACTCGTCGAAGATGA
>CAZSFA010000123.1:0-8417 GCA_964606055.1 uncultured Oceaniradius sp. | reverse complement strand
GCGCCCCGATCGCATTGCCGACCAGCGAGACCAGCGTTTCGATCTGGTCGGCAAAGGCGTAGCCCAGACCGGCGTAACCGAGCGACCAGAAGGCCGCGCCCGTCGTTGCCGCCAGGGTGAAGGATGGCCAGCGCATGCCGGCCGCGCCGCTCAGATAGCTGACATAGGGACCGAGCGGGCTCAGCACCGTGCGGCTGAGGAACACGGCCATGACGCCGCGCCGGGCGACAAGGTGTTCGGCGCGGTCGACGGCATGGCTGGCCCTTGGGACCGTTCTGACGCGCGCCAGCAGCGGTGGGCCGGCGCGCCGCGCGATGCCGAACGCCATCTGGTCGCCAAACACATAGCCGGCAAACCCCGCGATCACGACCTGCCAAAGCGTCAGGTCGCCGCTGGCGGCGAAGCCGCCGGCGATGGCGATCACAAGCGCCGAAGGAAGCGGCACCGCAAGGCACCCGAGCACGACAACCGCCAACAACAGGTAGATGCCGTAAACGGGCACCATGGTGAGCAGCATGTCGGTCATCGACCGCTCCTCTGGTGCCCTTCCTCATGCGCGTCGATCGCCGCCTCGATCTCGTCGATCAGCGCATCGAGCGACTGGTCGCGTTCGGCCGCGATGGCCTCAAGCGTGGCCCTGCCGCCGCGTTGCCGTTCGCCGATGGCCTGGCGCACCACCGCGGGCGGCACGCCGTGCGACATCGCCACGTAGCGCGGCGTCATCCAGCCGGCGATCGGCTGCTCGCGATGCGCCGGATCCTGAAAATAGACGAAGTGTGCAATGGCCCGGAACGAAAACACCGCCGTCAGCGTCACAGCGACGACGAAGATCGTCAGGACCAGCCTGTGGCTGCGCAGAAAATGGCCAAACGAAAGCGACATGAGGAAACGGCGCGGGGATACAACGGACCCACACTGCGCCAAAGCGCGGCCCGCGTCATCTTACATTCGCGTAATGCTTGGCCCCAAGGCTCAACCGCACAGCGCGGCCCTGGCGGCCGCATACTCGATGGCCAGCCGGTCGACGATCGTCGAGACCGGCTCGACGGCCTTCACCGCGCCGATCCCCTGTCCGCAACCCCAGATGTCTTTCCACGCCTTGGCTCCGGTCGCCGCGCCGAAATCCATCTTGGTCGGGTCCGCTTCGGGCAGATCGTCCGGGTCCATGCCGACCGCCGCGATCGACGGCTTGAGATAGTTGCCGGCAATGCCGGTGAAGTAGTTGGAGTAGACGATGTCCTTGGCGGCGCTGTCGACGATCATCTGCTTGTAGCCGTCGACCGCGCGCGCCTCGGGCGTGGCGATGAAGGGCGAGCCGATATAGGCCATGTCGGCGCCCATCGCCTGGGCCGCCAGAACCGACTGCCCGGTCGCGATCGCGCCCGACAAGAGCAACGGCCCGTCGAACCATTCACGGATCTCCTGCACCAGCGCGAACGGTGACAGCGGTCCGGCGTGACCGCCGGCCCCCGCCGCAACCGCGATCAGGCCGTCGGCGCCCTTGCGGATCGCCGAATGGGCGTGCCGGTTGTTGATGATGTCGTGCAGCACGATCCCGCCATAGGAGTGGATGGCGTCGTTCACCTCCGGCACCGCGCCCAGCGACGAGATGACGATCGGCACCTTGTATTTGACGCACATGCGCAGATCGTGTTCGAGCCGGGTGTTGGAGGTGTGGACGATCTGGTTGACGGCGAATGGCGCGGCCGGGCTGTGGGGATGGGCGGCGTCGTGGGCGGCCAGCTCCTCGGTGATCTCCGCCAGCCATTCGTCGAGCTGGCTTTCGGGCCGGGCGTTCAGTGCGGGAAACGAGCCGATGATGCCGGCCTTGCATTGCGCCAGCACCAGCGGCGGGTGCGAGATGATGAACAACGGCGCGCCGATGACGGGCAGGCGCAGCCGCGACTGCAAGATGGGAGGCACTGTCATGGCGACCTCAAATTATTGACGTTTCCGTAAACGTAAGAATTATCAGGATTTGCCCGGCCTTCAAGCTCTGTGTCCGACAGCACGGTGCCGTGCCTGTCAACCCACTGGAACAAAGGGCCTATCCGACGCGCCTGTCGTGCTCTTGTCTTGACGGGCATTGTGTCCGTGAGGCAATGGCGCGCAACGGGGTCGCGCCTCTTTTCAGTGTTCATTTACTATGTCATGCGAAACAGGTTGGTGACGAAATGACCGGCGTGACGACGACGGGGCCCAAGGACCGGTATCGGTGGACAATCTCGAAGCGGCGCTGCGCCGCGCGCTTGAGAAAGGCGACATTCGCGACAGCGCCTTCCGCCGCCGCGTGTACGTTGCTGCGGCATCGGCCCTGCAACGTTCGGCCGAGCGCCGCCCGACGGTCGCGACCGACCGCCTGCGCGAGCAGACCGAAAAACTGACCGCGATCATCGAGGCGATCGAGCGCCAACTGCATGATGTGCAGGGCGGCGGGATTTTGCCGCCCCGGCTGAAGCCCGTGCCACGGGCCGCCGCCGATCCGCAGCCGCGGCAACCGCGCATGGACGGACAGCCGGCGCGCCCGCCCGCCGTACGACCTGCGCGGGCAAATGCGCCGAGCCCCGCGCCGACCGTTTCCCCGGCCCCGGCGCGAGCGGCGCCCGCCGCACCGGCGGCCGAACCCATGCCGGCGGTGTCGCCGCTGCAACGGCCCCCGCCGCGCCCGCAAGGCAGCCTGCCCGAGACACTCCATGTCGAGCCGCGCATGGTGCCGCCACCGCCGCCGCCACCACCACCGGCTGGTGGACCCGACAGTGCCGATGCCCTGCCGCCCGCAGGCTCGGCATCGCCGTTCCGTTTCGCGCGCGGTCCCTTCGCCACCGTCTTTGCCGGCGTGGTCATTGCCGCGCTTCTGGTGATGGGCGTCATCTGGATTGTCGTATCGGGTGCGTTCGTGCCGCTCGAACAGCGCGATACCGCCGTGCCGAACCCGCCGCTCACCCTGCCGGACGAGAGTTTTGAAGGCGACCCCGATCGGCCGGTCCGCGTCGCGCCCTTGCGCGATGCGCCTGCGGGTTTCGACAACACATTCCCCGCGCAGGAGGGCTGGATCACGCTGTTCTCGCCGGTCGATCCGACCAGTCTGCGCCTTGTCGGCGGCGCCAGCGCCTCCATCCAGTCCGATCCGTTCGGCGCCTATGCGCGGCTGGTCACGCCGAGCATCGACAGCGCGATCCGCGTCGACGTTCCGGTGGGTACGCTGCAGCGGTTGGCCGGCCGCGTCGTCGAGATCAGCCTGCGGGCCCGCACCGACACCGCGCCGTCAACGCAACTGTCGGTCACCTGCGACTTCGGCGCGCTCGGCGACTGCGGGCGACGCCGTTTCAATCTGGGCGCGGCCGAGGCCGACTACCTGTTCCAGGTGCAACTGCCGGCCGGCGGCACGCCGACACAGTCCGGCTCGCTGCAACTGACCACCGGGTTCGGTGACGCCGACGGCACGTTCAGGCTGATCTCGGCTGCCATCCGCGCCGTCGAGGGCTAGAGCGTTTCCGCGAACCGGGTTGAGACGGAAACGCCACGGCCGACTGGGACGGTCACTCACCGATTCCTGCAACGAAACCCGGGCCCGAACCGATGATCTTGGCATCGGGTTCGCCGATCGCTTCGGCGTTCTTGCCGGCATAGTCCAGCCGGCTGAGCACATGGCGCAGAACCTCGATGCGCCCGCGCCGCTTGTCGTTGAGGCGGACGATCGTCCAGGGCGCGTGTGGCGAATGGGTGGCGGCGATCATCCGGTCGCGCGCCGTCGTGTACTCGTCCCACTTCTCCATGCCGACGATGTCGATGCCCGACAGCTTCCAGTGCTTGAGCGGCGAATGGCGCCGGTCGTGGAACCGCTTGAGCTGGGTCTGCTGGGCGATGTTGAGCCAGAACTTGAACAGATGGATGCCTTCATCGACGATCATCCGCTCAAAGCCGGGCGCATCGAACAGGAACCGGTCGTGCTGGGCGGGCGTGCAGAACCCCATCACCGGTTCCACGCCGCCGCGATTGTACCAGGACCGGTCGAAGGCGACCATTTCGCCCTGCGTCGGGAAATGGTCCGCATAGCGCTGGAAGTACCATTGGCCGCGCTCGCGGTCCGAGGGTTTGGGCAGGGCGACCACGCGCATGTGACGCGGGTTGAGATAGGCGGTCAGGCGCTTGATCGTGCCGCCCTTGCCGGCGGCGTCGCGTCCCTCGAACAACAAGATCACCCGCCCGCCGTTCTCCTGCACATGGGTCTGCAGCTTGACCAGTTCCTCCTGCAGCCGCTCCAGCGTGTCGCCGTACAGATGGCGGTCCATCTTCTCGTAGTAGGGAAAACTGTCGGCCGACAGGTCATGCTTGCCCACCCAGTCGGGCAGGTCGGGATCGTCGATGTCAAACTGGCGGGTCTTGCCGTGTACGTTCAGGTCGACAACACGGCTTCCCTTATGATGCAATTGCGTCACCGGTCCCTCTCCTTGCCATTGTGTTGTAATCTTGCTGTGACCTACACGCGGTTTAGCCTGTGCGCCCGCCGGGCAAAAGGGCGCTCTGCGGATCGCGGTACAGTCAGCAAGGACATGGGCAAAGGCCCTGGACGTCATGCCATGGCACCGACGAACACAACCACGACACGCGGCTTTGTCGCCGACATTCGCCGCCGGCTGATTTCGAACCGCTATCCACTGGCGGTCGCGTTGGGCCTGTTTGCCGCCTTGCGCCTGACCGGAACCATTGGTTGGACCGTCTTCGTGGTGCTCAGCGCCATCATGATCGTCGTCAGCACCTTTGCGCCGGTACGCACGCCCGCTGCGCGGCGCGCCGCGCGCACCGGCAACACCGATGCCCGGTCCGAGTTCGCCGTCTATGGCACCGCGCTCGATGCCGTTCCCGACCCCATCCTTCTGATCGACCGGCGCGGCGCGGTGCAGTACGCCAACCGGGAGTACCACAGGGTTCTGGGCGTCATGCGCCTTGGCGGCTCGGTGCTGATCAGGTTCCGGTCGCCGGAAATCCTCGACATGATCCAGAATGCGTTCGCGGGTGCCCGGCCCGGTCCTGTCGAACTGGTGGAGCGCGCACCCCGCGAGCACTGGTTCCGTGTGTCGATTGCCCCGCTGCCCAGCCCCCAGGCGCCGACACCGGGCTATGTGCTGCATTTTCGCGATCAGAGCCAGTTGCGCCGCGCCGAGCGCATGCGCACCGATTTCATCGCCAATGCCAGTCATGAACTGCGCACGCCGCTGGCATCGCTCTCCGGGTTCATCGAGACCTTGCAGGGTCCGGCGCGCCAGGATGAAAAGGCGCGCGAGCGGTTCCTGGAGATCATGCACGACCAGGCCGAGCGCATGTCGCGCCTGATCGACGATCTTCTGTCGTTGAGCCGGTTCGAAACCGCGCTCGGCCAGTCCGACTTCACCCGTGTCGATCTGGTCGATGCACTGGTCCATGTCGTCGGTGCGCTGCAACCCGTGGCCGGTCGTGCCGACATCGTCATCAGGTTCGATCATGCGGCCGTGGGCAATGCGATCGCGACCGTGCACGGCAACCGCGACGAGCTCATCCAGCTGTTTGAGAACCTCGTCGAGAACGCCATCAAGTACGGCGCATCGGGCAAGAAGGTCGAGATCACCATTGCGCCCGATCGGCTGGGCGGGCTGCCGGCCTGGGCCGTGCAGGTTGCCGACCACGGGCCCGGAATTGCCGAAGACCACATTCCGCGCCTGACCGAGCGGTTCTACCGCGTCGATGTCGAGACCAGCCGCGGCAACAAGGGCACCGGTCTCGGGCTCGCCATCGTCAAGCACATCGTCACCCGACATGAGGGGCGCTTCGGCATCCAGTCGCAGTTGGGGCAGGGCACGCAATGCCGGGTCGTCTTCCCGGCCCTGGCGGCGGAAAAAGAAGCAGAGTCCGAGAAAGATACAGCTCTTTCAGACGGTTAGCCTGTCACAAAAGTGTTTCACGGCTGTCATAAAAGCTGCAGCGGCTGAGCATTAGAACGAGGCTGCCAGCCTGAGCCTGGCATCCACAGCCGCCATTCGGCACTTTGGACAGAAGCCCCATCGGGAGTTACCCATGAAATCGTTGAAAGTTGCACTCGTTGCAGCGCTTGGCGCGACTGCGCTCACCACTGCCGCCCATGCACGCGACCAGGTCCAGATCGCCGGATCGTCGACCGTGCTGCCCTACGCCACGATCGTTGCCGAGAACTTCGGCGAGATCTTCCCGGACCTTGGCACGCCGATCGTTGAATCGGGCGGCTCGTCGGCAGGTCTCAAGGAGTTCTGCCGCGGCGTCGGCACCGAGTTCATCGACATTGCAAACGCATCGCGCCAGATTCGCCCCAGCGAGATCGAGGAATGCGCCGCCAACGGCGTGACCGAAATCCAGGAAATCCGCATCGGCTATGACGGCATCGTCTTTGCGACCGACATCGAAGGTCCCGACTTCGCCCTCGAGCCGATCCACATGTACCAGGCGTTGGCCACGCAGATCGTCGTCGACGGCGAGCTGGTCGACAATCCCAACCAGACCTGGGCCGACGTCGATCCGGCCTTCCCGGCCTGGGACATCGCCGCCTACATCCCGGGCGAAAAGCACGGCACGCGCGAAGTGTTCGAGGAAAAGGTCCTGCTGGTCGGCTGTGAGGCCGCCGGCGACATGCAGGCGCGCATGGACGCCGGCATGGACGAGGACACCGCCGAGGAAAACTGCTACGCCGTCCGCAAGGATGGTGCCGCCGTGGACATCGACGGCGACTACACCGAGACGCTGGCGCGCATCGACGCCAACAAGCAAGGCATGGGCGTCTTCGGCCTGGCCTTCTACGAGAACAACACCGACAAGCTGAAAGTGGCGACCATGTCGGACGTCGTTCCGACCACCGAGTCGATCGCCGCCGGCGAGTACCCGGTCTCGCGTCCGCTGTTCTTCTACGTCAAGAAGGCGCATCTGGACGTCGTTCCGGGCCTGAGCGAGTACGTCGAGTTCTTCATCTCGGACGCCATGACCGGCCCCGACAGCCCACTGGCCGAGTATGGCCTCGTCGCCGCTCCCGAAGGCGAGCGCGACGCCATGCGCGCTTCGTTCAGCGCGGGCGAAACCCTTTAGGGCCGATCGCCTTGGCATCACGACAGGCCGGCGCGGGTTGGTTGACCCGCGCCTGCATTCGGCCCGCAGTGGCCGTCACGCCCGCGAAACCGGGCAACGCGATCGGCGACGCGCCTTCGGGTATCACGGCTTGGCGGGCGCCACGCTTTCGTTCTGGTCGGCCTGAACTGCCGGGTCGGCCCGAGGGGCTCTCGCAGTCCGCAGTTCGGTCGTCGCACGATGCGGCGGCCGTCGAAGGTTCGGTGGGGCCGCACGAATGACCGTTTTGACCATCATGTCGATCGTTCTGGCGCTTGGCGCTGTCGGCTATCTGGTCGGCATGCAGCGTGCCCGGGGCGTCGTCGGCGGCGAGATCGCCGAACTGCATTCCCGCCCGGGCTATTACGGCTCCTACATGATGGTCTGGACGGTGATACCGGCCGCGCTGCTTCTGGCGGGCTGGATGTTCGTCAGCCCGGCCCTGATCGAAAACCAGATCCGCGGCACGTTTCCCGACAGCGTTCAGGACTCGCAGTCGGCAAGCCAGCAGAACCTGTCGGTCAACATGGTCGAGGCGATTGCCCGCGGCTTGCGCCTGCTTGACGAGCGCGAGATGACCCAGGCGACGGCCGGCTTCGTGCGCCTGCGTCCGCTGCTCGCCGAAAAGGGCGTCGCCCTCGCCGGCCAGGGCGAGGATTGGATGATCCGTTCGGCCGTCACGCTCAACCGGTTGACCGATACCAGCCGGCTTTGGCGATCGATCGCCGTCATCGGCGTTTCGGTCCTGGGCTTTGCGTTGGCGTTCCTGCAGATCAAGGCCAAGCTGCGCGCCCGAAACCGCGTCGAAGGCGTCATCCACGCAGCTTTGGTGCTGGCATCGACGGTGGCCATTCTGACGACGATCGGCATCGTCCTGTCGATGGTCTCCGAGACCGGGCGCTTCTTCAACTCGGTGCCGCCGATGGAGTTCTTTTTCGGTACGGTCTGGGACCCGCGCTTTGCCAATGCCGAGGATCCGGACGCGGCGGGCCAGTTCGGCCTGATCCCGCTGCTCGCCGGCACGCTCTACATCGCCTTCGTCGCAATGCTGGTCGCGGTTCCGATCGGCCTGTTCGCGGCCATCTACATGGCCGAATACGCCAGCCGGCGGTTCCGCGCGATCGCCAAGCCGCTGCTGGAAGTGCTGGCGGGCATTCCGACCATCGTCTACGGCTTCTTCGCGCTGATCACGGTCGGCCCGTTTCTGCGCGATCTGTCGGCGCAGATCGCCGGCATCGCTACCGGCAACGTCGACGACTTCATCTCCGCCCAATCGGTGCTGACGGCCGGGCTGGTCATGGGCATCATGTTGA
>CAZSFA010000122.1:0-8418 GCA_964606055.1 uncultured Oceaniradius sp. | reverse complement strand
TCTATCCGTTTTGCGGTCGCACGAGCCGCGCCGCCCGAAACGGCTGGGAGAGCCGGGTCCCTGTCCTGTTCCTTCTGGTCGACAACGACCGCATCGCCAGCGAGAAGGATTGCCTGCGGATCGCCGACCGGGAAGCGACGCGCGGTTTGCCGGTTCAAAGCCACGTCTATGCCGATGTCACGCATGGTTTTGATCAGCGCGAAAAGGCACCGATGAGCACGCTGCGATTTGATGCGGTGGCGACCCAGGACGCGCTCGACCGGGGCGTCGGCTTTCTGAACGAAGCGTTTGCCGATGGCGTCGCCGCGCTGAGGTGATCGCCGGTGGTCAGGCTGCGGCGGCGATCTTGTCCTTGTTGTTGCGGACAAACAACGCGAACGACACCAGCGCGGCGCCATTCGACAGCAGTTCGACAGCCAGCAGAACGCCCAGCAGCACGGCGGCCGATTGCGGGAAGTTGCTGAAAACCATCATCGCCAGCACGACCGAAACGATGCCGGACAGCAGGATCGGCCAGAAATAGCCCGAGCCGCGCGCCGCGAACGCAAAGAACACCTTGGCAACGCCGGTGACGAGGAAGGTGATGGCGGCCGCCATGGTCAACGCGATGATGCCGGCGAGCGGATTGAACAGCAGGACGAACCCCAGCCAGAGGAACGCGGCCGCCAGGATCAGCGCCCAGATTCGCGTTGCCCAGCCCTCGCGCTGAAACGCGGCGATGACCTGCACCGCGCCGGCGATCAGGAAGAACCATGCCGCGATGAGTTCGGCGGCGATCGTGGCCGCGAACGGGTTCAGAAGAGCGAAAAAGCCGCCGACAATGCCGATGATGCCGACGATCAGCCACCAAATCCAATGCGCCATGATCAGATACCTCTCCGATCGGCCGGCCGGTAACCAACAAGTCTGCCGGCGATTTGCGATGCCCGCGTGATGTCGATTGTGCGCCACGCAACGCATCATGTCAAAGAAGACCGCAACCGCGCGTTGTGGCTATTGACGGCTCTCAGGGCGCTGGCTTGCCACCCGGAGCGTCCGGCGTGCTGAACCAGAGGTTGCGTGCGGCGGCGTTTTGGCGAAGACTGCAAACTGACGGGTCAAACAAGGACGGCAGCAACACAACCGGCGCAACAGGGATCGGTCGACGTTTCGACTATGCCGATGGTGACGAGCAGCACATCCGGATATCCAACGTCAAACAAGGCGCGTTATGCGTGGCTTGTGCTGCTGGCAATGCTGCTCGGTTCGCTGTGGGTCGCGCCACCGGTCCTGGCGTCGGAACGACAGGCATCCCAAATCGGCGCGCACGGACTGCGACTGCCGGCCAGCCTGACCGGCACACTGCCGTGCGCGGACTGCGAGGGCATTCGGCACCACCTCGATCTGTGGCCCGACCAGGCCTACCATCTGCGGCGCGAATGGCTCGCCGGCGATGACGCAACGCAGAGCGAGCGCGACGAAATCGGCCGCTGGCATGTCGATACCACCCGCTCCGTGATCGTGCTCACCGGCACAGGTGAAATGCCGCTGCGGTGGGAAATCCTTGATGCGTCGACGATCCGGCAGCTCGACATGCAGGGCAACCGGATCGAATCGGACCTGCCCTACGAACTGGTGAGCACCGAAGACTTCGCGCCGACCGGGTTGAGCGGCGTGCTCGCGAGCGGCATGGTGACCAAGGCGGATGCCACATATTTCTTCGAGGCCTGCGCGACCGGACGCGCCGACCCCATCGCGCCCGAGGCCGGTTTTGCCGCTCTCGCCCAGGCGCACGATGCAAACGCGGATCCGGCCGGCGCACCGCTCCATGTGTTGATCGAGGCCGGCTTTGCCCAACGCGCCGGATCGGACGATCGGGCCAACCAGTCCGTGATTGTGGAGCGGTTCATCCGCGTGCGCGACGAGCCCGATTGCGGGCGCGCGGCCAACGCGCCGAACCTCATCGATGGGTTTTGGAGACTGGTCAGGGTGGGTGAGACTGATCTGGGCGCCGTCGCCGGGCGCCGGGAGCCGCATCTGCTGCTCGACAGCCTGGGTGGTTTTCGTGCAACCGTCGGCTGCAACAGCATGTCCGGATCGTACCGCATCGACCGCGGCGCGATCGGCTTCAGCAACGTTCTGATGACGCGCATGGGCTGCCCGCCGCCGCTGGGCGCGATCGAAAACGCGTTCGTTGCCGTGCTTGGGGATCGGGTCCACTGGGACATCGTCGGCCAGACCCTGAACCTGCGGGACGATGACGGGGCGATCCTGGCCGAGTTGATCGCGGTCTACCGCCCATGAAACAGTCGCCGCACGCCAACTGCCATCCGCCGGATCGGAGGTTCGCCATGTCGACCAAACGCATTGCCGCGCTGGCATTCGCCGGCCTCTTGGGCGTCTCAGGCCCGTCCCATGCGCAGGACGCAACACAGAGCGAAGACATTGTCATCGGCCTGCCGGCCTGGCCATCGGCACAGGTGACCGCCAACGTCATCGCGACCGTGCTCGAGGAGCGGCTCCAGGTCGGCGCCGAACTCAGGCCGCGTGGCACGCTCACGCTTCTGCGCGAACTCGCCAGCGGCAAGGCCGATGTCCATCCCGAAGTCTGGCTGCCGATCTTCGATGGCGCGATCGACCGCTTCGATGGCCCGGACGGCAATGTGGTGATCAGCGATCAGGGCGTGACGGCCGGCCAGAACATGTGCGTGACCCGCCACACGGCAGACAGCGTCGGCATTGCCGCCGTCAGCGATCTGACCCGGCCGGACATCGCCAGCCGGTTCGACACCGACGGCGACGGCAAGGGCGAAGTCTGGATCGGCGCGGCGACGTGGTCGGCAACGAGCATCGAGCAGATCCGCGCCCGCAGCTACGGCTATGACCGGACGATGACCCTTCTGGAGATGCCCGAGGATGCCGCCATGGCGGCAGTCGATGTCGCCGTGTCGCTCGACCGGCCGATCGTCTTCTACTGCTACTGGCCCCATCACGTCTTCTCGCTTCACGACATCGTGGTGCTGGACGAGCCGGCCCACGACCCGGACACATGGATGATCGTGACCGAGGCCGAGGACGCGGACTGGCTTGAGAAGTCGCGCGCCGACACGGCGTGGGGCACCTCTCACTTCCATGTCGGCTATGGGCGTGACCTGGCTGCACGATCGCCTGCGGCGGCGGCGTTCCTGTCCAACATCGCATTCACCGCCGACGACATCACGGCCATGAGCTACGCCATCGCGGTCGAGGACAAGCCGGCCGCGCAAGTGGCGACCGAGTGGATCGCCGCCAATGAGGAGCGCATCGAGGGATGGTTGCAATGACATCGCAGCGTCGTGTCTCGCCGGCGACACCGCACCGCCGGCATATCGGGACCATGCCGGCACCGATGACGCGGCGCCGGTTGCTGGCGGGCATTGGAGCGGCAACCGGTCTGGCGATGATGGGGCGATCCACCCAGACCGACGCGGCGGTCTTCGAGACGCAGATCTTCGATCCGCAAACGCGCCAGTGGGTGAGCTATGACCCTTCGCGCGCCATGGAGTACTATCAGGCGCACGGCCATGCGCCCGAGGCGTTCCGGCGCCAACTGGTCAACTTCCGAACCGCCGAGGCGCCGGGCACCATCATCATCGATGGTGACCGCCATTTCCTCTATCTGACGATGCCCGATCTGCAGGCCGTGCGCTACGGCATCGGTGTCGGGCGCGAAGGCTTTGGCTGGGCCGGCATCGTCGATGTCGGCCGCAAGGCCGAATGGCCGACCTGGACCCCGCCGGCCGAGATGGTGGCGCGCGACCCCAATGCGGCCAAGTTCAAGGACGGCATGCCCGGCGGGCCGGAGAACCCGCTCGGGGCGCGTGCGATCTACCTCTATGAAAACGGGCGCGACACCATCTACCGCATCCATGGCACCAATCAGCCATGGTCAATCGGGCTCAACATTTCGTCTGGCTGTTTTCGCATGCTCAATGATGATGTGATCGACCTCTACGACCGTGTCGCCGTTGGCGCCAGGGTGATCGTGCTGATGCAGGGTGCGGCGCTCTATCGGGGCGTGTGAAACGGCGGCGTGCCGGCGCTTCGGTGCCCGGTCGTTGCGACGGGGAGGATGATGATGGGCACACATCGCACCAAGGCGAAGGCGCCGCGCCGCAAATGGCGGGCGTCGGCGCTTGTCATGACGGTCATCATCGCAGCCGCGCCGGTCTCCGGCTGCTCGGTGTTCCAGCGGGGCGGCGCATCGCAGGCCACGCTTCCGCAGGACGGAACGATCCGACAGACCAGCGTCACCGCGCCGGCCGATCTGCAGCTACTGTGCGCCTCCGAGGGCGCCAACCAGTTGCAGGTCGAAGGCGGCATGCTGCCGGTCAGTTCGCAACAATTGCCCGATGGCACATTCGAGGTGAACCTTGCCGCCGGCGAGACGCAGGCGGTCTGCGTGATCGACCAGAATGGAACCATCGTCCGCGTCGCGGCTACAGCGCCCGACCCGGCCGCCGGCGCCGTTGCAGAGGGCGACTCGCAGACAGGCCAGGGCACGCTCTGAGCCCGAACGGCGGCGTTTTGCCGCCTGAGGCTGCGGCAGATCGCCGCGCAAGGCGCTGAAATGGCGTCCATCGCAACGTCGACTTTGGGCGCTTCGGGATTCTGTCGGATCCATGCGCGGAAGCGTCACCCGGCGGCGGTCGCGACGGCTTGGCGGAGGCCCGCACACGCCTTTGGTTGCAGCAAAACCGCCACCGCGCGGGCTCCGCGAGCGTCGCGCGCACCGTCGACGATCATGGCCGCTCTTGCCGATCGGAACGCCGCCGACGGCATTGGCGCGATCTATTTGTCATGGAGGAAGAATACTGGCTTGCGGTGGCCATGACCTTGGCGATACAGGAGCGTCCATGTCTTGCGCCGGGCATTGTTCAACGACAAAATGGCGCACCGAGAACACGGACCCGCCCGGCGCGTCCGATCTGGAAGGTCGCACCGGGGAGGGTCAATGGCGTCCGTTAGGTTCAATGACGTCCGCAAGGCGTTCGGCAATGTCGAGGTCTTGCACGGCGTTTCCGTGGACATTGAGGAAGGTCAGTTCGTCGTCCTTGTCGGCCCCTCGGGTTGCGGCAAGTCCACCCTGCTCCGCCTTTTGGCCGGTCTCGAACACATCACCGGCGGCGACATCCTGATCGGCGACGCCGTGGTCAACGATCTGCCGCCCAAAGAGCGCGACATCGCCATGGTGTTCCAGAACTACGCGCTCTACCCGCACCTGACGGTTGGCCAGAACATGGCGTTTTCGCTGATGCTGGCAAAGCGGCCGAAATCGGAAATCGACGAGAAGGTGCGACCCGCCGCCGAAATTCTGGGTCTGAGCAACCTTTTGGAACGCTATCCGCGCCAGTTGTCGGGCGGGCAGCGCCAGCGCGTCGCCATGGGCCGTGCCATCGTGCGCAATCCGCAGGTGTTCCTGTTCGACGAGCCCTTGTCCAACCTTGATGCCAAGCTGCGCGTCTCGATGCGCTCGGAGATCAAGAACCTGCATCAGCGGCTGAAGACCACCACGGTCTACGTCACCCACGATCAGATCGAAGCCATGACCATGGCCGACAAGATCGTGGCGATGAACCATGGTGTGGTCGAACAGGTCGGCTCCCCGCTCGAACTTTACGACAGTCCCGCCAACCTGTTCGTTGCCGGCTTCATCGGTTCGCCCGCCATGAACATGCTGCCCGGCAAGCTTGCCTCAAACGGGACCGGCGCGGTGTTCGAGACCGCCGGCGGGCGCCATGTGCCCATTGGCGATCCCGGTCAGGCGACGGAAGGCCCGTCGCTCGTTTGCGGCGTCCGCCCCGAGGCGATCCACCTTGGCGGCGACCTGCCGCTCCGGGTGACGCTGGTCGAGCCGACCGGCGCCGAAACCCATCTGGTCGGCGAACTCGAAGACGGCGTTGAACTGACCTGCGTGTTTCGCGAGCGCGTTCAGGCCGCGCCCGGAGAGGAAATCCGCATATCGGTCGATCCCGCGGCCATCCATCTGTTCGACGCTGAGCGCGGACAGCGGCTTTCGGCGTAAGCATTTCGGCCCGCCCGATGGGTTGCCTGCATGCGGGCGGCCCACCGGGCGGTATTGCACCAACAGGCCCAACGGTAGGGCCGGCAACTGGGAGGAGAACACCACATGACCATCAAACGCAGGACATTTGTTGCAGGCGCGGCCGGCCTGGTCGCAGGCGGCGCGCTGACCGGTCCCTTCGGCAGCCGTCAGGCACTGGCGCAATCGTCGGCCATGATGTTCGAGCCCGAAGAGGGCGCCAGCCTGCGCCTTCTGCGCTGGGTGCCGTTCGTTTCGGGCGAGGAAGAAGCCTGGAACGCCAACACGGCCGCCTTCACCGAGGCGACGGGCGTCGAAGTGCGCATCGACCAGGAAAGCTGGGAGGACGTTCGTCCCAACGCCGCGGTTGCCGCAAGCGTCGGCTCGGGCCCTGATCTGGTGATGACCTGGTTCGACGATCCGTTCCAGTACCCGGACTCGCTGATGGACGTGACCGATCTGGCCAACGCGCTCGGCGAACAGTATGGCGGCTGGTACGATGGCGTTGCCGCCTATGCCAACGTCGATGGCCGGTTCATCGCGCTTCCGCTTTGCGCCATCGGCAACGCACTGTGCTATCGCCAGAGCCATGTCGAGGCGGCCGGCTTCTCGGAGATGCCGAACGACACCGACGGCTTCCTCGAGCTTTGTCGGGCAATGCAGGCCAACGGCACGCCCGCCGGTTTCCCGCACGGCAAGGCGGTCGGCGACGGCAACAACTACGCCCATTGGCTGTTGTGGAGCCATGGCGCCAGCACGGTCGATGCGGCCGGCAACGTCGCCATCGACAGCGCCGAAACCCGCGCGGCCATCGACTATGCGATGAAGCTGTATGAGACCTTCATTCCCGGCACCGAGAGCTGGCTCGACATCAACAACAACCGCGCGTTCCTGGCCGGCCAGATCTCGCTGACTGCCAACGGCGTCTCGCTCTACTACGCCGCTGCCGGCGACCCGGCGATGCAGGAGATCGCCGAGGACATCCGCACGACCAACCTGCCGATCGGCCCGATCGGCGAGTCCGTGGAACTGCACCAGACCTCGACCATCTCCATCTTCAACCACTGCCAGTATCCCAATGCGGCGAAGGCCTATCTGAACTTCATGTATCAGGCCGAGCAGATGAACCGCTGGATCGAGGGCGCCAGCGCCTATGTCTGCCAGCCGCTGCGTGCATTCGCCGACAATCCGGTATGGACCTCCAACCCGGTGCATGCGGCCTATGCACGTGCTTCGGACACGCTGCGCGTCAACGGCTATGCCGGGCCGCTCGGCACGGGGTCGGCCAGCGTGATGGCCGACTATGTCGTCGTCGACATGTTCGCCGAGGCAGTCACCGGTCAGCGCACGCCCGAACAGGCGATCGCCAACGCGGTGCGCCGCATCGAGCGCGCCTATCGCTAGGAGCGCCACCACGCGTGCACGGCCCGCGGGACCATGTCTCTCGCGGGCCGTCGCCCTGAGCCGATCGCGGCGACTGCCGCGCGGCCGAGAACCTGACCAGCATTGGCTGCCTGAAGTAGGCGCACCGCGCGCCCGGACGCTTCATGCAGCTTCGAAGAAAGACCGCTGACCATGGCCCGTCCACAGCGACCAAAACGCGCCAGCCTCTTAAGCCGGGTTGTCGACAGCCGGAACGGCGCCGGGCTGATCTACATGTTGCCCGCCGCAGCGTTCCTTCTTTGCTTTTTGACCTACCCGCTGGGTCTTGGCGTGTGGCTCGGCTTTACCGACGCCCGCATCGGTCGGGCTGGCGAGTTCATCGGCTTTGAGAACTATGTGTGGCTCGGCCGCGACCCGGTGTTCTGGCTGTCGGTGTTCAACACCATGGTCTATACGCTGGTCGCCTCGGTTCTGAAGTTCGCGCTCGGCCTGTGGCTGGCGCTGATCCTCAACCAGCATCTGCCGGCCAAGTCATTCTTCCGCGCGATCGTGCTGCTGCCCTGGGTCGTGCCGACGGTCCTGTCCGCGCTCGCCTTCTGGTGGATCTTCGACAGCCAGTTCTCGGTCATCTCCTATGTGCTGCTCGAACTGGGGCTGATCGATCAGCCGATCAACTTCCTGGGCGATCCCACCAACGCCCGCCTGTCGGTGATCGCAGCCAACGTCTGGCGCGGGATCCCGTTTGTCGCGATCTGCCTTCTGGCCGGGTTGCAGACCATTCCGCAGTCGCTGAACGAGGCCGCCGCTCTGGATGGAGCGACGTCATGGCAGCGCTTCACCAAGATCACGCTGCCGCTTCTGACGCCGATCATCGCGGTGGTGATGACCTTCTCGGTGCTGTTCACCTTCACCGACTTCCAGCTGATCTACGTTCTGACGCGCGGCGGGCCGGTCAACGCCACCCACCTGATGGC
>CAZSFA010000121.1:0-8481 GCA_964606055.1 uncultured Oceaniradius sp. | reverse complement strand
GACAATGAGTTACGACGTCGTAGTGATCGGATCGGGGCCGGGCGGCTATGTGTGCGCCATCAAGGCCGCGCAGCTTGGCCTGAAAACGGCGATCGTCGAAAAGTGGCCGACGCTTGGCGGGACATGCCTGAACATCGGCTGCATTCCCTCCAAGGCGCTCTTGCATGCGTCCGACGTGTTCCACGCCGCGGGCCATGACCTGAAGACGCTCGGCGTCGATGTCGGCGCGCCCAAGCTCGATCTGCCGGCGATGATGGCGCACAAGGATGCGACGGTGAAATCCAACGTCGATGGCGTCGCGTTCCTGATGAAGAAGAACAAGATCGATGTCATCCACGGCACGGGCACGGTGCTGGGCGAAGGCAAGATCAGCGTGCAGCCCGACGAGGGCGATGCGCACGAGATCGAGGCGAAGAACATCGTGATCGCGACCGGTTCGGACGTCGCCGGCATTCCGGGCGTCGAGGTCGCGTTCGACGAGAAGACGATCGTCTCGTCGACCGGCGCGCTGGCGCTCGAGGCTGTCCCGGCCAAGATGATCGTCGTCGGCGGCGGCGTGATCGGGCTGGAGATGGGCTCGGTCTGGGCGCGGTTGGGGTCAAGCGTCACCGTGGTCGAATATCTCGACGGTATTCTGGGCGGCATGGACCGCGAGATTGCGCGCCAGTTCCAGAAGATCCTCGCCAAGCAGGGCATCGATTTCCGGCTCGGCGCCAAGGTGACCGACGTGCACAAGGCCGGCAGCGGCGCCCATGTCACGTTCGAGCCGGTGACCGGCGGCGATGCCGAAACGCTCAATGCCGATGTCGTTCTGGTGGCGACCGGGCGCAAACCCTACACCGAGGGGCTCGGCCTTGAGAAAGCCGGCGTGGTTCTGGACGAGCGCGGCCGGGTCGAGATCAACGAGCACTGGCAAACCTCGATCCCCGGCATCTGGGCGATCGGCGATGTGGTCAAGGGACCGATGCTGGCCCACAAGGCCGAGGATGAAGGCATGGCTGTCGCCGAGCGGATCGCCGGTCAGGCCGGGCACGTCAATTACGGCGTCATTCCGAACGTCGTCTACACCGAGCCGGAAGTTGCCTCGGTCGGTAAGACCGAGGAAGAACTCAAGGCCGAAGGTGTCGACTACGTCGTCGGCAAGTTCCCGTTCTCGGCCAATGGACGCGCGCGCGCCATGCTGGCGACCGACGGGCTCGTCAAGATGGTGGCCGACAAGGCGACGGACCGGCTCCTGGGCGTGCACATTGTCGGCCGGGGCGCGGGCGACCTCATTCACGAGTGCGCGGTGCTGATGGAGTTCGGCGGCTCCTCGGAGGATCTGGCCCGCACCTGCCATGCCCACCCGACGATGAGCGAGGCGGTGCGCGAAGCGGCGCTGGCGACATTCAGCGGCAAGCCGCTGCACATGTAGCGGCGGTCCGGCACGGGTTGCGGTAAACCAACTGTAAACGCTGTTGGTCGCAATTGACCGAAAAGTGCCATCCGAACGGCGATTGCCACGTATAGGTCTTCAACGGCGTTATGTGATGCCGTACACTGTCGAAAGCGGCGTGTCCGCGCCGCCTGCCAACGCAACGCCCGCCGTTCAAGGATCAGCCATGAGTTCCATTTCCCGTTCGCGCGCCCTTTTGCTCGCGACATGCCTGTCGACCGTCCTTGTGAGCGCGCCGGCTCTGGCGCAGGACTATGGCGGCGCCAACACGCCGGGCATCGAGGGCGAGATCGGCATCGGCGTTTCGGTGGCTCCGCGCTATGAGGGTTCGTCGGACTTCACGGTCAACCCGGTGCCGATGGTGCGCATTGACCGGTTCACGATCTCCAACGGGTTTTCGCTGGGCGGCGGTCCGGACACCGGCTTTTCGGTCGGCCCCTCGTTCAACATCCGGTCACCGCGCGAGGCGGACGACACGCCGGCCCTGACCGGTCTTGACGATATCGACCGCGCCTTTGAAATCGGCGTGGAAGCGCGCTACCGGGCGCCGGGCATGCGCGTGCACGGCAATCTGCGCCGCGGCTTTGGTGGGCATGAAGGCTGGGTTGGCGAAGCGGGCCTGGATTTTCTGGCGCAGCCGTCGCCTGACCTGACGGTGCATGTCGGCCCGCGCGTTTCGTATGCCGACAATGAATACATGGACACCTATTTCAGCGTGCCTGCTGGTACGCCCGGCTTTGCCACGTTCAACGCCGATGGCGGCTTCAAATCGGTCGGCGCCGAGATCGGCGCGCGGCAGGACTTCGGCGTCAATTGGGCGCTGGAGGGAACGGCCACCTATGATCGGCTGATCGGCGATGCGGCATCCTCGCCGATCACCGGCATCGGCACCCGCGACCAGTTCGGCGTGCGCGCCGGCATCGTGCGCAAGTTCCGCATCGACTTCTGACGCACGGCCAAACGCTGCGCATCAAAAAAGCCGGCCCGTTGCGTGGCCGGCTTTTTCGTTGGTGATGACGGTGCGATCAGCTCAGTTCGCGACCGGCGAGGTGGTCGATCAGCCAGGCATCGACCGGTGCCTGCGCGGTTTCGATGCGCTCGACAGCTGCCTTGGTGTCCACCGGCGTGTAGGCCATGGCGTCGTGATTGCCCCATGAGCAGCCGGCCGATGCCACCGCAGTGGCGGCGAAGGTGAATGCGGCGGCGAGTGAAATGGTCTTCAGGCGCATGGTCGATTTCCCTTTTCTGGCTGCGATACACGATACACTGGTTGAAAGTGTAGCGCAGCTTGCCGCGGTGGCAAATGGTGCAGATGGCACACCATTGCCGCCACGGGCGATTTTCCTTTGTGGGCAATGAGTTGCGGCAGGCCGGCGCGGGCCGTCGATCAGCGGATCGGCGTGACAGTGTAGCCGGCGCCGTCCAGGAGCGCTGCCAGGCCATCCTCGCCGGGCAGGTGCAGTGCACCCACGGCGATGAATGCCCCGCCCTCGTCGAGCAACGGCGTGGCGCGCTCGGCCATGGTGCGGTTGCGGGCATTGACCATGGCTTCCTCGAAGGCGGCATAGCCGCTGTCATCGCCGGTCACATCGGGAGCGGCCGCGCGCAGCACCGGCCAGACAAGGCCGATCTGTTCGTCGTCATAGAGCGCGATCATGGTTTCGATCACATCATCGATGCCCTCACCCAGCGCGACGGTGGCCACAAGGCCCTGCACGTGAAACTCCATCGGCAGCGACGCCATCGCGTCGAGCTGCTCGATCACGGTCTCCAGCCCGATCAGCGTCTTGCCCTGGGTCTGTGCATCCTTGGCGAGCGCGACATCCAGAATGGCGGCGCCGTCGCGCATGCGCCGGGTTTCGCAGGCCGGCAGCGCGATCATGCCGGCGACGAGCCACGGTTTCATGCGGTCGATCAGCGCCAGTTGCAGTCCGCGTTCGGCAAGCCCGTCGGCCAGAAGCTGACGGTCCGCGTCATCGAGGAAATCACTGAGTCGCTGATCGTCGACGAACATGGTCAGGTCCGGCCGGCTGAGCAGCGTGACCTGGGTCTGTTGCGGGTCGAGGATCTCGGTGGTTTCGATTGCAACGGTGCGTGCCTGCTCGAAGGCCCGGCGCGCGGCCGGCGGCAGGTCGGTGACGCGCGGATCGGTCAGGTGCATGGTGCCGAACAGCCAGGAGGGCGGTGTTCCATCGCGTTCGACGCGGAACAGGAGCGTGTCGCCATGGATGGTGCGGGCGCCTTCGGCGAGGATCTGCGCGTGGGCGGCGGGATCGTCGATGGCCATGCGGTCGAGCAGGTTCTCGCCGTCGCACTGATCGAGCGTTTCGGCGCGCGCGCTGGCGACGATGATCGTTGCGACGAACAGCGCCAGGAACGCGATGTTGAGCGCGGCGATAATCCTGAGCGCGGGACCGGTCATCCGGTCGGCGGCGGCAAGGGCGGTGCGGGCGAAATCGGTCATGGTCGCCCGATACCGCAAGCTTGCAACCATTCGGTTAAGCGGCGCGCGAAAAGGCGGCGTTTTGTGCGTCAGGCGCGTG
The DNA here is from genome assembly GCA_964606055.1 of uncultured Oceaniradius sp. Classification (GTDB taxonomy): domain Bacteria; phylum Pseudomonadota; class Alphaproteobacteria; order Rhizobiales; family Rhizobiaceae; genus Roseitalea. Next base: position 4,503 of record CAZSFA010000121.1, on the reverse strand, counting down.
GATGCGCGGCTTTCCATGCGGCCAGCAGGCGCACCGAGTCGACGCCTGTGTAGACCTGGGTGGTCGACAGGCTGGCATGGCCGAGCAGTTCCTGAATGGTGCGCAGATCGCCGCCCGCGCCGAGCAGATGCGTGGCGAAGGAATGGCGCAGCGCGTGCGGCGTCGCCGTCTCGGGCAGGCCGAGCGCCGATCGCAGGCGTCGCATGTCCCGTTGCAGGACGGCCGGTTGCAGCGCGCCGCCGCGCGCGCCGCGAAACAGCGGCCGGCCGGCCGGCAGGTCATAGGGGCACAGCGCGCGATAGGCATCCACCGCCTCAAAGACGACCGGCAACAGCGGCACACGGCGCGTCTTGCCGCCCTTGCCGGTCACCGCCATCGACGGCTCGCCGGGATCGCGCAGCGCGCCACCATCGAGCGACAGCGCCTCGCCGATGCGCAGGCCGCAGCCGTAGAGCAGGGTCAGCACCGCCGCGTTGCGGGCGCGGATCCATGGCTCCTCGGCGAGCTGTTCGCCGGCATCGACGACACGGGTGGCATCGATCGCGGTCAGCGGCCGCGGCAGCGAGCGCGGTTGGCGCGGCGCTCGCATGGCGGTGGCGGCGGCCGCGTTGGCAAGGCCCTCGCGCTCCAGATGGCGCAGGAACGAGCGCACGCCGGCGAGCGCCCGCGCCATCGTCCGCGTGCCCGCGCCGTCATTGCGGCGCTGGTTGAGGAAGGCCCGGATGTCGAGCGGCCTGAGTTCGGCGACATCGGCAAGGCCGGGCGGGCCGCCTTGATGTCGGGCGAGAAATTGCATGAACTGGCGCGTGTCGCGCTCATAGGCTTCCAGCGTGTTGGCCGACAGGCGACGTTCGCGCGCCAGCCGGTCAAGCCAGTCGGTACGCGCGGCGATCAGGTCGGCCTTGGCGGGCAGGATGGCATCGCTCATGGTCGCACAATAGCGGCGCACCGGTTACCCGTTGCTTGCCGGCCGCTTGGCGGATGCGGCGAAACCGACTATCGGCATGGCGATGACGAAGAAGACGCAGACAGACAGCGCGCGCAACGGCGTGCTGATGGGCGTGATCGGTGCGCCGCATGGCGTGCGCGGCCAGGTGCGCGTGAAATCCTTCACCGCCGATCCGCTGGCGTTGGGCGACTATGGCCCGCTGCACGATGCGGACGGCACCATGTTCGAGGTGGTCGATGCACGGCCGGCCAAGACGGTGGTGGTCGTCACCTTCAAGGCGGTCAAGAGCCGGGAAGCGGCCGAGAAGCTGAACGGTGTCGAACTGTTCATCGACCGCGACCGGCTGCCCGACGATGCGTTGGAGGAAGACGAGTTCTACATCGCCGATCTGGTCGGGCTCGACACGGCCGATGAGGCTGGCGCGGTCAGTGGCCGGGTTGTGGCGGTCCACAATTTCGGCGCCGACGACATGATCGAGGTGCGTTTCAAGGCCAATGGCCGCACCGAACTGTTCGCGTTCACCCGTGCGATCGTGCCGGAGATCGATTTTGAGGCGGGCCGGCTGACGCTGGTGCCGCCGGGCGAGATCATCGTCCAGCCCGGGCAGGAGGATGATGCATGAGCTTTGCCGCCTCGGTTTTGACGCTCTATCCGGACATGTTTCCCGGCACGCTCGGTCAGGCGCTGGCCGGCAAGGCGCTGTCCGATGGCCGGTGGTCGCTGGAAGTCTCGCAGATCCGCGATTTCACCACCGACAAGCATCGCAGTGTCGACGACACGCCGGCGGGCGGCGGGCCGGGCATGGTGATGCGCGCCGATGTGCTGGCGCGTGCGATCGACCATGTCTCGTCCGCATCCGATGCCCGCCCGCGCCTTCTGATGAGCCCGCGCGGACGCCCGCTGGATCAGGCCATGGTGCACGATCTGGCGACCGGGCCGGGCGCCGTGATCGTCTGCGGACGGTTCGAGGGTGTCGACGAGCGGGTGATCGAAGCGCGCGGGCTGACCGAAGTCTCCATCGGCGATTATGTGCTGTCCGGCGGCGAGATCGCCGCGCAGGTGCTGCTCGATGCCGTCATCCGGCTGCTGCCGGGCGTGATGGGCAATCAGGCCTCGGGCGAGACCGAGAGCTTTGAGGCCGGGTTGCTCGAGCATCCGCACTACACGCGGCCTGCCCGGTGGGAGGGGCGTGCGATTCCCGATGTCCTGACATCGGGCAACCATGCGGCGATCGCGGCGTGGCGGCGCGATGCGGCCGAAACCCTGACCCGGCAGCGCCGGCCGGACCTGTGGGCGCGTCCCGTCAAGCCCGATCGCCAGGGCAGGTGACAAGCGCGGCGGGTTGATGTATAGCGCCGCCGACTTCGGGTTCCGGACGCTAGATCCGGCCCCGTCTTCACAGAAATGACGGGCACGACCATCGCTCCGGTCCGATCGGACCCAGCCGCGCGATCTTGGCATTGCAGGCTTTTGCGAACGCTCTGGCGGTCCACAAGAACAAGAGGACGAACCGATGGACATCATCCGCCAGCTGGAGGCCGAGCAGGCCGCCAAGATCGAAGCCAAACGCACCTTTCCCGATTTTTCGCCGGGCGACACGCTGCGCGTTCAGGTGCGCGTGACCGAGGGCAAGCGCACGCGCCTTCAGGCCTTTGAGGGCGTTTGCATCGCCCGCGCCGGATCGGGGCTGAACGAGAACTTCACCGTGCGCAAGATTTCCTATGGCGAGGGCGTCGAGCGCGTGTTTCCGATGTTTTCGCCGCTGGTCGAGCAGGTCGAGGTGGTGCGCCGGGGCAAGGTGCGCCGCGCCAAGCTCTACTACATGCGCGCGCTGCGCGGCAAAAAGGCCCGCATCGCCGAGAACACCGGCGCACGCGCCCGCAAGCTGAACGAAGCCGAGCGTCAGGCGCTGGCTGAAGAGCGCGCCCGCATCGAAGCCGAGAAGGTCGCCGCCGCGCAGGCGCTGGCCGCGGAAAAAGCGGCCGAAGAGGCGGCGGAAGCCGCAAAGGCAGCCGAAGGCGATCAGGGCTGATTGCCCGATCGGACACTGTCGCAGCAAGCAAGGCGGGCCCGGTGCCCGCCTTTTTTCATGCCCTGCGCCACGCCGCCCGATCTTGCCTGGGCGGCGCATCCGGGCCACAGTTCCACGATGCCCGGCCGGCGCCCCGGCGGGACGCCTCACATCAAAGGGAGATCAAGCATGTTGACCAGGCGATTGGTATTGGGTGTGGCCGCCGGCGCGGTGATGGCCGCCGCTGCGAGCGGCGCCATGGCGATGGACCTGCCCGATCTGGACGGACGCACGATCACGGTGGTCACCGAGAACGCCTATCCGCCTCTGCAGTTCCTCGACCCGTCCACCGGCGAGCAGATCGGCTGGGAATACGACGCGATGGAAGAAATCGCCAAGCGCATCAACGCGACCATCGAATATGAGAACATTTCCTGGGACGCGATGATTCAGGCGGTGTCGGACGGCCAGTACGATGTGGGCATGACCGGCATCACGATCCGCGAAGACCGGGCCGAACTGGTCGACTTCTCCGACACATACATGACCAGCCAGATGTTCATGCTGGTGCGCGGTGATGAGGATCGTTTCGCCGATGCGACGGGCTTTGCCGCCTATGAGGACGGCCTCGTCGGCGCGCAGCCGGGCACGACACCGTTCTATGTCGCGGTCTACGACATGCTTGACGGTGACGAAGCCAATCCGCGCATCAAGCTGTTCGAGACGTTCGGCGCTTCGGTGCAGGCGCTGCGCACCGGCGATGTCGATCTCGTCCTCACCGATGGCACCGCCGGCCAGGGCTATGTGGATGCCTCCGACGGCGCGCTGAAACTGGTCGGCGATCCGCTCGGCACCGAGGATTTCGGCTTCATCTTCCCCCGTGGTTCCGATCTCGTCGAGCCGATGAATGCGGCGATCGCCTCCATGGAGGCCGACGGCACGCTCGATGCGCTGAACACCAAATGGTTCCTGGAGTACTCGCTGGGCGAGTGAAGATGTGTTCTTCCCTCCCTCTTGAGGAGAGGGATTGAGGGTGGGGGTGTTTCAGCTCTGCTGCCCCCACCCGGTTCAACGTTCACTGCGTTCCGTTTCACCGGTCTTCCCTGTAGGGGGAGGCGGGGTGCCGTTCCGATGACCATGCTCCCCCAATCCTCGCAGCCGGCGCCGGACGACGATTTTCCGTGGTGGCTGGTCGCGGTCGGCATCATCGGGCTGGTGTTGGCGGTCGTCATCGCCACAAATGACCTCTACTCGCAGGTCTTTGCGACGGTGTCGCGCGGCGTGCGGATCACCATCTTCGTCACGCTGATCGGCTTTGCCTTTGCCACGCTGCTCGGCCTGATCCTGGCGCTGATGGTATTGTCGGGCTCCATCGTGCTGCGCCAGATCGCCCGGTTCTACATCGAGATCATCCGCGGCGTGCCGATGATCGTCCTTCTGTTCTACATCGCCTTTGTCGGCGCGCCGGCGCTGGTCTGGATCATCAACGCGGTCACCTTCCCGCTGCAACAGCTCGAGCTCACCGAGCCGTGGCGCGTGCGCG
>CAZSFA010000120.1:0-8563 GCA_964606055.1 uncultured Oceaniradius sp. | reverse complement strand
GGCGGTGCGCAAGGTCGCCGTGACGTTGGCGCGCGCGCCCGGGTAGGGCGGCCGGGAGACGATGCCCGCCGGCCGACCGCGCTGAGCACCCTTGCGCAACGCGCCGGACTTGCCGGCTGCGCTGTCGGACCGGGTGCGCATGACCTGCGGTTTGTGGAACGCCTCCAGATCAGGTTTGGCCGATCGCGCGGCGGCGACAAGGATGTCGTTGAGCAGGTCAGGGTCGAAGTCCGGCCGGTTTCGCCCGGTCTCGTCGGCCTCGCTCTCATGGGGTGAGCCATCGGGCGGGGGCGGGTCGGACTGTGCATCGTCGGAGGCGTTGTCGGGTCCACGTTCGGCATCGGGCGTCTGCATCATCGCGCCGCAGCACAGCCTGATGGCCGTGGCGACGTCTTCGGCCGAAACCGCCGTGCGGCCATCGAACGCGGCGCAGATGCGGGCGACCAGCATCGCCTGAAACGGGGCGCGCATCGAGCCGCCCCGCGTTGCGGCGGTGGCGGCAACGAGCGCCTGCAAGAGATCACCGCCAATGGCGACGCCGGCCAGTCGTGTGGCTTCTATTGCCGGCGCGTGCGGGCGCGGCGGTACGGCATCGCGCAACGCTATGCCATCGACCCGAATGCGCAGTGCCAACCGGTCGGCAATGGCGCCGGGCAGATGGTGGCCGTCCTCGTCATCATCGGACTCGTCGAGCGCGATCAGCCCGAATGCGGTCATCGGCTCGTCCATGGCCCGGGCGATGATGCCGGCCATGTCGGGCGGCAGTCGCTCGGCCATCGCCAGGACAAGGCAGCCATCGGCCAGCGTGTCCAGTAGCCCTGGCTCCCGGACCGGTTGGCCGACGGCAAGCGTGGCCGCGATGTCGACGCCGCCGGTCAGCCGGCCGGCCGACACCGATGGCGTGATCCGCCGCACGGGCGCCGTTGCCGGAAGGCACGCGCGCGCAAAGCCCAGCCAGCGGTCGAGGATCGGCGAAGCGCGGGCGATGACGTGGATGCCGCCAAGCGCGGCGGGTGCGCAAGCGAAAATGCGCGCGGCCAGGACCGCATTGGTCCATGCCGGGTCAGGATCGCGCGGCGCGCGTTCCGGGCGCGGCGGGTCGGGCTCGCTCGTTGCACCCGTGCCATCATGTCCGCCGGTTCCGGCTTCAAGCATGGACCGTATCCTCGGCGACGGCCTCTGCCAGCGCACGGTCGACACGGGCGGCCGAACCTGCTTCGTCCAGCGGGTCTCGGCGCAGCCGGTGACGCAATGCCATCGGCGCGCTGGCGATGATGTCGTCAAGGGTGACCTCGGCGCGACCGGCAAGGGCGGCACGCGCGCGCGCCGCGCGGGTCAGGGTCAATTCGCCGCGGAGGCCGTCAATGCCGAGTTTGAGGCAGATTGCCGAGGCCAGTTCGATCGCCGCGTCCGGCAGTTCCGCCTCGGCGACAATGGCGCGGGCGGTCTCGATCCGTCGGCGCACGGTGCCGTCCTTGCGTTTCCAGCGGTGCACGAACGCGTCCCGGTCGCGCTCATAGTCGTCGCGGCGGCGCACCACCTCGACCCGGTCCTTGACCGTGTCGGGCGAGCCGACATCGACCGACAGGCCGAAGCGGTCCAGCAATTGCGGGCGCAGTTCGCCCTCCTCGGGGTTGCCCGACCCGATCAGCACGAAGCGCGAGGGGTGACGGATCGACAGGCCCTCGCGTTCGACGACGTTGACGCCCGATGCGGCGACATCAAGCAGCAGGTCAACCAGATGATCCTCAAGCAGGTTGACCTCGTCGATATAGAGAAACCCGCGATGGGCACGGGCCAAAAGGCCCGGCTCGAACGCCTTCTCGCCGGCGATCAGCGCCCGCTCGATGTCGAGCGCGCCGCACACCCTGTCCTCGGTCGCGCCCAGCGGAAGATCGACGACGGGTGCAGGGTGCTGCGCGGGCCTGGCCGGTTCGGCGCCGTTGCAGACCGGGCAGATCGCGGTCGGGCGATCGGGTTCACAATTGTAGAGGCAGTCGGGCCGGGTCTGGATCCCTGGCAGAAGCGCGGCCAGCGCACGGATCGCGGTCGACTTGCCGGTGCCGCGATCGCCAAAGATCAGCACGCCGCCCAGCAAGGGGTCGACGGCGGTCATCAACAGCGCCTGTTTCATCTCCTCCTGCCCGACGATGGCTGAAAAGGGGAATGGCGCGGTCATGTGCGACTCCTCACGTGTGTCAATCTTGATTGACATATTGAAATGACAATTTGTCAATAGCCGGGAGTATTTTTGGTGATGCGATCGGCCGCGCGCGACCCGGCAACGGGTGGCCGGGTGCGACATCATGCCGGACGCCGATGTGGCACAACGACCGATTGCCATGCCGTTCTCAGGTGCTAGTTGAGGCGTGGAAGGGCAGTATCTGGAGGTACAGACGTGAGAGTAGTCAACTATGTAGCGATGGCCGCTGCGGCTTGCATGGCCTCAACCATGGCAAGCGCGGTCGAACTGGGCGACCCGGCAGCCGGAGAAGGGGTGTTCCGCACGTGCGCAGCATGCCATGCCGTAGACCAAGAACGAAATCGCGTCGGGCCGCATTTGATCAACATGGTCGGCAGGACAGCGGGAACCGTCGAGGGCTTTCGCTATTCGCCAGCGATGATCGAGTTCGGTGCGTCGGGCAATGTCTGGACCGCCGACAACTTGGCCGCTTACCTCGCCAGCCCGCGCAGCTTCATTCGCGGCAACAGGATGGCATTTGCCGGCTTGCGCGACGAACAACAGATTGCCGACATACTTGCCTATCTTGAGCAATTCTCCGAAACGACGTTTGCCGACGTGGCCGAGTAGCACCTGAAGGGCGCCTGCGCCGGTCCCGACCCGTCACACCTTGCGGCGCCGAGGCGTTGGCGCGGTTGCGGCAGGTCGCTCCGGGCCGCCCGAAGCGGCGCAAGTCGCGCGGGGCACGGTGGTCGGAGGGCCATGCTACTTTAGGGTCAATCTGCGCATCCATCGATGTCGTTCGCTTCCAATGCGCGAGGCGACGCAGGTTTCGGCGCCTCACATTCAAGTGTTTGATTGATGTCGGGTTTTAATCAACTTGCGCATTGATCCCGCGTGCGCGCGTATAAATACGGTCATCATCTTCACCGTGCCACCGGCGGGTCGCCGGTCTCGCCAGCCGTACCGATTGGGCTTATCATCGGCTTGAAGGCGGGCGTTCCGCCTGAGGGAGGCACGATGTCAGGTCGCCGCGATGAGCCGGCCGACCCAGTGGACGTAGTCAGCACCAAGAAGAAGACCACCGTCGACGAAACGGCGTCCGATTTCAGGCAGGAGATCGCTCGTAGGCCCACTGTTGGTCGCCGATTGGACACTAACTTGCTCGAACGCGCGATAAGGCGGCACGTGGCCGCCCATGTCGCCGGCACAGAGGAGGGGCAGTCGAAACTGGCCGCCTTGAACGATCATGCCGTCGAGCCGCCTTCGGACGACAATGTGGCGGGCATCGATCCAGACACGCTGCTGGAGGCTCTGCTTGTTTCGGACCAGGCCTTTCTTGACACCGTCGTGCCGACCCTTTTGTCCCATGCCGTCAGCCTGATTGTCTTTTACCGCGCCATCGTTCGGCCCGTCGCCGCGCGGCTCGGCGATCTGTGGTGCGACGACGAGATTGACTTCGTCAAGGTCGAGATCATCTCGATGCGGCTGCGCCTTATGTGTAATCAATTGGTTACGCAACGCCTGGCGCGTCGCTCGCCCTTGCCCGATGCCTGCGACCGTCGGGTGCTGCTGGCGCATACGGCCGGTGACCGGCACACGCTGGGCTTCACGCTGGCCGAGGCGTTCTTTCGCGATGATGGCTGGTTCGTCGGCGGCGGCGCCGATCTCGAACCCGGCCCGGACTACTATGCCGCGCTCAGTGACGGCGACTTCACGCTGGTTGCACTCGCCTTCAGCCGCGATGACAGCTGCGATGTGGCCGATCTGGTCGCGCGCAGCCGCAAGGCCGCGTCCGACCCCAAGCTTTTGGTGTGCCTTGGCGGCGTCGCGGTGTCCGCCAACCCCGATCGCTTCCGCCGGTCGGGCGCTGATATCGTCGCCATGGATGCGCCCGACGCGGTGCGGCAGGCCGAACTGGCCCTGGCGTGAAGATCAGCGGGCGACGACGGTGACATGCTCGGCGAGAGCATGTTCGTCGAGGTTGACGCCCGCGCCAACGCGGTCAATGACGGCGAACAGGCCGGGCGCTTCGAGCGGCGTCAGAACGCCGTGCCAGACACTGCGGTGGATGTTGATCGCCTGACCCGGCGCGGTCAGAAAGGCTCGGGGTTCGGCCGGCACGCCGTGGCGGTCGTCGGCCACGCACACCAGAAACGATGTCATGCTCATCGGCACGAAGGCCTGGCTGCCCAGCGGATGGCGCTCCATCAGATCGAGCGTATAGGGCAGGCTGCGTGGTTGCGCCTTGAAGATGCTGATCCCGGCACGACCCTCGCCGCCGAAATCGAGCCGGGCGCGGTCGTGCCAGCGGCCGCAGGCGCCGGCGTTGATCAGCCGGTCCGGATCGCCCGTGGCCTCAAGGACGTCGCCGAACGCGGCAAAGCCCGCCGCCGTCAGCGGCTCCGCGGTGATCGTCGCGCTCAATCGGCCAGACCGAACAGACGCAGCCGGCTGACCCCGCCGTCGGGGTAGATGTTGAAGCGCACATGGGTGACCGAGCCCAGATCGGCGAGATCGCTGAAGCCGTGCTCCTGATTGGCGCCCAGTTTGTGTTCGGGCAGCAGTTGCGGCCAGAACATGGAGTCGGTCACGATGGCATCGCTGAGCAGGTCGCCGAAGTGGCGCATGTCGGCCGCCTGCAGGGAGCAGCGGTCGGGGAAATTGCCCTTGAAGTGGAGCGTGTCGACAAGTGCCCTGGTGATGCGCCCACGTGCGCCCAGCGCAATGATGATCCAGTCATGGCCGGGTTCGCGGCGGCGGCGCGTCTCCCACCCATCGCCCATGTTATGGGCCCGGCCGGGTGCGAGCATGCGGTCGTAAGCGCCATAATGGGCATCGGAATAGGCCAGGATGCGCCCGCCATTGAGCGCGGCGCCCAGATCGATCTCGCCATCGGAGTTGCGCGCGCCAAGGTCGGGCACGCCATAGGCGCGGAACCGGGCGATGCCGCCGTCGGGAAAGATGCTCAGGCGCAGATGCGTCCAGGTTTCGAAGTTGTCGCACACGAAATAGTGGTGTGCGCTCGGCCCAAGCGGCTTGTGCGGCAACACCGTCACCCAGCGTGTGGTCTCGTCCGGATCATCCTCGCCGATGCACGCCTCCACGCTGACGGCTGGCGCGTAGTTGCCGGTGAAATTGGCGGTGTCGATGTCAAAGCCAAGGATGCGGCCGGAGGTGGCCAGTTTGATGATGCAGTGGTCATGGCCTCCGGCGCGGCGGCGGCGCGTCTCCCACCCGTCCATCCATTTGCCGTTCTCGTCGAACTTGTCGGGCACGAAGACCGGTTCGCTGTCGGCCAGCATGCGCCCGAGCGGCGCGAAGAACTGGTCGGTGGCAAAAAGCCCGCGCGCGCCAAGCCCGGCAGAGGCGAGGTTGATGCCGGTGCGGACGAACAGGGGTTTTTCGGGCGTCAGGCTTTCGATTGTGGGCATGGCTCGGTGCGGCTGCGGATCAGGCGATCAGGTTTGGGGAAGGATGGCGGAGAGACGAAGATAGGCGATGCGCTCGACCTGACGGCATGCCTCGGAAAACTCGCTCGCGCGGTCGTTGGCGATGCGCCGCTCGAAGGCGGCCAGGATCGACGCCTTGTCATGATCGCGCACGGCGATGATGAAGGGAAAGCCGAACTTGGACGTGTAGGCCGTGTTGAGCTCGGTGAACCGGGTGCGCTCGGCGTCCGTCAATGCGTCGAGGCCGGCCGAAGCCTGTTCGGCGTTGGAGTCGGCCGTCAGCCGTTTTGCGGCCGCCAGTTTGCCGGCAAGGTCCGGGTGCGCGAGGAGCACGCCAAGGCGCCGCTCTTCGGACGCAGCCCGGAACTGCCGGGCAAGCGCGTTGTGCAGGCCGGTCGCGGTGTCGTGCGCGGGGCCCAGTTCGCCGTCGAAGGCACGCTCGGCGATCCACTCCGAGTGCTCGAAGATCGAACCGTAAGCATCCATGAACGCTTGCCTTTCCATCAGTGACGGTCGGCCCTGGCGGTTTGGCGGTTCAAAGTTGGCGATCCAGTGTTCGGCGATATCGATGCGGCGGGCGAACCAGACGCCGGTCCTGGCCTTTGCGTGATCGATGAACCGCTTGAGCGCCATCACGCGGCCCGGCCGGCCGACGAGGCGGCAATGCAGCCCGATCGACATCATCTTGGGCGCGCCGGCCTCGCCCTCCTCATAGAGCGCGTCGAACGTGTCGCGCAGGTAGGCAAAGAACTGGTCGCCCGCGTTGAAGCCCTGCGGCGTCGCAAAGCGCATGTCGTTGGCATCGAGCGTGTAGGGCACGATCAACTGGTCGCGGCCTTCGTGGTGGTGCCAGTAGGGCAGGTCGTCGGCATAGCTGTCGGCGACATAGGCAAAGCCGCCATCCTCGGTCGCCAGATCGACCGTGTTCAGCGATGTCCGGCCGGTGTACCAGCCGCGCGGGCGCTCGCCGGTGACCTCGGTATGAAGTGCGATCGCCTGACGCATGTGCGTACTCGATCCATTTCAGGCCGTGCGAGGCGATCTCCCAGTCGGCCTCCTGCATTGCCGCGACCTGCGCGGGCGAACGGGCCAACGCGGTGGCAACGCCGTAGACAGTGACCGGAATGGCGGCGTCGGCAAACAGGCGGTGCAGACGCCAGAACCCGGCGCGTGCGCCGTACTCGTAGATCGTCTCCATGTTCCAGTGGCGGCGATCGGGCCATGCGGATGCGCCGACGATTTCCGAAAGGAAAGCCTCGGACCCCGCATCGCCGTGCAGCACATTGTTCTCGCCGCCTTCCTCGTAGTTGAGGACGAACTGGACGGCGATCCGCGCACCACCCGGCCATTGCGGGTCGGGCGGGATGCGGCCATAGCCGTGCATGTCGCGCGGGTAGCGGTTCAAGGGCGTCGGTTCCGATTCAAGATGTCGGCTTCACATCGCTGCGCGATGCTGTCAGACAGCGCTATGTGCCGGTTTTCGGCGGCACTGACAAGAAGACGCGGGGATTGGCGATGGCCGAAGGCGGATTTCTGACGACCCATGTGCTGGACACCGCACGCGGCGTTCCGGCGGCGGGCATGGCGATCTGGCTGTACCGCGTTTCAGGCAACTCGCACGCCCGGATCGCCGAAGCGGTGACAAACGCCGACGGGCGTACCGATGCGCCGATCCTGCCGACGGGCAGCTTCCGCACGGGCGGCTATGAACTGGTCTTCCATGTCGGCGACTACCTGCGCGCCAATGGTCTGGCCAGCCCGGAACCGCTGTTCCTCGATCAGGTGCCGGTGCGCTTCGGCATCAACGATGCAGCCAGCCACTATCATGTGCCCCTGCTCGTTTCGCCCTACGGCTATTCGACCTATCGGGGCAGCTGACCGCCGGGTGCCCAAACTTTTTGCTTTTGTTGCACCCGCGAAACGTTAGCTTGGGCGCCAATTGGGGATCTTGGCATGTACGATCTTGCCGTTTTCATGGAATGGGCGGAGTTTGCGGTGCGCTGGACGCACGTCATCACCGCCATCGCCTGGATCGGCTCATCGTTCTATTTCATCGCGCTTGATCTGGGGCTGAACCGCGACATTGCCGGCCCGGCCGACGGAGAGGAATGGCAGGTGCATGGCGGCGGCTTCTACCACGTCCAGAAGTACCTGGTCGCGCCCGAGCGGCTGCCCGAGCATCTGACATGGTTCAAGTGGGAGAGCTATGCCACCTGGCTTTCCGGCTTCGCGCTGCTGGTGTTGGTTTACTACCTTGGCGCCGATCTCTATCTGGTCGATCCGAGCGTGGCGGACATTCCGATCTTGCTGGCCGTGGCGATCTCGCTCGCGTCACTGGCGTTGGGCTGGATCATCTACGACCGGCTGTGCAAATCGCCGCTCGGCGACTATCCGACCGTTCTGATGATCCTCCTGTTCGTGCTCCTGACCGCAATGGCGTGGGGCTACACGCAGGTCTTCTCGGGCCGCGCCGCGCTGCTGCACCTGGGCGCGTTCACCGCGACGATCATGAGCGCGAACGTCTTCTTCATCATCATCCCGAACCAGACGATCGTCGTCGCGGACCTGAAGGCAGGCCGCACGCCCGATGCCAAATACGGCAAGATCGCCAAGCTGCGCTCGACGCACAACAACTACCTGACCCTCCCGGTCATCTTCTTCATGCTGTCGATCCATTACCCGCTGGCGTTTGCAAGCCAGTACAACTGGCTGATCGCATCGCTGGTGTTTCTGATGGGGGTGACGATCCGGCACTACTTCAACACGCGCCATGCGCGCGCCGGCGACCCGCGCTGGACTTGGCTTGCGACCGCGATCCTGTTCATCCTGATCATGGCGCTGTCGACCGCACCGATGTTCAACGACGAGCCTGAGAACCCCGAGGAAGCGCGGGTGACGGCGCATCAGGCGCATCTGATGGCATCGGACG
>CAZSFA010000119.1:0-8568 GCA_964606055.1 uncultured Oceaniradius sp. | reverse complement strand
GACCGCCGGTCCGGTGTCCGGCCGACATCATGGCTGACATCTCGCCGTCGACCGCGCTAAGCCTATCTGGATGGTTGGTCGGTGCGGTTCGCGCCGGCCGTCTGCCCATGACAGGCGAGTTGGAGATCGGCATTGGCGAAGCGTGCAATCGCAATGGGCGTTCTGGCCGGTGGCGGCCTTGTTGCGTATCTGGCCGCGACCGGAACGGCTTTGGCGCAGGATGCGGCGGTGGCTCCGCCGTTCGGCCTCAGCCCGCTTGAATGGCGTTTCACCGAGGCGCTGGCGCTGATCGCGCTGGCCTGCCTGTTCGTGCCGCTGTCGCGCCGGCTCGGACTGGGCACGGTGATCGGCTACCTTGGGGCCGGGATCGCCGCCGGCATCGCGCTGTCGCTTTCGTTTTCCGAGGATCCGCAGGCGCTGTTGCGCTTCGCCGAGTTCGGCGTGGTCCTGTTCCTGTTCGTCATCGGATTGGAGTTCCGGCCTGCCCGCCTGTGGCAGATGCGCGGCACGATCTTCGGGCGCGGGCTGGTGCAGTTGCTGGCGACCAGCGGCACGCTGGGGCTGGCGGCGCTCGCCTTCGGGCTCGATTGGCGCGCCGCACTGATCGTCGGCTTCGGGCTTGGCATGTCGTCGACGGCGCTGGTCGTCAAGGCGCTCGATGAGGCCGGCGACCGGGCAACGCCCTTCGGCCAGACGACGATCGGCGTCCTGCTGTTCGAGGATTTGTCGATCGTTCCCCTCCTGCTGCTGGTCACGCTGCTGGCGCCGGTCGCGGGCACCGGTGCGACCTTTGCCGACAATGCGATCGCGGTCCTGCTTGGCATCGGCGCGATCGCCTTCCTGATCGGCGTCGCGCGATTCGCCATCGACCCGATGTTCCACATTCTTGCCCGCACGCGCGCACCCGAACTGATGACGGCTGCGGCGCTCGGCGTCGTCATCTTCGCAACGCTGATCATGGCGCTGGCGGGGCTGTCCTATGCGATGGGGGCGTTCATCGCCGGCGTTCTCCTTGCCGAATCGTCGTACCGGCACCAGGTCGAGGCCGACATCGAGCCGTTTCGCGGGCTGTTCCTGGGGCTTTTCTTTCTCGCCGTCGGCCTGTCGCTCGATCTGGACGCGGTGGCCCGCAACTGGCTTTTGATCCTGATCGCGGTGCCGATCCTGGTCAGCATCAAGGGTCTGGTCGTCTATCTGATCAACCGCGCCTTCGGCACCGACCACGAGAAGGCCGCGCGGCTCGGTTTCGCGCTCGCCCAGCACGGCGAGTTCGGGTTCGTGCTGTTTGGCGCGGCGGCGGCGGCCATGATCATCGATTCGGAGACCGGCGCAATCATGGTCAGCATCGTGACGCTTTCGATGGCCCTGTCGTCACAGAACGAACGGCTGTTGAAGTTGGTCATGCCGCGCAAGGCGGCCGAAACCATGGACGAGGACTTCGCCGATGCGGGCGGCTCGGTGCTGGTGATCGGGTTTGGCCGTTTCGGGCAGATGGTGTCGCAGCCGCTGCTGGTGCAGGGCACGTCGCTGACGCTGCTCGACGCCGATGCCGACCGCGTGCGCGAGGCGGCCCGTTTCGGCCGCCGGGTCTACTTTGGCGATGGCACCAATCGCGACATCCTTCAGGCGGCGGGCGCCGCGCGGGCCGAGCTGATCGCGGTCTGCACCAGTCGGGCGTCGACGACGGACGCGATCGTCGCGTTGGTCGCACGCGAGTTCCCGCAGGCCAAGGTGATCGCGCGCGCCTATGACCGCATCCATGCCATCCAGTTGCTCGATTCGGGCGTTGATGATGCGGTGCGCGAAACGGCTGCCTCCGGCATGGAAATGGGGTCGCGGGCCTTGGGGCTGCTCGGTGTCGATGACGACCAGCGCGCCATCATCATGGCGACCGCGCTCGGGCGCGACCGCGACCGGCTCAAGCGCCAGCGCGAGGCGGTGCAGGGCGCGACTGATCGTCAGGCGGCGGTGCGTGCGATCATGCCCGAACCGGTGCGACGGCGCCGCGAGGAGGACGCGCCGTCCAAGTCCGAAGGCGCATGAAAAAACGCGCGCTCTGCGGCGCGCGTTTGTCGTCCTGATCGTTGCCGGGGAGGGCTGATCGGCCCCCGGCGCGTCGGCGCCGCGCCCTACTCGGCGGGCACCATGCCGGCCGGAGCGGCCCGGTCGCTCGAGATGAGCTTGCCCGACAACCGGAAGAAGGTTGCGATCGTCAGCACCTGCAGCGCGACCAGCGGGGCGTAGGCCACGTACCAGGCGATCGAGAACTTCTCCATCACGCCCAGGCCGACCAGGCCCGGATTGATGACGAAGTTGGCGAAGACGAACAGTGCGACGCCGGGGCAGACAAGGGCGAATGAACCGGGCGATTTTGCCTCACCCGTCACATATGTCTCGAAGTAGCGGGTGCGCTTCATGACCGCGTAGCCGATGACACCGAACAGGAGCTGCACCGCGAACAGGCTGATCAGGAAGGCGAAGCGGTCGCCGACCAGCCACTCGACGCCGAAGTTGTGGTCAAGCGCCATGTTGAGCCGGTAGATCGCGATGCCGACGACGGTGATGAAGGGGATGGTGACCCACAGCGTCGGCACGGTTTCCGGGTTGGCCTTGTTCTCGAACATCGAACGGAAGCCCATCATGAAGAACAGGGCACCGAAGATGAGTGCCGCGCCGATGAAGAAGACCGAGCCCGAAAAGCCGATGACCGAGGTGACGGCGTTGTGGCTCATCGCGGCGGAAGCCGAAAAGCCGACGCCGACCATGGCAAAGGCAAACACAGACAGCATCTGGGCGAGCGAGTTGTTCTTGGCGCAGTCAAAACCGCCTTCGACGATCATCTGCGTCATGAAGCCGGAAAACAGCTTCATCGCGTAGGCGCCGATGCCGGCAAAGGCGATGAGCGCCAGCGGGAACAGGTACTCGGCGTTTTCCCACAGGCCGGGCACGAAGACGGCGCCGACGATGAAGCCGACATTGATCGCCATGGCGAAGGCCAGAGGCGCTGCCATGACCGCCGATCCGGTGTTGGACCGGCGCATCGTCATGGCCGTTTCGGTCGGGTGCCATTGCCGGAAGCGGACGATGTTCCAGATCAGCAGCCGCACATGCAGCACGGTGAAGACGGCGATGCCGGTGACGGACAGCGCGATGAGCGCCCGCATGCCGAGCGAGCCGTCGGCAAAGGCGGCCGACAGCGTCGTAAACGACGGAATGGGCTGCCCCGCATGCGGCGTCATCCACATCAGGTACATGAAGAAGCTGACGGCAAGGCCACCGGCACCGAGAGCCGCCAAAAAGTGCAGGGGTTGCCAGGGTGGCGTTGGATGTTGGTCTGAGCGGGCCATGGGGGTCTCCATTTGAATATGCGTGATTGTTTATATGAGCTGTCCCGCATATAATTGATCTGGATCAAGTGACAAGCGTCGGCGGCGGCGGGCGGCAACCTTGCCGGTGCCTCGCGGCACCGCCATCGTCCGCACGACGCTCTGGTCATTGTGCGTCCGCTGACCTATGCGGCGGCCATGATCATGCGATTTGAATCGGCCATGCTTTTGCTGGACGGCGCGCCGCTGGCCTATGGTGCGGCCAACCGCGCGGCGATCGAGGAGCACTGGCAACACCTGACGGCGCGCAACGACCGGCTTTGGAACGGCGCGTTCTTCATGTTCAGCGATGTGCATCGCGCCGACGGCGCGCTCAGCGGCCGCGCCCACCGCACCGATTTTGCAACCTTCATGCACTGGCGCGACCATGGTCGATCGCCGACGGCGATCCATGTTTCGGGCACCTCGATGCCGGTGACCTCGGACGGGGTGCTGCTTGCCGTGCGCATGGCCGCGCACACCGCCAATGCCGGCCAGCTCTACTTTCCGGCCGGCGCGCTCGATGCCGACGATCTGGTCGATGGCCGCATCGATGTGATGCGCAACATCCGCCGGGAGCTTGTCGAGGAGACCGGCCTTGCGCCGCCCGCTGGCGCCTTCGATGCGCGCTATGTTGCCTGCCACATCGAGAACGCCTGGTATCTGGGTCGGCGCTGCCGGCTGGAGTTGTCGTTTGAGCAGTGCCGCGAGCGCTTTGCGGCGCATATGGCGGCGACCGGCGAGGACGAAGCGACCGAGATGGTGCCCATTGCCGGCCCTGACGATGCCGCGCGCCTCAGCCCCTATGCCCGCGCGCTTGCGCTGTGGCACTTTGGCTGCGATTCGCAAGAGGATTGACGATGGCCACCTGTCCCTATGCCATTTACGACGTGTTCACGACGCAGCGGCTGGCGGGCAACCCGCTTGCTGTCGTCTTCGAGGCCGATGCGCTCGATGATGGCGCGATGGCCATGATCGCCGCCGAATTCAACCTGTCCGAAACGGTGTTCGTGCGGACCCCGTCCAACCCGGCGCATACCGCATCGTTGCGCATCTTCATGCCGAGCGGCGAGTTGCCGTTTGCAGGTCACCCGACGATCGGCTCGGCGGTGGCGCTCGCCGAACGCGACGATGCGGGCGCCGACCGCCTGATGATGCTGGAGGAACGTGTCGGCCCGGTGCGCGTGGCGCTGCACGGCGGGCCGGTGACCTATGCCGAGTTCGACCTGCCGCTGTTGCCGGCGCGCCAGACGGCCGGGCTCGATGTCGGCGACGTTTCCGAAGCGCTCGGCCTGTCGCCGACCGACATCGGGTTTGAGAACCACGTGATCTCGCAATGGTCGGCAGGCGTGCCGTTTCTGTGCGTACCGATCGCAAGCGGCGGCGCCATGGCCGAGGCCAGGCTCGATGCCGACCGCTGGTTGTCGCACTTTCCGGGCCGAAAGCCGCGCGACGTCCTGTCTCCCTACCTCTACAACCGCGAGACGATCGCCAGCGATTGCGCGTTCCATGCGCGGATGCTGGCCGGCCATCATGGCGTCGTCGAAGATGCCGCCACCGGATCGGCGGTTGCCGCGCTTTGCGGTGCGATCACCGTGTTCGACGGTCTGGACGAGGGCCCCAATGTGTGGACCATCGAACAGGGCATCGAAATGGGACGGCCCTCGCGCATCAGGCTCGAGGTGACCGGCCGCAACGGCACGATGGCCGCCGCGCGCATTGGCGGCCACGCGGTGAAGTTCGCCGAAGGCTCGCTTTCGATCTGAAAGCGGGCCGGTGTTGCGATCAGTCCGGCGCGTCGTAGCTGGCGATGTAGGATTGGATGAGCCGATCGAGCGCCGCGCGCGAGGTGCGGTTGTAGTCGTCGCTGAAGCCGAGCGAGGCGACCATCTTCCAGTGGCCATACATCAGCGCGACGATCAGATAGCCCAGTTCCCGGCAGGCGGCCTGGTGCAGTTGCGGATGGCTGATCTGGACCTCGTGGGCCAGGGTCATCTGCAACAGTTCATACTGCGCCTTGAGATTGCCGCGCACCTTCTGGTCGGTGGCCGCCAGTGCGAACAGGGCATCGTAGACGACATCGTCGGCGGGCTTGGGCAGGCCCTTGTCGGAGAGGAAGTTGAAGTAGAAGTCCAGGAAAACGCCGAGCCGTCGGCTGTCGTCGGCGGCGATGATGCCGCGCATCAGACAATCCTTGTAGCTGGCGGCCAGCGTGTCGCACAGCGCCAGCGCCATGTCGTGGGCATTGGCGAAATAGTGACGGATGAGCTGACGGGACATATCCCCCTGGCGCGCGATCTGGTCGTAGCTGGGCAGGTTGATGCCGTTTTCCTCGATGGCACGGTACAAGGCGTGGACGATTTCGGGCCGTCTGATCTCGGCGATTTTCTTGGCCATGGGTCTCCGATGAGCGGGACGCTCGCTTTCCGTGCATGCCGTTGATTTCGGTCCGGTTCGACAGAAAACCAACATGTTCGAAAGCGCAACTGTCTCGCGCGAGATGTGTTTGTCTGGCCGTTCTACAGGCCGCCCCTGATCGACGTAAACAACTCGGGGCGCCAATACAATGGCATTTGCCGCCGATACGGGACGGTTTCTGCCGCTCTTTGACGCAGGGCTGTCGAAACGAAAACAGATAGTGCGCCGCCGTCGGCGTACGGGAGCGTTCGGCGCAAAGCCGTCGCTATCGGATGACGCGGTAGCCGACCTCGGCACTGGCCTCCGTCAACGCCGCCCAGAACGCGCGGGCCGATGCACGCGGCACGAACAGGTCGAACCCGTCTTCGGCATGGCGCTGGAGGCGCAGGCGAATGGACCGGCATTGGCTGGCGGTGCCGGCGGGCGGCGCAAGTTGCGGGGCGTCGAAGTCGAGGGGCAGCAGCTTGGACAGCACCCACACGCTGCGTTCGCCGCTCAATCGCAGCGGCACCAGGCCGTGGCTGAGATCGATGACGCTCGCCGTATCGGCCAGCGATTGGCCGAGCGAGGATGCAAGCGACGGATCGGGAGCCGCGACCAGCCAGCGGTCCGGCGCGGTTCGGAAGGCCTGTCCCAACCGCCCATGGCCGGCACGCCCCTCGGCCAGTCCGAGGCCGGTTGCCTGACCGATCGCCTTGGCGACCCGTTCGCTGGCGCCGTCCCAGGTAGCGACCTCGCAGATGCCGAGCGCCTGGCGCTCGGCCAGCGTGACGCCCGGCCCCATCGCCAGATTGCCGAAATCGCCGGGCGAGACCGCTTCGCCCAGCGCGGAGTGCGGGCGCGGGGCCGCGCCGGGTGTCATGCGCCGGTCAGCCATGCATGCGCGCCCCGGCCGGATCGATCATGTTGTGGCGCACGATCTCGACCTGGATGTGCTCCCTGGAGCGCACCGGGTCGGTCGCATAAAGGGTCTGTCCGATCCTCGTGCGGCCCTCGGCGACAAGCGCAAGGCCGATGTAGCGGCCGACATGCGGCGAAAAACAGGTCGCGGTGACCCGCCCCAAACTTTGCCCCGGCTGCTGGCGGTCAGCGCTTGCGACAAGATGACAGCCGCCGTTGAGCGTTTCGCCGCCACGGGCGATCACACCGACCAGCGCCGGCCTGCCGGTTTGCACGAAGCCCAGCCGGTCCAGCATGGCCGCGCCAACGAAGCGCTCCTCGCTGGCGACGTAGCGATCAAGGTTGAGATCGCGCGCGGTGGCGCGACCGTCGATCTCGCTGGCCGCCAGCCGGCCTTTTTCGATGCGCAGCGTCTTCATCGCCACCTGCCCCAGCGGCGCAAGACCATGCGCCTCGCCCGCCGACAGCACCGCGTCCCAGACGATGGCGGCATGGCCGGCGCCGCAACAGATCTCAAATCCCAGTTCGCCGGTCTGTGAAATGCGGGCGATCATCACCGGCACATTGGCGATGCGGCCATTGACGATGGCGCCGACGGGCAGGGTGTGGGTGTCGACGTCGGTGTCGATGACGCAGGCTTCCAGAACCGCGCGGGCGCGGGGACCGGCCAGCATGACGATCGCCCACTGATCGGTCACATCGGTGACGTGGGCGCGCAGATCGGGCCAGGAACAGGCGGCGTGGAACTCGATGTGTTCGAGCACGGTCCGGCCGCTGGCCGGTGCGGCGGTGACCATGAAGTGCCGGTCGGCGATGCGCCAGACGACCGCGGTGTCGAGCACCACCGCGTCATCGCGCAACATCACGCCGAAGCGCGTATGGCCGATCTGCAGCGTTTGCAGGCTGGTTGCGAAGATGCGGTCGAGCAGTTCGAGCGCATCGGGTCCGCGCACATCGATCTTGCCGAGCGTGGAGATGTCGCACATGCCGGCGGCGGCGCGCGCGATGCGCACTTCGCGCAGGCTGGCCGGCCCGCTCTTTTCGTTCCAGCGATTGTAACTGGTCGGTTGCTGCCAGCCATCCGCCGGCCGCATCGGCGCGCTGTTCTTGACATGCCAGTCGTGCATGGGCGTCACACGATGCGCGCCCTCCGCGTCCAAGGGCGTTGCGGCCATCGCGCCCAGCGAGATGCCCGCGGCCGGCCCCTGAACGCGCGGTGGCTGGCTGTCGCCGACCGGTGTTCCATGGGCATGGGCGAACGCAATCCGGGCGGCGGTCTGCGCGGTGCGGCCCTTTTCGGTGCCCATGCCCAGCCCGCTGTGGCGGCGCACCTGTTCGGCGACGACAAATCCGTGGCGCGCGGCGCGGCGGATGTCGTCGGCCGTCAGGTCCTGTTGCAGATCGACGAAGGCGGTGCGCCCCCGGTTGATCTCGATGATCGGCGCGGGCACCTGCGACAGCCCGTCGCCGAATTCGAGATAGCCATCGGCCGAACCGTGCAGGCTGAAGCGGGAATCCTTTTTGGGTGCGACATAGGCCTGCAGGCGGTCGTTCCAGACCGGCTCGGCACCCATTTGCACGGCCAGATCGATGGCCGGTGACCAGCCGCCGGACATCAGCAGGCAATCGCAGGCGATGTCGTCCAGCGTGCCGCTTGGCTGGCGGGTCTTGAGCCGGTAGTCGGCGACGGTGACCGATGCGAGCGCGGTCGTGCCCGAGGTTGCAAGCACGGCCTGTCCGGGGCGCAGTTCGGCCCCGGCAACGGCGGCCATGGTGTGCGCCGCATCCGACAGCCGTGACCGCAGATCGATGATCGCCACGATGTTGGCATCGCGCGCCTTGAGCGCGATCGCGGTGGCGTAGGCGCTGTCATTGTTGGTGGCGA
>CAZSFA010000118.1:0-8647 GCA_964606055.1 uncultured Oceaniradius sp. | reverse complement strand
GCTACACCAACATCATGACGGTGAAGCTGTTTGCCCATGCGGGCCGCGAGGACGACTATGCGCGCGAGGCGATGGACGAGTTCCTCGACACGGTGCATCCGCAGATGCGCATGGTCACCTGGCTGAACACCGGTCTCGACATCGCCAACGTCCTGTTGCTGTTCGCGGTCTCGGCGATCGGCATCTGGTCATGGCAGACGGGCGATGCCACCGTCGGCGCGATCGCCGTCGGCGTCGGCCTTGTCTTGCGGCTCGAAGGCATGTCGCACTGGGTGATGTGGGAACTGGCCGGACTGTTCGAGAACATCGGCACCGTCGAGGACGGCGCCAGCATGATCTCGCAGCCGCAAACAGTGGTCGATACGTCGGACGCCAAGCGGCTCGTGGTGGACCGCGGCGCGATCGCGTTCGATCGCATTCGCTTCCACTATGGCAAGGCGGGCGGCGTGATCGAGGACCTGTCGCTGGCGGTCGAGCCGGGCGCCAAGGTGGGCCTGGTCGGTCGTTCCGGCGCAGGCAAGTCGACGCTGATGAACGTGCTCTTGCGGCTCTACGATCTGGAGGGCGGCGCGATCCGCATCGACGGCCAGGACATCGCCAAGGTCACGCAGGACAGTCTGCGCCAGCAGATCGGCGTGGTCACGCAGGACACTTCGCTGCTGCATCGGTCGGTGCGCGACAACATTGCCTATGGCAATCCCGACGCGTCCGATGCCGACATCATCGAAGCGGCCAAGCGGGCCAACGCGCATGACTACATCCTCGATCTGGTCGATCCGCAGGGTCGCAAGGGGTACGAGGCCCATGTCGGCGAGCGGGGCGTCAAGCTGTCCGGCGGCCAGCGCCAGCGCATCGCGATCGCGCGCGTGTTCCTGAAGAACGCGCCGATCCTGGTGCTGGACGAGGCCACCTCGGCGCTCGACTCCGAGGTCGAGGCGGCGATCCAGGACAATCTGAACGCGCTGATGGAGGGCAAGACGGTGATCGCCATCGCCCACCGCCTGTCAACGATTGCAAACCTGGACCGGCTGGTCGTGATGGATCAGGGCGCGATCATCGAGCAGGGCTCGCACGACGAACTGGTTGCCGAAGGCGGGCTTTACGCCCAACTCTGGGCGCGCCAGTCGGGTGGCTTCCTGGGCGTTGAGGATCAGGCGCAAGCGGCGGAGTAGATGGCGCGATACGGCAACACTTGGCGGGATGACCCCGATCCCGCCTATCGACGCACCGACCACCCGGTCTGGAACCGGGTGGAGCGGTTCGTCGAGCCGTTCAACGACACCGACCGCGAGGTGCTACCGCGCAACGCGTGGGCGTTCATTACCTATTTTGCCCGTCAGGCGCGCTGGCCGTTCATCGTCTTGCTGGTGATCGGCGGGCTGGCGGGCGCGGTCGAGGCGGCGCTCTACTGGGGCGTCGGCTGGCTCATCGACATCCTCGACAACGCCTCGCCCGAGACGCTGTTGCGCGACCATTGGCTGGAGCTGACCGGCATGTTGGTGCTGCTTCTGGTCGTGCGTGCGCTGGTCATGGTCGGGGCGGCGATCATCGAGCAGCAGGTGATCGTGCCGCGCTTTTACACCATGGTGCGCTGGCAGGCGTTCCGCCGGGTGATCGAGCAGCCCTATGCGTTCTTTCAGGACGATTTCGCCGGGCGGATCGCCACCAAGATCATGCAGGCCGGCGAATCGGTCGGCGATTTCATCGTCACCTCGCTGCAGTCGCTGTGGTCGTTCCTGACCTTCATCGTGCTGACCGGGGCGGTGCTGTCGGCGCTCGACTGGCGGATGGGCGTCGTGGTCGCGATCTGGGGCGCCGGCTACGCGCTGATCGTGCGCTATCTGTTGCCGCGCCTGCGGGCGGCCGGCAAGAACAATGCCAATGAACGCTCGGTGCTCAACGGGCGGTTGGTCGACATCTTCACCAACATCCTGACGGTCAAGCTGTTCGACACCGGCGAGCGCGAGCATGGCGACGTCAAGGGCGCGCTGGGCAACTACCTGGGCGCGGTCACGCACCTGACACGCATGATCACGCTGGTGCGCACGGCCGTCGCCGTGCTCAACGGGCTGATGATGGCAGCCGTCGGCGTGCTCGCCGTGCAGGGCTGGATGGCTGGCACGATGACCACGGGTGCGATCGCGGCGACGATGGGCCTTGTCTTCCGCCTCAACCAGATGTCGGGCTGGATGATGTTCAACATCAACGGGCTGATCCGGGCGTTCTCGACCATTCAGGACGCCGTCGAGACGATCTCCGTGGAGCCGGCCATTCGCGACAAGCCCGATGCGATCGCGCTGCCGCGCACATCGGGCCGCATCCATTTCCAGAACGTGCGGTTCAACTACGGCAAGGACGATGTGCGCCTGTTCGAGGATCTCGATCTCGCCATCGAGCCGGGCGAGAAGGTCGGGCTGGTCGGACCTTCGGGTGCGGGCAAGTCGACCCTCATCGCGCTGATGCTGCGCCTGTTCGAACCCGAGGCCGGGCGGGTGACGATCGACGGGACCGACATCGCCGATGTCACGCAGGTCTCGCTGCGCGCCCAGTTCGGTGTCGTCAGCCAGGAGCCTTCGCTGCTGCACCGGTCTCTGCGCGACAACATCGCGTATGGCGCGCATGGCGCAACGCAGGCCGACATCGAGGCGGCCGCACGCAAGGCCAAGGCGCACGAGTTCATCCTTGATGCGCGCGATCCCAAGGGCCGGGCCGGCTATGGCGCCCATGTCGGCGAGCGCGGCATCAAACTGTCCGGTGGCCAGCGCCAGCGGGTGGCGATTGCCCGTGTCATGCTCAAGGACGCGCCGATCCTGATCCTGGACGAGGCCACGTCGGCGCTTGATTCGGAGATCGAGGCCGCCATTCAGGAGAATCTGGCCGGGCTGATGGACGGCAAGACGGTGATCGCGATCGCCCACCGGCTGTCGACGATCGCCGCCATGGACCGGCTGGTCGTGGTCGACAACGGGCGGATCGTGCAAATGGGTCGCCACGACGCCTTGCTGCGCGAGACCGACGGTCTTTACGCGCGCATGTGGACACGCCAGTCGGGCGGGTTCCTCAGCTTCCCGCAGGCGGCCGAATAGTCCGCGCGACACAGTGTCATCATAGACCCTTGCAGGGTAGACAACCTCTCAAGCGCCGCATAGTTACCGGGCGCCGGGCGGCGATCGCTGTCCGGAGCCATTGTTTTGTGCATGTTTTGGCTGAATGAATTGGCAGGAAAGGACACCTTTCGTGACAGACGCCACCCACTCCGACGATACTCCGCATCCCGAAGGCGACATGCCGACGCGGCGTGATTTCATCTACGTTGCCACGGGTATGATGGGCGTGGTTGGCGCCGCAGCCGTTGCTTGGCCGTTCATCGACCAGATGCGCCCCGACGCCGCCGTTCGCGCCGCCGGCCTGCCCATCGAGGTCGATCTGAGTTCGGTGCAGCCCGGCGGGACGATCGTCGTCACCTGGCGTTCGCAGCCCTATTTCGTGCGGCAACTGACCGATGACGAGATTGCCGCCTCGGACCTGTTGGGCGAAGGCGACATGAAGGAATATCAGCCTGCGCAGGAGCGCATCGCCGGGCCCGAGGGCCAGCCGGCCAACTGGGTGATCGTGTCGGCGACCTGCACCCATCTGGGTTGCGTGCCCAACACGGTCGACAACGCCCCCGAAGGCTGGTTCTGCCCCTGCCACGGTTCGGTGTTCGACAATGTCGGCCGCATCCTGCGCGGACCTGCCGCAACCAATCTGCCGCTGCCGCCCTACGTTTTCGCCGATGACACGACGTTGATCGTCGGTTCGGACCAGGTCTGAGGAGGCGCTCGATGAGCAATCTTGAACATCATGGCACCTACACGCCCACCTCGGGTGTCGGCAAATGGATCGATTCGCGGATGCCCTTGCCGCGGCTGGTCTATGACAGCTTCGTGTCGTACCCGGTGCCGCGCAACCTGAACTATGCCTACACGTTCGGCGGTATCCTGACGATCTTCCTGGTCATCCAGATCCTGACCGGTGTCGTGCTCGCCATGCATTACGTGCCGAGCGCCGATGAGGCATTCAACAGCGTCGAGCACATCATGCGCGATGTGAACTCGGGCTGGCTGTTGCGCTACATGCACCAGAACGGCGCGCACTTCTTCTTCCTGGCCGTCTACCTGCACATCTTCCGCGGCCTCTATTACGGTTCCTACAAGGCGCCGCGCGAACTGTTGTGGATCCTGGGCTGCATCATCTACCTGTTGATGATGGCGACCGCTTTCATGGGCTACGTTCTGCCCTGGGGCCAGATGTCCTTCTGGGGCGCCACGGTGATCACCGGGTTCTTCACCGCGTTTCCGGTGATCGGTGAGCCTGTGCAGCAGTTGCTCCTTGGCGGCTTTGCGGTCGGCGATCCCACACTCAACCGGTTCTTCGCGCTGCACTACCTGTTGCCGTTCATGATCGCCGGCGTCGTGATCCTGCACGTCTGGGCGCTGCATGTGACCGGCCAGACCAACCCCACCGGAATCGAGGTCAAGTCGAAGACCGACACGGTGCCGTTCACGCCGTATGCGACCATCAAGGACGCGTTCGCGATGATCGTGTTCCTGGCGCTCTATGCCTATTTCGTCTTCTACATGCCGAATTTCCTGGGTCATGCGGACAACTACATCCCCGCCGATCCGATGGTGACGCCGGCGCACATCGTGCCCGAATGGTACTTCCTGCCGTTCTACGCGATCCTGCGCGCCATCACTTTTGACATCGGCCCGATCACGGCCAAGCTTGGCGGCGTCATCGCCATGTTCAGCGCCGTCGTGATCCTGTTCGTCATGCCATGGCTGGACACCTCCAAGGTGCGCTCGGCCGTCTACCGCCCGCTCTACAAGGTCTTCTTCTGGCTTTTTGTCGTCAACGCCGTGTTCCTGGGCTGGCTGGGTTCGCAGCCGGCCGAGGGCATCTACGTGTCGCTCGCGCAGGGTGCGACGGCCTACTACTTCGCCTTCTTCCTGATCGTGCTGCCGCTGCTTGGCCTGATCGAGAAGCCGCGCCGCGTGCCCAACTCGATCACCGAGGCCGTGCTGGAACGCAAGGCCGGGCAGGGAGAGGCCGCCGGATCGCCGCAACTGGGCGGAGCGACGGCTGCGCCGCAGGACAAGGGCTGAGGCAGCCGCCAGCAAGGATATCGGACATGAGAAACGCAATCATCAAAGCCGGCGCAACGCTCCTCGCACTGACGATCATGGCGACGGGCGCGCTCGCCGCCTCGGCCTATCCCAAGAAGAAGCCGCGCGAGCAGGACTGGTCGTTTGCCGGCCCGTTCGGCACGTTCGACAAGGCCCAGTTGCAGCGCGGCCTGAAGATCTACGTCGAGAACTGCTCGGCATGCCACGCGCTCAGCCGCGTGCCGTTCCGGACGCTCGAAGACTTCGGCTACACCGAGGAGCAGATCGAGGCGCTCGCCGCGCAATACGAGGTCGAGGACGGTCCCGACGAGTTCGGCGACATGTTCTTCCGGCCGGCAACGCCGGCGGACACGTTCCCCTCGCCATTCCCCAATCAGGAAGCGGCACGCTCTGCCAATGGCGGCGCCTATCCGCCGGACCTGTCGTTGATGGCCAAGGCACGGGCGCCCATCCGCGGGTTCCCCGCGTTCGTGATTGACCCGTTCCGCATGTACACCGAAAACGGCCCCGACTACCTTTATTCGCTGTTGACCGGCTACACCGACGACATCCCCGCCGATGTCGAGGTACCGGACGGGTTGTGGTACAATCCCTACTTCGCCAGCGGTGTGGCGCTGGCCATGGCGCAGCCGCTGTATGAAGGCTCGCACGAGTTCGATGACGGCACCCCGCCGACGATCTCTAACATGGCAAAGGACGTCAGTGCCTTCATGATGTGGGCGGCGGAGCCGCACCTTGAGGAACGCAAGCAGACCGGTTTCCGGGTGATGGTGTTCCTTCTGATCTTCGCGGCGCTCCTGTACCTGTCCAAACGCCAGGTCTGGTCGCGCGTCGACCACTGATCTTCGGTCACCGACCGGATCGACCAGGGGCGCCCAACGGGCGCCCTTTTCCTTTGCGCGCCGCACCGCATGATCCTACACATCGATGGTTTGCACCGTTTCGAGGACCCGCCGCGCCATGGATTTGCACACGACGCTGGACGCCGCCATTCGCAAGATCCCCGACTACCCCAAGCCGGGGATCGTCTTTCGCGACATCACGACCATGCTGGGCGATGCCTCCGCATTCCGCCGCGCGGTCGACGAACTGGTCCATCCCCATGCCGGTTCCAAGATCGACAAGATCGCCGGTGTGGAAGCGCGCGGCTTCATCCTGGGCGGGGCCATGTCGCACCAGTTGTCCGCCGGGTTCGTTCCGATCCGCAAGAAGGGCAAGCTGCCGCATGAGACCGTGCGCATCGCCTACAGCCTCGAGTACGGCGTCGACGAGATGGAGATGCACCGTGACGCGGTGGCTGCCGGCGAAAAGGTCATCCTCGTCGATGACCTGATCGCCACGGGCGGCACCGCGGAAGGTGCGGTGAAGCTTTTGCAGCAGATGGGCGCCGAGGTCGTGGCGGCCAGTTTCGTCATCGATCTGCCGGCGCTGGGCGGCCGGGACAAGATCGAAGCCCTGGGCGTGCCGGTCAGCGCGTTGATCGCGTTCGATGGCGAATAGCGGGCGCCGCCTTCACGATTTCGTGCGAGGCGGCTGTGGTTGATCTGGCGCAAGGCGGGTCTATCAGCGCTCACCGATATACGCCGCACGTGCATTGCATTGAAGGAGTGCGACCATGTTCCAGACCAATGTCGGCAATCTCGACCGCGCGGTCCGCGTCATCGTTGGCGTCGTTCTGCTCACCCTTTTCTTCGTCTTTCCCGAAAGCGGCTGGCGCTGGGCGTTCCTGATCGGTGCGGTACCGCTGGCGACCGGCCTTTTTTCGACCTGTCCGGCCTATTCGCTGTTCGGCATTTCGACGTGTCCGGCCAAGCAGGCCTGATCAACCGCCGCCCAGAATGACGAAGAAGTAGACCGGCACTGCCACATAGGCGGCGATCAGCATCGCCGTCAGGCCGCGCACCCACAGCGCCTTGAAGCGTCGGAAGACGATCACCGCGAGCGCGATCCCGAAGACGACCTCGAGGATCGAGAACTGGGTGCCGAAATGGCGCGGATCCCAATAGCTGACCGGCGAGATGAACCTCCAGTCGGTCAGCGGCCAGAAATGCGGGTGCGCGTCGGCCGCGTGGACGGGCAGATCGCCTGCCAGATGCGTCAGCGCGGCCAGCGCGAACAGGATCGCGATGTTGGTGTGGCTGGCCACAATGAACCTGCCAAGGCCGGCCGGCGTGTTGGCACTGTGGGGGCTGGCCAGTTCGACCGAGGCCGGCCGAACCAGCGCGATGCCCAAAATGCCGATCATCGCATAAAGCGGCGCCGAGTTGGCGATTGCCGTCATCGTCGTCATCGGCTCGGCGAAGTAGACCACGCTCCACAGTTCGCGCTCGGGAATGCCGACGATCTTCGACCAGACAAACAGCGTGTAGATCGCGGCGTCGGGGGCGAAGGCCCCGGCCAGGACCGCCGCGTTCTGCCTTGCGGGGCGCCGCGGGCTGCAGAACAGGGCTGCCGCCACCAGAAAATGGGTCTGCGTCATCATGGCCGGGCAGAAGCTAACGCGGCCTGCGGCGTGGTCCAGTCACAATCGCGCGCGTCCGTCACCGGGCGCGCGTGCGGTCAGACGTTGAACTTGAACAGCATCACGTCGCCATCCTGCACGACGTACTCCTTGCCTTCGTCGCGCGCCTTGCCGGCATCGCGCGCCGCGGTCTCGCCGCCCAGGTCCACATAATCGTCAAACGCGATCGTCTGGGCGCGGATGAAACCCTTTTCGAAGTCGGTGTGGATCTGGCCGGCCGCGCGCGGCGCCTTCGATCCGTGCTTCACCGTCCAGGCCCGCGACTCCTTGGGGCCGGCGGTGAAGAAGGTGATCAGGTCCAGAAGGCGGTAGCCCTCGCGTATCAGGCGGTCGAGCCCGGGCTCTTCAAGGCCGAGCGTTTCAAGGAATTCGGCGGCTTCACCGGGTTCGAGTTGCGCGATTTCCGCTTCGATCGCCGCCGAAATGACGACCGTACGCGCGCCCTGTTCCAGCGCCATCGCGGCCACCGCCTGGCTGAGCGTGTTGCCGTCGGCGGCATCGGCTTCGGCGACGTTGCAAACGTAAAGCACCGGCTTTGAGGTCAGAAGGTTCAGGCCCTTGAGGATCGCAAGATCCTCGGCGGCGATGCCGTCCAGCAGCAGGCGGACGGGCTTGGAGTCTTGAAGCAACTCCAGCGCGTTCTCCATCATCGGCAGGACGGTCAGCGCTTCCTTGTCCTTGCCGGTGGCACGCTTGCGCACCTGCGCGATGCGCCGGTCAAGGCTTTCAAGGTCTGCCAGCATCAGTTCTGTTTCCACGGTCTCCGCATCGGCGACCGGATCGATGCGGCCGTCGACATGGGTCACGTCGTCGTCCTCAAAGCATCGCAACACGTGGACGATCGCATCGACCTCGCGAATGTTGGCGAGGAACTGGTTGCCGAGCCCTTCGCCCTTGGAAGCGCCGCGCACGAGGCCGGCAATGTCGACAAACGAAATGCGTGTCGGCACAATCTCCT
>CAZSFA010000117.1:0-8866 GCA_964606055.1 uncultured Oceaniradius sp. | reverse complement strand
ATAGGTGTCGAACGTGAAGTCCTTGCGCAGCGCGGGCAGGGGGCAGGCGTCACGCGCCGCCGTCAGATAGTCCGGCGCGCCTTGAAACGAGGGCGTATCGGTGAGAACCGACAGACACGCCGCGCCGCCCGCCTGATAAGCGCGGGCGAGGGCGGGCGGATCGAAATCGGCGCGGATCAGGCCCTTGGAGGGGCTGGCCTTCTTGATCTCGGCGATCAGCGCGTAGTTGCCGTCGGCATGTTGCGCGCGCAGCGCCCGGGCAAAACCGCGTGGCGGCGGCGCGTCCGCGATGCGCGCCTGCAACGCCGCCAGCGGCACCGACGCCTTGGCGGCGGCAATCTCCTCGCGCTTGTAGGCTTCAATCCGGCGCAAAATGTCGGCCATCGCCTCAGGTCCGCCCGTTGGAAAGCGCGACGACACGATCGAGCGCCTTGGCCGCGCGGCCGTCATCGAGCGCCGCCTGCGCCTTGGCAAGACCGTCGGCCAGCGTGTCCGCAAGACCGGCAACGACCAGACCGGCCGCCGCGTTCAGGCAGGCAATGTCGCGATAGGCCCCGGTCTGACCTTCGAGCACGGCGCGCAATGCGGCCGCGTTTTCCGCCGGCGTTCCGCCCTTGAGCGCTGCGGCCGTCACGCGCTTGAGGCCGACCGCCTCGGGCGTCACCGCAAACGTGCGCACGGCGCCGTCCTTGAGTTCGGCGACCATGGTTTCGCCGGCGGTGGTGATCTCGTCGAGCCCGTCGCCATGCACCACCCAGACGTGATCGGCGCCCAGCGCGTTGAGCACATGGGCGAGCGGTTCGACCCATTGCGGCGCGAACACGCCGACCAGTTGCCGCCGCACGCCGGCCGGGTTGGACAGCGGCCCGAGCATGTTGAAGATGGTGCGGGTGCCCAGTTCCACGCGGCTGGGGCCCACATGGCGCATGGCGGCGTGGTGCATCGGCGCGAACATGAAGCCGAGCCCGGCCTCGGCGATGCAGCGGCCGATGGTCTCCGGATCGGCTTCGATGTTGACGCCCAGTTCGGCGAGGGCTTCCGCCGAGCCCGATTTCGACGACAGCGACCGGTTGCCGTGCTTGGCGACATGCGCGCCGGCGCCCGCGGCAATCAGCGCGGCGAGCGTCGACACATTGTAGCTGCCCGAGTTGTCGCCACCGGTGCCGACGATGTCGATCGCGCCGGCCGGCGCGGTCACGGGCGTCATCTTCGCACGCATGGTGGCGACGGCGCCGGCGATCTCGTCGACGGTCTCGCCGCGCACCCGCAGCGCCATCAGGAACCCGCCGATCTGCGCCGGCGTCGCATCCCCCGACATCATGATCTCGAACGCCTGGCGCGCCTGATCGGTGGTCAGAGGCCGGCCTTCGGCGGCAAGGCCGATCAACGCGCGCATGTCGTTGGGTGCGGTGCTCATCCTACATGCCCGAATGGCTGCCGGTGTCGAGCGCGCGCTCGAGTGCGGCGGGGAACAGCACGACCGGGAACTCCTGCTGAAGCCGGCCGACCATCTGGTTGAGAAGATCGTCGGTGAGGTTGAAGGCAACGGTTCCGGCCAGCCGCTCATCGATCTGCTCGGCGCCGCCGACCGGATTGGTGATCGAATCGATGCGGAACACCAGCCGCGAATCGGCGTCCGAACCTTGCGCGACGGCAACCTCGCGCGGCCCGGCCGTGAAGACGGCGCCCAGCGCCGCTGATGTGAAATCGCCGTCGGTCGCTGCGCGCGACAGGCCGAAACGGGTGCCGGCCCTGTAGCCGCTCGCCTCGGCAACCGCCTGCGGCGTCTCGCCGTCGCGAATGGACTGCGCCGCCGCCTCGGCGGCCTCATCGAGCGCGACGGCGGCCTGGCCGGCCTGCCAGTCGGCAACGACCCGTTCCCGCACTTCATCGAGCGTACGGTCGCGATCGGCCTCGATGTCGGTCACTTCGTACCAGACAAAGCCTTCCCGGCCGGCATTGAGCGGCGGCGACTCTTCGCCGATACCGGCGGCGAACGCCGCATCGAGCAGGGCGGCGCGCTCGGGCAGGTCGTCGAGCGCCGCGCCATCGGTGCCAAACCCGCGCCGGTCGACCGGGCGCGCGGTCTCGACATTGAGCCGCTGTGTCCGCGCGGCCTCGATCATCGATGCACCGCCCGCGCGGGCGTCCTCATAGCCGTCATGGATGTCGAGCAGCGTGTCGCGCGCTTCGAGCATCGCCAGTTCCAGCCGGATCGTTTCGAGCACCTCGGCGAGAGGCCGGACCTGCTCGGGCACGATCTGGGTCACGCGCACGATTGCCGGGCCGAAGTCGCCGTCGAACACGTCCGACACCTCGCCGGCGTTGGCCACCGCGAAGGCGGCCTCGGCAATCGCAGCGCTCGGAACATCGGCGCGTGTGAACGTGCCCAGCGTGATGTCGGCAAGGCTGCGATCGAGTTCGGCCGCAATCGTCTCGAACGGTTCGCCGTCCGCGATCCGCGCGCGCGCCGCATCGGCCGCCTCGCGGTCCTGAAAGACGATCTGCTGGATGGTGCGCGTTTCGGGCTCGGCGTAGCGGGCACGGTTGTTGTCGTATTCGGCCTCGACCGTCGCGTCATCGACCGTGGACGGATCGGCGATCGTCTCGGGCGTCAAGAGCACATACTGGATGGTGCGGTATTCAGGCGCGCGATAGGCGGCCAGGTTGTCCTCGAAGTAGCTGTCAAGCTCGGCATCGCCAGGCAGGCCGACCGGCGGCAGGTTCGATTCATTGATTGCGACGAAGCTGACATCGCGGGTCTGACCCTGGTGGCGATGCAGCGCGGCCAGAAACGCATCGGGCGCCTCGATCCCGTCGGCGAACGCTTCGACCAGTTGCTGGCGCACGGCCGCGCTTTCGCGTTCGCGCACATAGTCCTCTGGCCGCATGCCGATGTCGCGCAGGATCAGCCGGATCTGGTCGCCCGATGCCTGGCCGCCGAAGTCCTCGGCAATGGCGCGCGCCAGCCGGTCTTCGCTGAGGCCCAGTCCCATCACACGCGCCTGCTCGTCGAGCACCGCGCCGCCGACGAGTTGGCCACGCACCGCGCCCTCAAGGCCCAGCATCTGCGCCTGCTCGCGGGTCAGCCGCGTGCCGAAGCGCTGCGACTGGTCCTGCAAGACACGCTGATAGGCGAGGCGATACTGCTCGGTGTTGACGGTCGTCTGGCCGGCCTGCAGCACGACATCGCCCGCGCCGCCGCCGATGATCTGGCCGGAAATGCCCCAGATCGCCAGTGACAGGATCAGCAGAAGAAGGAGGACCTTGGCGACCCAGGTGCGGGCCATGTTGCGGAGCGAGTCAAGCATGCGACCTACCGAGCGTTGAAGTTCCGCCTTCTTATGAACCGTTTGTGGCGGATGCAAGTTGAGCCGGTCAGATCGGGGCTTCCCCGCGGCAGCGAAAGCCGGTAGCAGACGCGCGACCACAAGGAGGCGCAGATGCCCGACACATTGCGCCCGCTGATTGCGGGCAACTGGAAGATGAACGGAACCGGCGCCGACCTGCCCGAACTCAAGCGCATGGCCGATGGCGTTGCCGGCACGCGGGGCGATGCGCCCTATGACGCGGTGATCTGCCCGCCGGTGACGCTGATCGGCCGTGCCCTGCACATCGTTGCCGGTTCGCCCGTGGCGATCGGCGCGCAGGATTGCCACGCCAATGTGTCGGGCGCGCACACCGGCGACATCTCGGCCGCCATGTTGGCCGATGCGGGCGCCAGCCACATCATCGTCGGCCATTCGGAGCGCCGCACGGACCATGGCGAGACCGACGCCGACGTTGTGGGCAAGGCGGGCGCGGTTCTCGGCGCCGGCCTGACGGCGATCGTGTGCGTCGGCGAAACCCGTGCCGAGCGCGAGGCGGGCCATGCCTTTGAAGTGGTCGACACCCAGCTCGCCGGCTCTCTGCCGGCCGACGCCGATGCCGAGCGGCTGGTGGTCGCCTACGAGCCGGTCTGGGCGATCGGCACCGGGCTGACGCCGTCGCTGCAAGACATCGAGGCGATGCACGATCACATTCGCGGGCAGCTGTCGCAGCGCATGGGCGTTGCCGGCAACGCGGTGCGCATTCTCTATGGTGGTTCGGTCAAACCGGCCAACGCGGCCGACATTTTGGCCATCGCGGACGTCAATGGCGCGCTTGTGGGCGGTGCAAGCTTGAAATCGGACGACTTCCTTGCCATTTGCGCGGCCAGTCCTGCCGGCTAGGCGACCGAACCGGGCGCCGGGCAGGATTGCGCGCAACGGCACGCTTGGCACGCGGTTGGCTTGCATGTAAGCACGCGCGACGCCCGACATCGACATGAAGACAAGGCGAGCGCAGCGCCGCAGAGCTCGCGCCGAAAGCGAAGTCAAAATGGAAACCATTCTCATCGTCATCCATCTGATGCTCGTCATCGCGCTCGTCGGCGTGGTGCTGTTGCAGCGCTCGGAAGGGGGTGGGCTTGGCATTGGCGGTGGCAATGCGATGAGCGCCCGGCAGGCGGCGAACCCGCTGACGCGCGCCACGGCGATTCTGGGCGCGGCGTTCTTTGCGACTTCGGTCGGCCTTGGTCTTCTTGGCCGCTACGGCAACGACCCGACCGACGTTCTCGATCGCCTGCCGGCGATCGGCGAGACCATCAATTCGGAGACCGGCGAACCGGTGCCCGGTGGCGGCGGCGTGCTCGACCAGCTCGGCGGCAGTGGCTCGGGCGATGTGCCCTCGGCGCCCGATGGTCCGACGACCGGCGATGGCGGCGTTCCCAACAACTAGCGCAGGGGCCCGCCCGCGCCTGCCGGTGGCGACCCCGTTCATCCACATCTGATTTTTCCCTTTGCGGAATCAGCCCGGCGCGTCTAAGCGTGAGGTCCCATGGCACGGTACGTATTCATCACCGGTGGCGTGGTTTCCTCTCTTGGCAAGGGCATCGCCTCCGCAGCGCTGGGCGCGCTTCTGCAGGCGCGCGGCTACTCGGTGCGGCTGAAGAAGCTCGACCCCTATCTCAATGTCGATCCGGGGACGATGAGCCCCTATCAGCACGGCGAGGTGTTCGTCACCGATGACGGCGCCGAGACCGATCTCGATCTGGGTCACTACGAGCGCTTCACCGGCCGGCCGGCCAACAAGCACGACAACATCACCACCGGCCGCATCTACCAGAACATCATCACCAAGGAGCGGCGTGGCGACTATCTGGGCGCGACGGTGCAGGTGATCCCGCACGTCACCGACGAGATCAAGCAGTTCGTGCTCGACGGCAATGACGGCTACGATTTCGTGCTGTGCGAGATCGGCGGCACCGCCGGCGATATCGAGGCAATGCCGTTCATGGAAGCCATTCGCCAGCTCGGCAACGACCTGCCGCGCGGCGGCGCGGTCTATGTGCATCTGACGCTGATGCCGTTCGTGTCGGCGGCCGGCGAACTCAAGACCAAGCCGACCCAGCATTCGGTCAAGGAACTGCGGTCGATCGGCATCGCGCCCGACATCTTGCTGGTCCGCGCCGACCGGCCGATCCCCGCGCCCGAGCGGCGCAAGCTGTCGCTGTTCTGCAATGTGCGCGAGAGCGCCGTCATCCAGGCGCTGGACGTCGCCAACATCTACGATGTGCCCAAGGCCTACCATGAGGAAGGGCTTGATGCCGAGGTCCTGTCGGCCTTCGGCATTGACCCCGCGCCCAAGCCGCGCATGCAGGTATGGCACGATGTGTGCGAGCGCATCCACAACCCCGAAGGCAAGGTTACGATCGCCATCGTCGGCAAGTACACCGGCCTGAAAGACGCCTACAAGTCGCTGATCGAGGCGCTCCACCATGGCGGCATCGCCAATCGGGTGCGGGTCGAGATCGAATGGATCGAGTCGGAGATTTTCGATTCCGAAGCGCCCGCCGCGCATCTGCAGAAGGTGCACGGCATTTTGGTGCCAGGCGGCTTCGGCGAGCGCGGGGCCGAGGGCAAGATCAAGGCCGCCAGCTTCGCGCGCGAGCGCGAAGTGCCGTATTTTGGCATCTGCTACGGCATGCAGATGGCGGTGCTGGACGCGGCGCGCAATCTGGCCGGGATCGAGGACGCGGTATCCTCGGAATTCGAAAAACCCGGAACCAACGTCGTCGGCATCATGACCGAATGGCTCAAGGGCAACATGCTCGAAAAGCGCTCGCGCGAGGGCGATTTGGGCGGCACGATGCGGCTGGGCGCCTATCGGGCGGTGCTGGAAGCGGGCACCCGAATCGCCGATATCTATGGCGCGACCGAAATCTCCGAGCGCCACCGTCACCGCTACGAGGTCAACATCGACTACAAGTCGGCGCTGGAGAAGGCCGGCCTGACGGTCTCCGGCATGTCGCCGGACGGCGTCCTGCCCGAGACGATCGAATATGCCGATCATCCCTGGTTCATCGGCGTGCAATACCATCCTGAACTGAAGTCGCGGCCGTTCGAGCCTCATCCGCTGTTCGCGAGTTTCATCGAGGCGGCCGTCACCCAGAGCAGGCTTGTCTAGTGTTGTTTGGCGCTCGTCTGGTGCACAATGCCTTGCCATGGCGGCAGTTTGCGAGCATATGGCGTTTATCGACATTGTTTGGGCCGACGACCTTGGCCTCGCCTATTGAGCGCCCGCTGACGTTTTCATTTCCAAAACACGTTTCGATCGGAATGCGGCCCCGTATGGCCGCGAGCATCATGGGGCAGCAAAAGGAAACGCGACATGGCAACAGGTACAGTAAAGTGGTTCAACACAACCAAGGGTTATGGCTTCATTGAACCCGATGCGGGCGGCAGCGATGTGTTCGTGCACATCTCGGCCGTTCAGCGCGCCGGCCTGACCGGTCTCGATGAGGGCCAGAAGGTCAACTACGAGGTCGTTCAGGACCAGCGTTCGGGCAAGAGCTCGGCCGACAACCTTTCGGCGGCCTGACACACATCGTGTCAGCGTCGGGGTGACCCGATTATGTGAAACGGGCCTTCGGGCCCGTTTTTTTGTCGCGCACGCCGTCGCCGGCAGGTGTGGCCGGCGTCAGTGCCTGTCGACCGAATCGGCCTGCGGCGAGCGCCCGAACAGCGATGACGCCATGCGCGCCACGGCGACGACCACAAGGCCGAAGACGAGACCGAAAACCCCGTCGATCACGGCGGTCACGAACCAGGCGACGAACCGGGCGACGGTCTCCGGCATCAGGCCGGCCACTGCGTCGGCAAGGTGGTGGATCGTCTCATAGGGGGCCTTCAGGCCCAGTTCATGGGCACCGTGCACGATGATCGAGCCGCCCACCCACAGCATCGCCGCAGTGCCGACGATCACCAGGATGCGCAGCAGCACCGGCATGTTGCGCACGATCCACATGCCCAGCTTGCGGGTCATGGCGCTTTTTCCGTTTGCGACCATGTGCAGGCCGACATCATCGGCTTTGACGATCAGCGCAACCGCGCCATAGACAGCGCCGGTGATCAGCACCGCCGCGACGGCGAGTGCGCCCGCCTGCATGGCAAGGCCCATGCCCGCCGGCATCGCCGACAGGACGATCGTCATGATCTCGGCCGCCAGGATGAAGTCGGTCTTGACCGCGCCCTGCACCTTCTTTTCTTCCAGGTGGGCGTCGTCGAGCTTGGCCTTGTAGAGGTCTTCCTCGTGATGATCGGCCGGATCGAGCGCGTGCCAGACCTTCTCGGCACCCTCATAGCAAAGATAGGTGCCGCCGAGCATCAGGAGCGGCGCGATGGCCCATGGCGCGAACGCCGACAGCAGCAGCGCCACCGGCAACAGCACGATCAGCTTGTTGAACATCGAGCCGCGCGCGATCTTCCACACGATCGGCAGTTCCCGGTCTGCCGAGAAACCGTGCACATATTTGGGCGTAACGGCCGCGTCGTCGATGATCGCGCCGGCGGCCTTGGTGGACGCCTTGACCGCCTGCGCGAACACGTCATCGACCGAGGCAGCCGCCACCTTGGCGATCGCCGCCACATCGTCGAGCAGGGCGAGAAGGCCGCTCACGCCGCGCGGTCTCCGGCCTGCGCGCCGACCGGCATCATCATGCGGCGTGCTTCCATTTGATCGAGCAGCCCATCGACGCGATCTGGTCGCGCGGCCCGTGCCCGGTTTCGGCGATCTGCGTCATCGCCTCGACCAGATCGCGCCGGGCGCCGGCGGCATCGGCGGCGCCATGGGCGGCATCGAGCCGGCCGCGATACTGCAACGCCATCTGGCTGTTGAAGCCGAAGAAGTCGGGCGTGCACACCGCGTCCCAGGCGCGTGCGACGCTCTGGTCCTCATCATGCAGGTAGGGGAAGGGCAGGTCATGCGCCTTGGCGAACAGCGCCATGTTCTCGAACGAATCAGCCGGGTGGCTCGTTGCGTCGTTCGAGCAGATCGCAACGAACCCGACGCCGATGCCCGCCAGATGCCGCGCATCCTGCGCCATCCGGTCGATCACAGCCTTCACATAGGGGCAATGGTTGCACATGAAGACGACGACCAGACCGTTCGGACCGGCACGACCGAGGATCGAATGGCTCTTGCCATCGACGCCGGGCAGGGTCGCATCGCTTGGCGTCCAGCCAAAATCGCAGATCGGCGGCATTGAGGCCATGGCTTGGTCCTTTGTGCGGATCATCGCGCGGATGCCGCGCTTGATGGCACAGATGCGCCCGTGGCGCCATGGCCCCGTGGCGTGCCCCGGCCCGCCGGCGCACTGGCCATAAGGCCAGTGTCGCCAACCGCAGCCCATCGGTATGGGCTGCGGCCAGCGCATGGTCCGGGCTTGCCAGGCGGGAAGACAAGACGGTTGGGGGAAACGCTTGTTGCGTGGGCGATGGGTCCGCCGGTCATGGGCAGCGTTGGCCATGGCGATGGTCGCCTGCCTTGCGGCCGCGCCGGGCAACGC
>CAZSFA010000116.1:0-9144 GCA_964606055.1 uncultured Oceaniradius sp. | reverse complement strand
CCGCCCAGGTCGAGCCGGCGCTCCATGACCGCACGCTGACCATGAACGGCGTCTCCAAGGCCTATGCGATGACCGGCTGGCGGATCGGCTATGCCGGCGGGCCGGTGGACCTGATCAAGGCGATGACCAAGGTGCAGGGCCAGCAGACATCGGGCACCTCGTCGATCTCGCAATGGGCGGCGCTGGAAGCGCTGACCGGGCCGCAGGACTTCATTCCCGCGCGGCGCGCGGTGTTCGAGGAGCGGCGCGATCTGGTCGTCTCCATGCTCAATCAGGCGACCGGCATCGCGTGTCCGACGCCCGAGGGCGCGTTCTACGTCTATCCGTCCTGCGCGGGGCTGATGGGCAAGACATCGCCCGGCGGCAAGGTGATGCGGACAGACGAGGACTTCGTCACCGAGCTGCTCGAAGCCGAGGGCGTCGCGGTGGTGCACGGATCGGCGTTTGGCCTGGGGCCGAACTTCCGCATCTCGTATGCGACATCGACCGAGGCGCTGACCGAGGCGTGCACGCGCATCCAGCGGTTCTGCGCGGCCTGCCGCTAGCGCGGGCCGCCCGGTCGGCGCGTCACAACCGCGCCGAACTGTTGCATGAGGGCAACAGCCGGGGGGCGAACTGCGCCCGATCGGGCCGATTTACCGTTCGTTAACCAGGATCGGCGGGTTTTCGATTCGCCCGCGCCGTCGATCCGATGTAAGCCTTGACCTTTGATTTACGGCTTTTGGCGGGGACGGTGCCATGATGCGTGCGCGTGTTTGTTTGGGCGTTGCGGTTCTTTGTTCGAGTGTGGCGATGCCGGCCCTTGCGGCCGACATCGTCTATGCCCCGCCGCCGCCGACAGTGGTGCTGCCGGAGGTCTACGATCAGCGCCAGGCGGTTTCGGCGCTCAACGGCAAGCTGGAAGTGGGCTATTCCTGGCTCGACTATGACGGTTTTCCGACCGCGCTGACCGGCGAGGACGTGCAGACCCACAACGCCTACGGGATCGGTTCGGTGTCGGCGCCGGTGTCGCGCCAGTTCGGCGTGCAGGTGGATGCGGGCGTTCTGGGCAGCATTGCCAGCCAGTCGATCACCGACCCGTTCACGCCCACTGAAACCGTCAATCCGGGCAACAGCGCCTACGGCATCGGCGCGCACTTCTTCTGGCGCGATCCGGACCTGGCGCTGGTCGGCGTCTATGCGCACTATGTGCGGTTCCGGCAGGATCTCGACGTCTTCGGGCCGGACGACGTGACGGTGACGGCCAACACGTTCCGCATCGGCGCGGCGGGCGAGTACTACCACAACAACTGGACGCTCGAGGGCTTTGTCGGCGCCGACTTCGTCAACACGACCGCCGAAGTGGGCGGCGTCAGCGACAGCGACGACCGGACATTCCTGGCGGGCCGGGCGCTGGCCGCCTACTACCCCAACAACGACACGCGCCTGTTCGCCGGCGTCGAATACGCCTTCAACGAGTTCGCCGGCGTGCTGGGCGGCGAGTATCTGTTCAACTCGGCCTCGCCGATGGCAACGGCGGCGTTCGTCGAGGGTTCGATCGGCGAGACGACGACGACGATCGAAGCGGGCGTGCGGGTCTATTTCGGCCCGGACGGCAAGTCGCTGATCGCGCGGCACCGCGAGGACGACCCGCGCCCGAGCCTGTTCGACCCGCTGTCCGCGCTGGCCTCATGTGTCGGCGGCATCTGGAGCACGTCTGAGGGTTTCGTGAACGAGGTGCTGAGAAACGGTGGCAGCCAGAACTCTGATGGCATCGATACGAACGGCCAGCACGAGTATGGCGATGGCTACGGCCGCATGAGCTTCGATGGCGGCAATTGCGGCGACAGCGGCTATTACTATGAATACGATGGTGCATACACATCACCGGGTTCCGGTTAAGGTGGCACGATCAACTAGCGTGGACCTGACCTTGCATTGACTGGTCGCTGTCTGCGCAGCTTGTGACAGCGGCCAGTGTGTTGGTCGCTGCCGAGCGATGGATGACATCTCAACCTGGCTTCGTCGCCAGGCTTGAGATCAAGGCCGCGCTGTCGCTTGGCCATGCCTTTCCGTGTGCACCAACTACAACCGTGGCGCGTCGATCTCGCGTCCCATGCAACGGCGGCAATTCGCTCCCGGGACCCGCCTGCGCCCCACGAACGCAGCCGCGCTGAACAAGCCCCAACCCGTGTTTGGCCGAAAAACGCTCCCTCGCGCTTGCGATGTGTTGCGCAAATGCGACTCCGACCCCGAAAAACGCACACCCGCCCGCACAATCGATGATTGTGATCACACTTCTCGGCGGGTGTGATCACGCTGCACTATCGGACCTTCGCGATCGGCGCTATCGCGCTGGCCGGCTCACGGGCAATTGCGGCCTGATGACGGGTCTTGATTAAGGGATTGATGATGACACTTTGCAAAACACTCCTGGCTTTGGCGGCATCAGCCGTCGCCTTGCCGGCTCTCGCCGCGGACATTGCGCCGCTCGAGCCGGCCGCTTTCGAAGACATGCACACCGGCAAGCCGGCCGTCTCCGGCCTGAACGGCAAGCTGGAGGTCGGCTATTCGTTCTTCCAGTACGATCTGTTCGACGGCGTTCCGGAATCCGAGGTCAACGCCCAGAACGTCTACGGCATCGGCTCGCTGTCGCTGCCGGTGGGCGAGCAGTTCGGCGTCCAGATCGATGCCGGCCTGATGCACGGTTTTCAGGATGACGTCGGCCCCGGCGGGTTCCTGCAGGTCGAGCACGACGCCTACGGGATCGCCGGTCACTTCTTCTGGCGCGACCCGGACGTGGCGCTCGTCGGGCTCTACGCGCATTATCAGAGGGTCAATCGCGACACATCGATCCTCAACGTCATCAACTTCCCGCGTGAGACCGATGTGATCCGTGTCGCCGCCGCCGGCGAGTATTACATGGGCGATGTGTCGCTGGAGGGCCATGCGGGCGCCGACTTCCTGACGACGACGCTCAACATCGGTCCGTTCGAGCTGACCGACTCGGGCACGTTCCTCAACGCACGGGGCGTTGCGGCCTACTACCCGACGGACAATGCGCGCATCTTCGCCGGCGCGAAATACGCGTTTGAAGAGTTTGCCGGACTTGCCGGCGCCGAGATGCTGTTCGCCTCGGAGAACCCGGTCGCACCGGCCGTGTTCGTCGAGGGCAGCCTGGGCGAGGACAGCGCATCGGTCAATGCCGGCATCCGGCTCTACTTCGGCCCCGAAGGCAAGTCGCTCAAGCGCCGCCACCGCGAGGACGATCCGTCCGCTCAGCTGTTCCGTGATCTGGCCGCGCTCAACGCGTGCTCGTCGACGATCAACATCGAGGACGAGGGTTCGGAAAGCTCGTGCGGCTTGGGCGTCGATCCCGATGATGTCGAGGACATCATCGAGTTCATCGATCTCGTCGACGAACCGGAGATTCCGTAACGCGCGGACCGGGCGGTTCATCGCCACGGCATGGGCGACCCGTCTTTTCGGGTCTTGGCCCGGACACACAAACGGCAGCGCGAGATGATCGCGCTGCCTTTTTTGCGCGGCCCGACGACGATCGGCGCCCCATCGCTGATGCGATCGCCGGCGGCGCGTCACCTGCCTAGAACCCATGGCGCCGACGATGCAGGTATCATCGGGTTACACGACGTAACACCGCCGCTCCCGCGTTACATCGGCGCGGGTTTCGTGATCGCGCTGGCCGCCATTGGTCGGGCAGTGTTGCATTTCTGTGCTGGACAGGGCCGCGCCGCCGGTTAGTCTGGCCGCTTCAATGGCAAAACCGCGTGAGGGGCAAGACGGTGCACGCCACGACGACACTTGCAATCCGGGGGGCTGGGGGGCGTGGCTGCGCCTTGTTGGCCGCAGCCATCGCGGCGGGCCTGGCGGCCGGCACGGCATGGGTGACGGCCGCCAGCGCCGACCCCTTGTATGACGCTTCGTTCGATGCGCGCTTTGCCAGCGTGACCGACCGCGGGCTGCTGGACGCCTTCACGCGCGAAGCGATCCGCGTCGGCCAGTACGATCAGGCGATCTCGTCGCTTGAAACCGTGCTGTTCACCGAGCCGGACGATCTGGGCGCGCGGCTTGCGCTGGCCCGGCTGTATTATCACGTCGGATCGTTCGACATCGCGCTTGGTCACGTCAATGAGGGGCTGGCGCTGGCCAATGCCTTCCCCGAGTTCGAGGCCGCGTTCATCGAACTGCAATCGCGCATCGAGCGCGCCCAGAGCGATGTGCGCGCCTATGTCGACGTGACGGTGGGCGCCGAGGTCGACAATGCGCGGGCCTTTGATCCCAATACGACGCCCAATGCGTTCGACGGCACGACGACCGGATTCTTCGCCGCCGTCGACGGCGTGATCGAGTTCGACATGGATACGCCCAGCCGCGACATCATCACGGTGACCGGCGGGCTGGGCTTCGACCAACCCTTCGCCGACACCGATTTCGACGGCGACTGGGACCGGTTCGACGCCGTGTCCGGCTATGGCGCGATCACGCTGTCCAAGGGCCTGCCGAACGTCATCGACACGCTGCGCTTTGATGTCAGCGGCTATGGCGAATACCGCGACCTTGGCGGCGACCGGCAAAAGCGTGAGTTCGGCGTGCGCACGCGCACCAGCGTGCGGCCGAGCGTCGAGACGCTGGTCTATGCCGATCTCAACTATGGCTGGCTGGGCGAATCGCCGGACCTCTATGTCGACGACCGCTGGAGCTACGCGCTGGGCGGCATCGTCCGGCTGGCGCCGGGCTGGACGGCCGCCGCCTCGGTGGGCCGCCACCACACGCGCGGCGACGTGTCCGACGTGGTCGGCCCCGGCAGCGACTACGAGGTTGCCGGCACCACGGTCGATGCCTCGCTGACCCATCTGCTCCATGTGTTCGACGACGGTCGCGGCTGGTTTCAGGAACTGTCGGCTGGCTATCGCGACGAGGACGTCCTCGACTACGGCAAGCTGGAGTCGGCACCGCCGGCCCTTCAGTTGGCCGACAGGCGCGCCTGGCGGGTGGGCTGGGACCATTCTGTGCAGACCAGCACACACAGCCAGGTCAAGTTCGGCGTAGGGTACCGCAACGAGCACATCTCCAACGAGGGCGACCCCGATACCACGGCGGACGTCTGGTCGGGGCATGTGCGCTTCACCTATCGCTTCGAGTGAGGATGCGGCCATGAGCAACACCTTCAAACGGGCCTTGCCCTGCGGCCTGGTGCTGGCCGCGCTGGCCGCAAGCCCGGTCCTGGCGCAGTCGGTCGGCAAGATGACCGCCGAGCGGTCCACCGTCACCAAGGCCGGCGTCGGCCCGATCGGCGTCGGTGCGGGCATCGATCTGGGCGACCGGCTGAGTTCGGACGCCAGCGGCTCCGGCATCATCGTCTTCGAGGATGAATCGAGCGCGCGGCTGGGCCCCAACTCCGATCTGACGATCGACGCGTTCGTCTACAATCCGGGGCGGCGCACCGGCACCATCCGGCTGCGCCAGCAGGCCGGAACGGCGCGCATCTTCGGCGGCCA
Organism: uncultured Oceaniradius sp.; assembly: GCA_964606055.1. Classification (GTDB taxonomy): domain Bacteria; phylum Pseudomonadota; class Alphaproteobacteria; order Rhizobiales; family Rhizobiaceae; genus Roseitalea. Next base: position 3,646 of record CAZSFA010000116.1, on the reverse strand, counting down.
GATCTCCAAGCGCGGCACGTCCGAAGTGGTCACGCCGCACATCGTGCTGGGCGTGCGCGGCGGCATCGTCACCGTCAATGTCGATGACGAAACCGGCACGACGACCGCCAAGCTGGAAGCGGGCATCATGGAATGCCAGACCGGTTCGGAGACGATCGTCGTCACCAATCCGGGCACGACCTGCACGACCAGCGGCGGCGACATCCAGACCAACCATGTCGAAGGCGCCGGCCAGACCTTCGTTGATCCGGGCAGCGGCTCTGGCGGCAATCCCGGGCCGGGCAATTATGGCCATTGCGCCTCGGCGGCCGGCGCCACATCCGGCGCCTGCGGTTCGAACGATGGCGGCCTGCCGGGGCCGACGCCCGGTGCCAATGGCGGCAATGGCGGCGCCCCGGGCGGCACCGCACCGCTCGACAACAGGGGCCATCCTGGCAACGGGGGCGGTGGGCCTGGCTGTGACGACGAGGGTGTCGAAGGGTCGACCGCGTGCATAAACTAGCGCGCGCCGCGCTGACCTGACCGCATGACCCGTTCGGCGGCGATCATTCCGGCCGGCGTTGCCGTCGTTGTCCTTTTTCTTCTCATCACGCTTGCCGGGCCGCTTGGCGGCCTGCGCGAACGATCCTTCGACCTCTATCAGACCCTGTCGCCGGCCGATGTGCCGCTCGATCAGGTGGCCATCGTCGCCATCGACGACCAGAGCCTTGGCGCCATCGGCCGCTGGCCCTGGCCGCGCGCGCGCGTTGGCGATCTGGTGCTGGCGATCGCCGACAGCGGCGCGGCGGTGATCGGCCTCGACCTCCTGTTTCCCGAACCCGACATCGCGGCCGATGGCGCGGCGAGCGACGCGGCCTTTGCGCAGGCGCTGGCGGTGACGCCGTCGGTGCTTGCGATGACGCTCGCCGATGACGGGCGCGTGCTCGACGATATCGCGCCCAAGACCGGCGTGTCGTTCGTCGGGCAGGGGGATCTGGCGTTCACGCAGGGCTATGCGGGCGGCGTCGCGCCGATCGCGCCGCTTGCCGAGGCGACGGCCGGGCTGGGCGTGATCCGCGCCTTTGCCGACGATGACGGGCGGATGCGGGCGATCCCGCTTCTGTGGGCCGAACAGCCGGACGCCGACACGCTGCGCCATTGGCCGGCCTTTGCGGTCGAGATGCTGCGCGTGGCGCAGGGCGAACGCTCATTGGCCGTGCGCATGCAGGGCACGGCCGATGACGCGATCCGCATCGGCCAGGCGATCGTGCCGCTTGCCGACGGGCGCATCCGGCTGATCGACGTGCCGGCCTCGCCCTTGCGGGTGCCGGCGCGGGCGCTGCTTGAGGACGGCCCGCAGCCGGGCCTCGCCGGCCGGGTGGTGATCATCGCCTTCGATGCCGCCGGTCTTGACCGCTACCACCAGACCGCGCGCGGCGAGTTGCGCCTTGGCGCCGATCTGCACGCCATCGCCGTCAGCCAGATGCTGAACGGCCGGTTCCTGACCGAGCCGGCCAATGCGCGGGTGATCGAATGGGGCCTGTTCGCCATCGGCGCGCTGGTCCTGGTCGGCGCATTCGCCGTGTTCGGCCGACGACCGGCGATCGTCGTTCTGATCGGTATGATCGCGATCGTCGCTCCGGTCCTTGCCGGCGTCTGGGCCTATCAGAACCGCTCGATGCTGATCGATGGCGGGCAACCGGCGGCGGGCCTGTTTCTTGTCGGCCTTGGCGGTGGTTACGGGCTCTACCGGCTGGCCGAACGGCGGCGCAAGCGCCTGCAACAGCAGTTCTCGCAGTTCCTGTCACCGGAGGTCGTGCGGGCGCTGGCGGCGACCGATGCCGATGCCGCGATTGCGGTCGAGGATCGCGTCATCTCGGCCATCCTCATCGACATCCGTTCGTTCACCGCGCTGTCTGACCGGTTGCCGGCCGAAGACATCGTGCAGGTGGTCAACCACTTCTACGCCATCGCCAATGAGGAGATCTTCGCGCGCAACGGCACGGTCGACAAATACATGGGCGACAGCGTGCTGGCGTTCTGGAACGCGCCGATCGACCAGCCCGACCATGCCGACCTCGCCGTCGAGGCGACCCAAGCGATCATCGACCGCGTACGGCGCGACAACCACAAGCTCGAGGGCAAGGGTCTGCCGCCGATCTCGGCGGTCGGCATCATCGAGACCGGGCCGTGCTCGGTCGGCAACATGGGCACGCGCGAGCGCGTCGACTACACGGCCATCGGGCCGACCATCAACATGGTGGCGCGGCTGGAAAAAGAGGCCAAGGCGCTCAATGTCGAACTGGTCACCGGACCCGGTTGCGCCGAGGCGATGCGCCGCCCGACACGGCAGATTGCCGAAGTCGAACTGCGCGGTTTCAGCGGCAAGGTTGGCGTGTTCGTTCCCGCCTGACCGCCGCTGGCGGCGGGACCGGGGGCCGGCGCATTGTCCATCGGTATATGGACCTATGCCGAAAGCCCTGTTGACGTCGGTTTCAATCGGTTTAGTTGAGGCACGGTTGTGTGAACGAATGGCCTGTCTTTTCGACGGTCTTGTTCATTGAACCCAAAGGCGTGTCATGTAAGCTCGCGCCGACGACCGACAGGAACGCGCATGGGTGGCACCGAACTCAAGAGCAACGCACTGCAGGCGATGGCGGCCGGCCGCGCCAGCCGCCGCGGCCCGACGCGCGGTCAGAACAAGCAGGTCCGCGCGCGGCTCAAGAGCCTGATATCCTTCATCTATCCGGACGATGACGCCGACGCGATGGTGCAGGCGGTGTGCGATGCGTTCTGGCCGGACGCACTGAAGTCGCGCCAGCGCGCGCGTCAGCCCGGCAATGCGCTGTGGTCGGAGGCCGACGCGCTCGCCATCACCTATGGCAACACGTTCGTCGATGGCGTGCACAAGCCGCTCGATCTTCTTTACGACTTCATGCAGCGCTACATGACCGGCGTCGTCAACGGCGTGCACATCCTGCCCTATTTCCCGTTCACCTCCGATGACGGGTTCGCGGTCACCGACTATCGCACGGTCAACTCCTCGCTGGGCGACTGGGCCGACATCACGCGGATCGCCGAGGACTTCACGCTGATGTCCGATCTGGTGCTCAACCACGTCTCCAGCCAGTCGAACTGGTTCAACGACTATCTGCAGCGGCACGAGCCCTATTCGGAGTTCTTCTTCGAGGCATCGCCCGAAGACGATCTGAGCCAGGTGGTGCGGCCGCGCGCCCATGACCTCTTGCGCGAGGTGCGCACCGCCGACGGCCCGCGCCATGTGTGGTGCACCTTCTCGCACGACCAGATCGATGTCGATTTCACCAACCCCGAAGTGCTGCTCGAGTTCATCCGCATCATGCGGCTGCACATCGACCACGGCGTGCGGGTGATGCGGCTCGATGCGGTGGCCTTCATCTGGAAGGAGCCAGGCACGCCGTCGATCCACATGCCGCAGACCCACGCGATCGTGCGGCTGATGCGGGTGCTGGCCGACTATGCCGTCGAGCCGATCATCCTTCTGACCGAAACCAATGTGCCCAATGCCGAGAACCTGTCCTATTTCGGCAACCGCAACGAGGCGCACGCGATCTACAATTTTCCGCTGCCGCCGTTGCTGTTGCACGCGATGTGGACCGGCACGTCGACGCTTTTGAACAAATGGCAG
>CAZSFA010000115.1:0-9156 GCA_964606055.1 uncultured Oceaniradius sp. | reverse complement strand
GATACGTCGACCTGCGCCATGCGCTCTACCCGTGGTCTTGGTCCATTGATCCTGCTCCACGGCCAGCCCAAAACCATCAACCCCGATCGCGGCATGGAGTTGACCAGTCGAGCCTTGCAGGAATGCTGGAGTACGACGGGCATCATCTGACATCACATCGTGCCAGGAACGGCGATGCACAATGCCTTCATCAAGAGGTTCAACCGGAGACTCGGCCGCGAGCTCGACAACGAGGAGATGCCGACCAGCCCAGCCGATGCACGGCTCGAACTCTGCCCTTGGCATTGCGACCAAAGCAACGTCCCGCCACACTAAGTTCCGGACGGCCAATCGCCGGTGATCGTGCGCCGTATCCTCGCGTTCGGGGCGATCGCCAAACCCGAGCCGATCAACTACTTGACCCAAGGACTTCCCAGATGATCGAGCAATTCGATCCGCTCAAACAACGATCTATGCACAAACAGCCGATCAGCCTGTACCGACACCGCTATGGACGACGTCGGCCGGCTTGCCGTCCTGGCGCCAAACACCAGTTTCGGTTCACGGCCGTCTACGCAGTCTGTCCTTTTCGACAGCGTTGCATGAAAAGGCCGATATGATTCACTGCGTCGCATAACCGATATGTCCGTACGCCTCACACATCTGCACAAGAGCTATGGCGCCGACCGCGCCGTCGCCGGCGTCGACGTCCAGATCGCATCGGGCGAGTTCTTCTGCGTCCTGGGTGCGTCGGGCTGCGGCAAGTCGACCCTTTTGCGGCTGGTCGCAGGCCTTGAACAGGCCGATGCCGGCGAGATCCGCCTGGGCGACGAAACCGTGTCCGCCGACGGCGTGCATGTCGCGCCCGAGGATCGCCGCGTCGGCTTTGTCTTCCAGTCCTACGCGCTGTGGCCGCACCTGACGGTGCTCGACAATGTCGCCTTCCCCGGTCAGGCGATCGGCCTTTCCAAGGCGGACGCGCGCAAACAGGCAATGACGCACCTTGAAACCGTCGCGCTCACCGCGTTTGCCGAGCGCAAGCCCGCCGCTCTGTCCGGCGGCCAGCGCCAGCGCGTCGCACTCGCCCGGTGCCTCGCCGGCGGCGCGCACACGATCCTGATGGACGAGCCGCTCGCCAACCTCGACCCGCATTTACGCGCCACCATGGAGGAGGAGTTGACGCGCTTTCACCGCGCCTCGGGGGTGACGACGCTCTACATCACCCACGATCAGCGCGAGGCGATGGCCGTCGCCGACCGCGTCGCGGTGATGGCGCGCGGACGGTTCCTGCAGGTCGGCACGCCGCACGACATTTACGAGCGTCCGGCCACTGCGGAGGTTGCACGCTTCATCGGGCGTGGCACTCTGGTCGATGTCGAAATCGCCGGTGGCGTGGTGCGGCTGGACGGACAGGCGATCAAGGCGCCGGGCGCCGACGCACGCGCCGATGGCCCGGCAACAGCGTTCATTCGGCCCGAAAACGTCGCACTCGTCGACCAGGGAGGCACGGAGGCCCAAATCAGCTCGGCGCTCTATCGCGGCGGCCACTGGGAGGCCTCGGTGATCGTGCCGGGCATCGAAGCGCCCGTCGCGGTCACCAGCCCGGTTCCGCTGGCCCCCGGCGAGCCGGTACGGATCGCCATCGGCAAGGCGTGGCTGCTGCCCGCGTGAGCGCGATCACATCCGCCAGGGCACGACGCCCGGTGGCAGCCGCCGGCCGAACCGGTCAAGCGCCACCATCAGCGCAATCGTCGCGATCACGGTCACCGTCGACATCGCCGCGGCGAGCGTCGTGTAGCCGCCGTCTTCATAGTTGTAGATCGTCGTGCCGATCGTCTCGTTGCCCGTTGACCACAAAAGCGCCGACACGGTGATCTCGTTGTAGGCGGTCAAGAAGACGAGGATCGCCCCCGAAGCGGCGGCCGGCGCGATCAGCGGCGCGAAGATGCGGCCGATGCGCATGAAGAACCGGGCGCCCGCCACGCGCGCCGCTTCCTCAAGCGCCGGGTCCAGTTGCGCGGTCGCCGCGGCCACCGGTTTGAGCGCGATCGACAGGAACGCGCAGACATAGGCCAACCCGATGATCGCCAGCGTGTTGTAGATCGACACGTCCAGGATCGGGATCGGACGGATGAAGGCGAGGATGAACGCAATCGAGATGACGAGACCGGGTATCGCGTAGGTCGTCTCTGCCAGTGCGGCAAGGCCGGTGCCGGCGCGCCGATAGAGCCGCCCGCGCGCATTGAGGAAGTGGCCGACCGCCATCGCAAGCGCGGCCAGCACCAGTCCGGCGAGCCCGGCAACGAGCGTCGAGTTGGCGAACGCACGCACGGTCACCTGCTGGCGAAACAGGACTTCGGCGAAGTTCTCCAGGGTGATCGTCTGCAGGGTGAACGGCACGCCATAGGTGGGGATCAGCGATGTGGTCACGAGCGCGATCACCGGCAGCACCAGCGTCGCCAGCACCACAAGGCCGAGCAGCATCTCGACCAGCGGCCGGCGGCGGCCGAGCCGGATTGCCAGCGGCGGCTGAGGCGGGCCGATCAGCGCGCTCCGTGTGCGCGAAAGGATCGCCATTTGCAGGGCGATCACCGCAATGGCGATGGCGGCGAGCAGCGCGGCGATCGCGGCCACGGACGACAGAACGTCGGGCCCGAAGCTCGCCAGCCTCTGCCACAACAGGACCGGCAGCGTGGTGTAGCGCGCTGGAATGCCCAGCAGCGCCGGAATGCCGAAATTGCCAAGCGCGGAGACGAACGCCAGCGCGAATGCCGAGATCAGGATCGGCGCCAGCAGCGGCAGCACCACCCGGCGCAGCACCGCCAGCGGCCGCGCGCCGGCAATGCGCGCCGCCTCGATCATCTCGCGTGGCAGGGCGCGCAACGCCGCCAGAACGACGAGGAAGACCAGCGGCATGTGCTGGATCGACAACAGCACGATCACGCCTTCGCGCGAATAGAGCGGATGGGTGCTGCCCGGCGGGGGCGCAAGGCCGAGCAGCTGCAGGAGCGGGCTCGACGGGCCCATCGCCTGGATCCAGGCGATTGCCGTCACATGCGGCGGCACCATCATCGGAATGAGCAGCAGGAACGTGAAGACGCCCTTGCCGCGCACATCGGTCAGCCCGATCACGAGCGCGATGACCAGCCCCAGAACCAGCGCGATCGTCGCCGAGAAGAAGGCACTGTCGAGGCTGTTGACCAGGGCACGCGGCACCGAGCGGCTGTCGAGCGCATCAAGGATCGGCTGAAGCGTGACGACACCGTCGGCAGTCAGGCCGGCGCGGGCCAGCTGCGCCAGCGGCATGACGAACAGCGTCAGCGCGATCAGGAGAACGATGGCGAGGGTCAGCCCCTCGCCATCGATGCGTCTTGGGGTCATGGCCCGGCGTCGGCCGTCACGCCTCACCCGCCGAAGATGTCGACGAACCGTTCCTTGTTGGCCGCATCGTCCTCAAGCGCCTGCGCCGGGTCGAAGTCCATCAGCGTGATGTCTTCACGCGGCGGGAAACCCGCCGGCGGCGCGATCGCCGGATGCGCCGGCAGATAGCCCTGATCAGCGGCCAGTTGCTGGCCTTCGGGCGACAGGACGAAGTCGACGAACGCCTTGGCGGCGTCCGGGTTCTGTGCCGTGGACAGGATCGCGACCGGTTCGGTCACCGCCGAAACGCCCTCCTCGGGGAAGACGAACTCGACCGGTGCGCCATTGGCCTTTTCGCGGATCGGCAGGAAGTCGACGACGAAACCGTAGAGCTTTTCGCCGCCGGCGATCGCGCGATAGGTGCCGCCATTGCCGCCCTGCGGATTGGCGCCCTGCTCGTAAAGACCCTCGTAGAAATCCCATCCCAGATCGGGGTTGGCGGTCAGCGCGGCCATGTGGATGGTCGCAGCGCCCGAGGTCAGCGGCGAAGGCATGGCGATGTTGTCTTTTGCCTCTTCGCGCAGGAGGTCGCGATAGGAAGTCGGAACCATGCCGGCCGCAGTGTTGTAGATGATGCCGGTGGTGATCAGCTTGGTCGAGAAATAGAACTTGTCATCGTCCATGATTGCCGGATCGTAGGCCGATATGTCGGCGTCTGTATGCGCCATCAGCCGGCCTTGCGCCTTCAGGCCCTCCATCGTCACCATGTCGGCGATCAGCAGCACGTCGGGCTGCGGCGCGCCGGCGGCGAACTCGGCGGCAAGCTTGGCCATCACGCGCGTCGTGCCGTCGCGCACCCATTCGACCTCGACATCGGGATGCAGCGCGGTGAAGGCGTCGACCGTCTCCTGTGCGTCTTCATTGGGCTGTGAGGTGTAGAGCACCAGCTTGCCGGATGCGGCATGGGCCGAGCCGGCCATGAGAACGGAAACGGCAAGGGCGGTGAGGAGGTTTCGCATAGGGGGTTCCTGTTGTCGTTGCACGCTCCACGGCGGAGCCGCAGCGCCGGTAGCAGTCCAGTGTGACAGTCGCTTAAACCGTGATCGGAAGGCACCGCGTTTCGGTGACGCGGTAGCGCCCGCGCCGGCACGCGCAGGCTGCGCCGCTTCGCCTGTCGGGCTTCGTACCTGTGGCAGTGTTGGCGCTGGCTTGCATGGCGGTCTCCGGCGTCATCGCGGGCGTCACCCGCGTAGACCACGGAACTGGACGTCAACGCAATCGGTACCGTCAGGTCGCGCAAGCCGCTTTCCCTGCAATGCGCGTTGCCGCTAAAACCGGCGGCGATGCGGCCGCGGCTCGGCCGTCAACACAAAAGCGAAGGGACGGGATCATGCGCCAAGCGTTCGTGATGAAGCTCAAGCCGGGCAACGAGGCGATCTACAAGCAAAAGCACGACGAGATCTGGCCCGAACTGGTCGCAAGCCTGCACGAGCAGGGGATCCGAAACTACTCGATCTACCTGCATGGCCTGACGCTGTTTGCCTATCTGGAGCGCGATACGCCGCCCGACCCGGACCGGCCGCACGACGACATCACGCTCAAATGGTGGAAGATGATGGAGCCGTACATGGAGTACAATGACGACGGCACGCCCTGGCAGCAGCCCATCGACGAGATGTTCCACATGGATTGAGTCCGCCGCCGGCGGCAACGCACGCGCGGCGATCGCCGCGATCGAAGGAGACTGACATGCAAGACGAAAGCACGATCACGGTCCCGCCATTCGGCATGGGCTGCGTGCACATCGCCAACACGTTCGCGATGATCAGCGAGGCGGAGTCGATTGCCACGCTCAGCGCCGCCTGGGACGCGGGCGTGCGCTACTACGACACCGCGCCCTGGTACGGAAACGGGCTCAGCGAATTGCGCCTTGGTGCCCTGCTGCGCGACCGCCCGCGCGACGAGTTCGTCCTGTCCACCAAGGTCGGCCGTGTCTACGATCCGCTGCACTACGGCCCCGAGCACAAGGAACACTGGAAAGCGCCGGTCGAGTTCGACATGCGCTATGACTACACGGCCCAGGGCTTCGAGCAGTCGCTCGTACAGAGCCGGCTGCGCATGGGCATCGGCAAGATCGATGCGTTGATCATCCACGATCTCGATCGCCGCCATCACGGCGACGCGATGGCGGGCCATGTCGACCAGTTGATGGGCAGCGGCCAGGCCTTTCTGCATGGCCTGCGCAAGGCGGGCGACATCGGTCTGGTCGGCATGGGCATCAACGCCACCGAGGACTTCGCCTTCTTCGTCGACAAGGTCGATGTCGACTTCTTCCTGGTCGCCATGCCCTACACCCTGCTTGATCAGGCCGCGCTGCACGGGCCGATGCGGCGCTGTATCGAACGCGGCATCGGCGTCATCATCGGCGCGCCGTTCGCGTCCGGGCTTTTGGCCGACCACACCAACGCCAACGCCACCTACGGATACGCCGCGGCCGCCGACGACAAGCGCCGCAAGGCGGCCGCGATCGCAGCGGTCTGCACCCGCCATGACGTGCCGATCCGGGCGGCCGCGTTGCAGTTTCCGATGCTGCATCCGGCCGTCATCAGCATCATCCCGGGCGCGATGACGCCGGAACAGGTGATCGACAATGCGGCCAATGCACGCCGGCCGATCCCCGGCGCCCTGTGGCGCGATCTGCGCGAGGAAGGCCTGATCGACCCGGACGCGCCGATCGGCGGGGCCGTGTGAGGCAGCGCACAGCACGGCACGTCAGGCACAATCGCCGTGTTCGCACTGTGACCGATCGCACAGCGCGAACACGCCGAACAGCGCACATGATTGCCGGACCGGCTTGGTCCGGGCATGATCAGGCGGCCATCCTGCAGGGGGATTGAACGGGGCGGCACTGCGCTTGATCGGCGCCGGCAACTTCGTCACCAATCCCCAACGCCAATGCAGCGAAAGCGAGCACCGTGCCCGTCACATTCGTGCACCTGACCGATCTGCACCTGCAGTCCCCCGAAAAGGAGGCCGAACTGGGCGCGGACGCACCCTCGGCCCGCTTGCGTTCGGTTCTCGGGCAGGTGGGCGCGCTGGACCCCCGCCCCGCCTTCATCGCGATCTCCGGCGATCTGACCGACCACGGCGACCAGGCGAGCTACCGCCTGCTGATGGAATGCCTGTCCCAGACCGATATTCCGGTGCTTCTGGCGCTGGGCAACCACGACAACCGCGCAGCGTTTCGCGCCGTGTTCGATCCGGCCGCCACCCGGTCCGATGCGCCCTGGTGCCACGATGCCCGGATCGGCGGCCTGCATGTCATCGTGCTCGACACGCTCCATCCCGGCCTGTCGGAAGGGCGGCTGTCCGCCGACGCGCTGGCCTTCTTCGACGAGGCGGTGACGCGCCATCCGCAATGCCCCAAGATCGTGATGATGCATCATCCGCCGCGCCAACCCGAAACGGGTCCGTCGGGTTGGGACACGCTGGACGAGATGTCGACGCAGGCGCTCGCCGACCGCTTCCGCCGCCACTGGATCGACCTGGTGCTGTGCGGCCATGTCCACCGCGATCACACCGCACTTTGGAACGGCGCGCTGATGGCCGGCAATGCCGGTCTGGCCAATGCCATCGATCCGGTCGACACCCGGACGCTGGTCATCCAGGAAGGCGCCACATGGGGCCTGTGCACCTGGTGGCAGTCCGGCCCGTCGGTGGTCTTCGTGCCGCTCGCGCCGCATCGCGCCGAGATCGCGCGCGTGGAAGCGCAACGGCTCACCGGCACCTAGATCGTTCGCTGAACCCGATCCCGATCGCACCGGCGCCTTGCCACCGTGCGCGCGGCGGGCGCTACTCGCGCTCGGTGATCAAATAGTCGCCGACCAGCGCGCCCTCGGTGTCGAACAGCAAGATCCGCGACTGCCCTTGCGCATCGGTGCCGCGAAGCGCAATACGGCCGGCGCTGGTGTCCGACTGCGTGACCGCAAAGCCCTGCGGCACGGCAAGCTCGGCGCGCACCACGTCTTGCCTGCCCAAATCGCCCAACCGGAAGATGACAACGGCCAGCACGGCGAAGACGCCGATGAACATGATGCCGATGGACACGCCCATCAGCCGGACCATCTTGCGGCGCAGCCGTTCGGCAGCCGGATCGAGCGGCGCCTCTTCCATCAACTCCGGTGGTATTTGGTTCATCGGTTTCCTATTTTCCGACACCGGACAGGACGATCGCGGTGCGCATGACGGCCAGCCCTACAGACATCGACGGCGAAAGGGAAGTGATCGCGGCAGCGCCCGAAGAGGCGGGCAAGCGGCTCGATCAGTGGCTTGCCGCGCGCATGGGCGGGCGCCTGTCGCGCAGCCGCATCAAGGCGTTGATCGAGGATGGTCAGGTCATCCTCGACGGCGCGGTCACGCGCGAGCCCAAGCGCCGCATAGGCAGCGCCAGCCAGGCGACGATCGCGGTGCCGCCGCCGGCCGATCCGGTGCCGCGCGGCGAACCGATCGCGCTCGATGTGCTGCATGAGGATGCCGACATCATCGTCATCGACAAGCCGGCCGGGATGGTCGTTCATCCCGCCGCGGGCAATCGGGCCGGCACGCTGGTCAACGCGCTGATTCACCATTGCGGCGACAGCCTGTCAGGCATTGGCGGCGTGCGGCGTCCGGGCATCGTGCACCGGCTGGACAAGGACACCAGCGGCGTGATGGTCGCCGCCAAGAACGATGCCGCCCACGCCCATCTGTCGGCCCAGTTCGCCGATCACGGCAAGACCGGCGCCATGCGGCGCATCTATGCCGCGCTGGTCTGGGGCGCGCCAGGCCGCGCCGCCGGCACGATCGCCACCCATCTGGGCCGGTCATCCAGCGATCGCACCAAACAGGCCGTGGTCAGCGACACCCGGCCCGATGCCCGCCACGCCGTTACCCGTTTCAAGGTCCTGCACCGATACGGCGCGGCCGATGCGCCGGTTGCCAGCCTTGTCGAGTGCGAACTGGAGACCGGCCGCACGCACCAGATTCGCGTGCACATGGCCCATATCGGACACCCGCTCATCGGTGACGGCGTCTATGGCGCCGGATTTGCCAGCAAGGCGCGCATCCTGCCCGAACCTGCCCGACAGGTCATCGACGATCTTGGACGGCAGGCATTGCACGCGCGAACGCTGACCGTCGAACACCCGGCGACGGGCGCCGCGATGACCTTCCAGACGCCGCTGCCGGCGGATATCGCGAGGGTCGCGGACCTGCTGCGGGCGCACCGCGCACCTTGAAATCGCCGCTTTCGGTAACCATCTGTCAGCCAAGTCCGTCGATCGACGGCAAAGCGCGCGCACGTGCATGATATGGCGTGGGCGCCAATAGCTCGCCGCACTCAAGCGGGAGCAAGTTGGGAGAAAGGGTGCTTGATGGCCCAGAACACACTACCGAGCCTGTCGGCAGGCAGCGGCGGACTGACCCGCTATCTCGAAGAGATTCGCCGGTTTCCGATGCTGCAGCCCGACGAAGAATACATGCTCGCCAAGCGTTATCACGAACATGATGACACCGACGCCGCCCATCGGCTGGTGACTTCGCATCTGCGTCTGGTCGCCAAGATCGCCATGGGTTATCGCGGCTACGGCCTGCCCATGGGCGAGGTCGTCTCGGAGGGCAATGTCGGCCTGATGCAGGCCGTCAAGAAGTTCGACCCAGAGCGCGGGTTCCGCCTTGCCACCTATGCGATGTGGTGGATCAAGGCCTCGATCCAGGAATACGTGCTGCGCTCGTGGAGCCTTGTGAAGATGGGCACGACCGCCAACCAGAAGCGGCTGT
>CAZSFA010000114.1:0-9193 GCA_964606055.1 uncultured Oceaniradius sp. | reverse complement strand
GCGCCGATGAACGGGCCGATCGGCCGGCCGATGCCGCCGATGACGGCGATCACCAGGATGTCGATCACCGCCGGAATGCCTGCCGTGCCCGGCGCGATCTGGGCGTTCTGCCAGACCAGCAGGATGCCGCCGAAGGCGGCGATGACGCTGGCAAAGGAGTAGGCGGCAATGCGGTGGGCAGTGACGTTGTAGCCAAGCGCTGCCATGCGCCTTGGGTTGTCGCGGATGCCCTGAAGCGCCAATCCGAAGGGCGATCGCGACACGTAGACGACGAGCAGGTAGCTGAGCGCCGCCATGACGAGCGTGAGGTAGTAGAACGGCATCGGCTGTCGCCAGTCGATGCCGAACAGTTGCGGCGGCACGACCAGGTTGAAGCCCGAATAGCCGTTGAAGATCGCGTAGTTCTGGCGCGTGAAATAGAAGAAGGCCGACGCGATCGCCAGCGTGATCATGATGGTGTAGATGCCCTCGGTCCGCACGGCGAGTGCTCCGACGATGGTGCCGAAGATGGTGGCGATGACGACGGCAACCGGGATGTAGACCCACCAGGGCATACCCATCGACAGTTCGGTCATTCCGGACGTGCCGAAAATGGCGACCATGTAGCCGCCCATCGCGGCCACCGACATCTGGATCAGGCTGACCATGCCGCCATAGCCGGCCAGGAACATCAGCGACAGTGCGATCATGCCCAGGATGAACGTCCAGCCCATCACCTGAAACAGGAAGAAGCCGTTGGCGAAGGCGGGCATGATGATCAGGATCGCCGCAATCGCCCACCAGACGGCGGGCACGCGCTCGAACCAGCCCTGCGTCGGCCGGGAGGACGCCGCTGCGTCTTGCGGGGTTTCGATGACCGCCATCGCCTACCTCGCCCGGCCCATCAGGCCCTGCGGGCGGAAGGCCAGCACCGCAGCCATGATCAAAAAGGTGAAGACGACCGAATAGGTTGGCGCGTAGACCAGACCCAGTTGCTCGGAAAGCCCGATGACCAGCGCGCCGATCGCCGCGCCGGGAATGGACCCCATGCCGCCGACGATCACAACGACGAGCGAGGCCAGCAGAAAACGCGTGTCTTCGCCGGGGCTGAGCGACTGGAACGTACCGCCGACGATGCCGGCCATGCCGGCAAGGCCGGCACCGAACGCGAAGACGGCCAAGAACACATACTGAATGCGCACGCCCGATGCGGCGAGCATTTCCTGATCGTCGACGCCGGCGCGGATCAGCATCCCCACGCGCGTGCGGTTGAGCAGAAGCCACATGCCGATGCCAATGACGATCGCTGCGAACAGAATGGCCATGCGTACCGCCGGATAACGCAGATAGACGACTTCGCCCGATTCGCGGATGGACGAGATGATCGGCAGCGTCATCGGCCCGGACAGCCAGTCGGGCGCGAAGATGGTGTAGCTCTGGCCGCCCCAATACCACAAAAGAAGATCGGCGATGACGACCGACAAGCCGATGGTGACCATGGTCTGGCGCAGTTCCTCGCCTTCCATCCGGCGGAACACCTGGTTCTGCAGCACAAGGCCAACCAGACCGACGACGACGAAGACGATCGGAAACGCCAACAGCCAAGACCCGGTCGCTTCGGAGATTTCGAATCCGAGATAGCCGCCAAACAGATAGAGCGAGCCGTGCGCCAGATTGACGTTGCGCATGAGGCCGAAAATGAGGGTGAACCCGGATGCGACGAGGAAATAGAGCGCGCCGAGCGTGACGCCGCCGAAGATGGCGTTGAGGAAGATGCGCTTGCGCCCAAGGGTCTCTTCCATGCCCGGCGTCCAAGGCGCGAAGATCAGCCACGCGATCAGCGCGGCGGCGATCAAAATCACCAGCGACCAGAACGGATGTCGTCCGAAAAATCCCGGCATCGGCGCGTCAAATCCTCCCGACTGGAAGACTAGCGCGCCGCACTCGACAACCGCATACCCGACAGTCTTTTCATTGCGCGCGTCGTCCGCAAAACCGTCACACCGCCTCCAGCGACTGCACGCAGCGTCGATAGGCCGAAGGCGGCACGACGCCGTTGGAGATGAAAAAGCGCGAGAAGCTTGCCTGGCTGGAAAACCCCAGATCATAGCCGATGTCGGCAACGGCGGCGGAACTGCTCGCCAGGCGGTTGATCGCCATCTCCATGCGCAGCGCGTTCATGTAGAGGTTGGGCGTCAGACCGACCTGCGAGCGGAACAGCTTGTAGAAATGGGGGCGTGACAGGCCGACCTCGCGGGCCACCGCGTTGAGCCCGACATCGTTGCCCACCTGCTCGCGCAGCAGCCGCAGCGCCTTGCGAATGCGGAAGTCGCGGCCCGACAGGTTGGGGCCGGTGAACGCCGAGCCGCGCTCGGTCCATTGCCAAGACTGGTCGTAGGCCGATTGGGTGAGCGTGCACAGCCGGTCTTCGAGCAGCGGGTCCTCAATGTCGGGATCGAGCATCACCTGCGCGGTTTCCATGACGTGACGCATCAAGGGGTCGGTCACCTCGATGCCGCAACGGCCAAAGCGCATCGACGCGGTGGCCTGCCGCGCCGCTTCCAGAAACCAGCCCGGCCTGATGTACAGGACAAGCGCAAGCGTCGGCTGGCTGGTGGTCACCGGAGCATAATAATGCCCCTGCCAAGGGCTTACCGCGACACCCTGGCCGGGCGAGAGCGGCCACGGTTCGTCATCAACCACCATCTGCGCGGGTGGGCCATCGACATGGAATATCAGGTGTCCTTCGCGGTGTCCGTGGGGCGCCATCCGGCGGTCCATCCAATAAAGGCACACACGACCGAAGGCACCGTGAAACACGGCGATTGCGGTACTCATCTTCCTCCCAAAGCACTCTTTCGGTGCTCTCCTGAACGCGAGCATAGCGCGGAAGCCAAGGATGACCAAGGGGTTGGACACCTGCGCAGGTCGCGCCACACCTGTTTCGATCCTCCGGTCACAGCGCCTGCGCCAGCAAGCTCAGATAGTCGTCTGGCGTGGCATAGCGCGGGTTGGTCTGGTTGGCGGGGTCGGCGGCTGCCTTTCGCGCCACGTGCCGGAGCCGATCGCGATCGGTCCACAGCGCGCCGATGCGATCGGGCAATCCGAGCCGGGCGCCAAGTGCGGCGAGCGCGGCGGGCACATCGGCCTCGACCCCCAGCCCCATGGCCTCGGCGACGCGGGCAAACCGGTCGCCGACCGCCGGCGCGTTGAACGTGAGCACCGGCTGTACGAATGCCGCGTGCAGCTTGCCGGGCGATTCAGCCAGGCCGCACTCCACCTCCGTTGCGCGCGCCAGCGCTTCGACACCGCCCAATCCCTTTTGCGCGGCAAGTCCGGCATTGAGCGCGACAGCGAGCAGTTCACGGCGCGCCTCAAGGTCATCACCATCGGCCACAGCGCGTTCGAGAAACCGCGTCGAGCGGTGGATCCCTTCGAGCGCGATGCCGTCGGCGGGCGGGTTGTAGGCCGTTGCCAGGTAGGCCTCGACGCATTGGGCCAGCGCGTCAAACCCTTGCGCGGCAGTGCGTGAGGAATCGATCCCCAGCGTCATCGTCGGATCGCACAAAATGGCTGTCGGCGTGGCGGCGCGGGACGACAGGCCCGGGTCATCATCGTAGATCGGCCCGAGGCCGACGCCAGCGGCCGTCGTTGGTATCGCGATCAGCGGGCGGTCCTGGCTGTGCCGCGCTTCCTTGGCAAGCAAGCGTCCGCAATCGAGCGCGGTGTTGCCGCCAAGCGCGATGATCAGATCGCAGCCGGCCGCCTCATAGATGCGCCGCGCGCGATGCAGTGCCGGACGAACGGCGGTCGGCGGAAGATCGGAAAACCGGGTGACGGCGCAGCCGGGCGGCAAAGCGTCTTCGAGCCGTGCGACGGCGTCGCCCGCCTCGCCATCACGGTCGACGATCAGAAAGGGACGCTCGGCCGCCATGCGGCGGACGGCTTCGGGCAACACGTCCTCGACCACATGGTCGGCAAAGTGAATGCGGGTGAGAAATGTGATCAGCGACATGCGCACGCTCCCCGACAACCGGCGGGCACCGCGTGGCCGCCGGACAGAAAAGGCCGGGCGAAGCGCCCGGCCTGATCCGTTTTGGTGTCGTCAGCCGCCTTGGGCCAGCGCGGCGCAGTCGGGGGTGTCGCGCGATGGCAGCCCCATGGCCATGAAGTCCTCGGTGCTCATGCCCAACGTCTGGTTGACGTCGTCGATGCGCGCGCGGAACACATTGGTCAGACCGCCCTCGCCATCTTCGGCAACTTCGTTGATGAAGACCGAACCGGTCGCCTGACGGTTTTCGTTGAGCGTCACGGTGCCGAGCGGGGTATCGAGCGGCATCGTCGCCAGCGCCTCGCGGAACGCCACCTGTCCGTCGCTCAGATCACCGTCGACGGCATCGATTGCCTGAAGCGCGGCGATCGTTGCCACATAGTAGCCAACGCCGAACAGCGACGGTGTCGGGAAGCGCTCGCCCTCGGGGAAGGCTTCCTGATAGGCGGTGACATAGGACTGCCACGCCTCATCGGGGTTGCCTTCGGACAGCGGGCCCGATGTCGGCGTGCCGATCAGGGCCTGCTTGGCGCGACCGCGCGATGTCAGAACCGTCTGGTCGGCCATGATGGTACCGCCGATCAGGTTGGTTTCCGCGCCGGCCTGGTTGTACTGGTTGAGGAAGTTGATGGCGTCCGTGCCACCGACACCCAGATAGATGGCATCGACGTCATCGGGGAGCGAAGCGATCACGCCGCCGAAGTCCGACGAGCCCAGCGGCACCCAGAAGCGCTCGACGATCTCGCCGCCGGCGCGGCAGAAGTCGACGGCAAAGCCCAGGAAGTTGGTGTAGCCGAACGAATAGTCGGCGGCGACGGTCGCGACGCGGTTCCAGCCCTTCTCCTCGACCACGTAGGTACCCAGACCCGCGCCCCACTGCGCACCGTCCAGATTGAAGCGGAAGAAGTTCTCGGCCGGATCGACCCAGGTCGTTTCGAGCGCGCCCGAAATGCCGTTGATCACGGTGTTGTCGGGAACCGTCTTGGCATAGTCGCGCATGGCGATGCCTTCGGACCCGGAAAGCGGGCCGATGATGATGTCGACGCCATCTTGTTCGATCAGCTTGCGCGCCTGGCGTACGGCCGTATCGGGCGTGGTGTCGGACGGGGCGACGACGATCTCGATCTGCTTGCCGCCGGCCATGCCACCGGCCTGCTCGATCGCCATTTCGACGTTGCGCACGCCATCGGCGCCGCCTTCGGCGAATGCGCCTTCCAGTGCGACCAGAACGCCCAGCTTGATGGTGTCATCCTGAGCCAGTGCGACGGCCGGAATCGCAACCGCCGCGGCCAGAGCCGAGGCGAAAAGTGCCTTTCTCATAAGGTCTCCTCCCTAATTGAGCGCAGGCCCGAAGTCTGTAGCGGTCGCCGTACCGCGGCCTGCCAGCACACACACGACGACTGCCGAAAACCTATGGGACACCGATGATCGCGCGCGATCACCGGGGGTTGGTCGCCATACCCGAGGGTCTGTTTTTCGACGATCGGAGCAAACCAGCGCCGGTTTCCGGCGACCGCTTTGCTGCGCGCGCGACTTGCCGGCCGGACCGCTGAGCGCTAATCGGGCAGTGTTATCGGCGGCCCGCCATCGCGCAGTTGATCGTCCGCCGACCATACCCCGCATCAAAGAGGCAATGCCGATGGATTACGCTCCAGACCCGAACCGTTATGAAACCATGCCGTATCGGCGCTGCGGTGCGACCGGCCTCAAACTGCCGGCAATCTCGCTGGGCCTTTGGCACAATTTCGGCGACGACATGCCGATGCAGGTCAAGCGCGACATGTGCCGCGCAGCATTCGACCACGGCATCACCCACTTCGATCTTGCCAACAATTACGGCCCGCCGCCGGGCAGTGCCGAACTGGCCTTCGGGGAAATCCTGGCCTCGGACTTTGCCGGCTATCGCGATGAACTGATCATCTCGTCCAAGGCCGGCTACGAGATGTGGCCCGGACCCTATGGCGAATGGGGCAGCCGCAAATACCTGATCGCCTCGTGCGACCAGTCGCTCGAGCGGATGGGGCTGGACTATGTCGACATCTTCTATTCGCACCGCTTCGACCCCGAAACGCCGCTCGAAGAGACGATGGGCGCGCTCGATTACATCGTGCGTTCAGGACGCGCGCTCTATGTGGGCATCTCGTCCTACAACGCGGAGCGCACGCGCGAGGCGGCAGCGATCCTGAAAGATCTCGGCACGCCGTGCCTGATCCATCAGCCCTCCTACAACATGTTCAATCGCTGGGTGGAGCGCGACAAGCTGCGCGAGACGCTCGCAGAACTGGGTATCGGCTCGATCGCGTTCACGCCGCTGGCGCAAGGGCTTCTGACCAATCGCTATCTCGGCGAAATCCCCAAGGACAGCCGGGCGGCGCAGGCCAAGTCGCTCGATGCTGACGTCATCTCCAACGAGATGCGCGAGCGGCTGCAAAAACTGAACGCAATCGCCGAACGGCGTGGCCAGACGCTCGCGCAAATGGCGATTGCGTGGGTGCTGCGGGATGGCGGGATCACCTCGGCTTTGATCGGCGCGTCCAAGCCCAGCCAGGTGATCGACTGCGCGGGCGCGGCGCAGAACCTCGACTTCACCGCCGAGGAACTGGCCGAGATCGACGCGATCGCGCCGGACATGTCCGTCAGCCTCTGGGACCAGTCCAGCGAAGGCATCTGACGCAAGCGGCCATGGCCCGAGGATCATGGCTGCCCCTTCCCAGCCCGCCGAGAATCACGGCTGTTGACTCTCGGTCGGGCTTGCACTTCAATAAGAACAAATAGTGAACTTTTGATACGGCACGGCCTCGAATTCGGCTGGCCGGTCCTGAATTGCCATGCATGACGCCCTGACCAAGTTGCGGCGGCAGATCGATGCGTTGTCGCCGTCAAAGCCCGATGATCCCGCCGAAACAGGCAGGATCACGCTGGGTGCGGACGATGTCGATCAAGCGCTCGATGGCGGGCTTGTGGCCGGCGCGCTGCATGAAGCCTATCCGGCAACGGCGAGCGACATGGCCGCGCTGACCGGTTTTGCCGCCGGCCTCACGCGCCGGATCACGGCCGGCGAGCGCAAGGTGATCTGGGTGCGCCAGCGCGTCACGACGGTCGAAACGGGCCGGCTGCATGCGCCAGGGCTGGCCGACATAGGGCTCGATCCGGCCCGCGTGATCTTCTTTGAGGCGCGCGGTGCCGAGGATGTGCTGCGCGCGGGGCTGGAGGCGGTGCGCTGCACGCCACTGGGCGCGGTTGTGATGGAAATCTGGGGCACGCCGCGCGTGCTCGATCTGACCGCCACGCGGCGGCTCGGGCTGGCGGCCGAGCGCTCGGGCGTGACCCCGCTCCTGTTGCGTGTTGCGGCCGAACCGCATCCCAGCGCCGCGGCCACGCGCTGGCAGGTTGCAAGTGCGCCCTCGCGCCCGCTTGCGGCCAATGCGCCGGGAGCGGCCGCCTTTGAACTTTGCCTTTTACGCAACCGGGCGGGCGTGGCCGGTCAGCGTTGGCGTTTGGAGTGGGATCATGAGCGAACATGTTTCCGAGATGCCGCGCCGCTATCTGGCGGTGTGGTTCCCGTTTCTGCCCAGCGACCGGCTGCGGCGGATGGGCGGGCTCTCGCACGCGCAGGCTGAGGCGCCGGTCTGCTTCATCGACAAGCATCGCGGCGCGCTGCGCATCGTTAGTGTCGATCAGGCCGCGCTCGGCCTTGGCATCGCACCGGGGCTGACGCTGGCCGATGCCCGCGCCCGCGTGCCGCATCTGGCAGCGATCGAGGTCGATTATCGCGCAGATGACGCCTGGCTCAACCGCATTGCGCTGTTCTGCGACCGCTATACGCCGATGGTTGCGCGCGATGCGCCGCACGGGCTGATCCTCGACATCACCGGGTGCACCCATCTGTTCGGCGGCGAAAAGCCGATGCGCGACGATCTGGTGGCGCGCCTGTCGCACAAGCTGTCTCAGGTGCGCACGGCGATTGCCGATACGCCACAAGCCGCGCGTGCGCTGGCGCGGTTCGGCGCGGGCGACACGATTGCCCTGCCCGGCAGCCAGGCCGAAGCGGCCGCCGTGCTGCCTGTTGGTGCGCTGGAAGCGGCTGCCGAAACCACACAGGCTCTGGGCCGCGCCGGGCTGAAAACAATCGCCGATCTGGCGCGCAGGCCAAGGCCGCCGCTCGCCGCGCGGTTCGGCGAGGGCCTCGTCAGCCGGCTGGCGCGTGTTCTGGGCGAGGAAAACACAGGCATCACGCCCGACCGCCCGCTGCCCCTTTGCAGCGCCGAGCGCCGTTTTGCCGAACCGCTGAGCCGCATGGAGGATGTGCTTGAAACCTTGCGCGCTCTGATCGGCCAGGCCGGGCAGTGCCTTGAACGGCGCGGCGAAGGCGGCCGGCAGTTCGAGGCCGCGCTTTATCGCGCCGATGGCGCCGTCAGCCGGCTCACCGTGGAGACGGCACAGCCGGTGCGCGCAACCAATACCGTGATGCGGCTGTTCGGCGAACGGATCGATACGCTCTCAGAACCGCTCGATCCCGGCCATGGCTATGACCTGATCCGCCTTTCGGTGCGTGTCTCGGCGCCGCTTGCAACGCAACAGACCAGCCTGGATGGCCGCGAGAATGACGATCAGGATGTTGACGGGCTGATCGACCGGCTGAGCACACGGTTCGGGCGGCAGGCGATCCAGAGCTTCATGCCCGTTCAGACCCATATTCCCGAACATGCCGCCAGGCCCGTGCCGGCCGGCGAGGCCGATCCCGCGCCATGGCCATCGGGTCCGGGGGATGATCGGCCAAGGCGGCCGGTGCATCTGTTCGAGCGGCCCGAACCGATCGAGGCGCTGGCTGAAATCCCGGACGGGCCGCCGCTCAGATTCCGCTGGCGACGGGTTATGCACGACATCGCCCGCGCCGAGGGCCCCGAGCGGATCGCGCCCGAATGGTGGCGTCAGGACAGCGACAGCCCCACACGAGACTATTATTGCGTCGAAAACGCCAGGGGCCACCGCTTCTGGGTGTTTCGCGAGGGGCTTTACAACGAACCGGGCGGCCATCCGCGCTGGTTCCTGCACGGGCTGTTCGCATGACCGACTATTGCGAACTGGCGGTGACCAGCAATTTCTCGTTCCTGCGCGGGGCGGCGCATCCGGGCGATTTCGTCGCGCGTGCGATGGAGCTTG
>CAZSFA010000113.1:0-9293 GCA_964606055.1 uncultured Oceaniradius sp. | reverse complement strand
TCCGGCCGCGACGACATCAACGCGGTGCAGGCGATTTTGCTGTTCAACATCGGCGACAACGAACTGACGGCCGGAGAACTGCGCTCGCGCGGGTTCTATCTGGGCTCGAACGTGTCCTACAACGTCAAGAAGCTCGCCCAGGACGGTTTCATCCACCATCGCAAGTCCAGCGCCGACAAGCGCTCGGTGCGGATCAGCCTGACCGACAAGGGGCGCGAGGTGGCGGCCACCGTCGAGCAGCTCTACGAGCGGCACGTCTCCTCGATCGAGGCGGTCGGCGGCATCGACGTCGACGAGTTCAAGGGCATGAACCGGGCCATGCAGCGGCTCGACCGGTTCTGGAACGACACGATCCTGTACCGCCTTTAGGGGCGGTGCGGCGGACGCCGATCACTCGGCCGGTTGCTTGCCGGCCGGTTTGCCGGCGCCCCATGCCCAGCCGGCCCACCCCACAAGGGCGGGCACGCGCGCCTTGTATTCGGCATAGGTGGGTCGGGTGCGCTCCATGTGCTGTTCGGTCAGCGG
The DNA here is from genome assembly GCA_964606055.1 of uncultured Oceaniradius sp. Classification (GTDB taxonomy): domain Bacteria; phylum Pseudomonadota; class Alphaproteobacteria; order Rhizobiales; family Rhizobiaceae; genus Roseitalea. The sequence goes on along the minus strand of CAZSFA010000113.1, from coordinate 8,768 downwards.
CATCGACACGCCGGCAATGACGGCGGCCAGAAGCGCGGGTCCGACGAAGACCAGCGCACTGCCGCTGAGTGCGAACGCGCTCAGGCCTAGGCCCCACCACAGAACGATCTCGCCGACATAGTTGGGATGGCGGCTCAGGCCCCACAGTCCGGTCGTGACCATCGATGTCTCGGGTTCGGCACCGGCCGCGGTGGCGACCGTCTTGCCGTGGGCGAGTTGCCGGTCAGCGATCCACTCGATGGCAAGGCCGAGCGCATACAATGCGATCCCGATCCAGAACAGGGCACCCAGCGGCTGGGCCAATGGCGTGCCGCCGAGCGCGATGTGCACGGGAGCCGCGATGATCCACAACAGAACGGCCTGCAACAGGAACACCTTGAACAGGCTTGCCCACCACCAGGAGGGCCCGCCGGTCTCGCGCATGGCGCGGTAGCGGCCGTCCTCGGCGTGGCTGGAATGGTGTCTCGGGACCAGTTGAAGCGCCAGCCGTGCCGCCCAGAAGGCGACGGCGGCCAGGAACACCCATTGCAGCGCGGTGGCACCGGCGTTGAACGCCACATGCACCGCGCCGATGACGGCAAAGCCCGGACCCCAATAGTAGTCGATGGCGCCGGCGTCGCGCGTTGCGACATTAATCAGCCATATTGCTGTGAAAGCCACACAGGTGATGAGGAACGTCGTCCACAGCGGGGCATCCATCGTGATTGCCTTTCCAAAACCGCGCGCTTGAATGCGCGTTGCGGTCTGTTAACTAAACATCGTCACCATCGGCACATGTCTTCGGAGCCGGGCAACAGAGGGATTACGCGGGTTTATCATGAACGGATTTGCCAAAAGATCGCGTCGAGCTTTTCTAAAAGCGGCGGGTGCCGCCGGCTCGGTGGCCGCGCTCTCGGGTTCGGCCGCCGCCCAGGCGTCGATCGAGGAGATCCTGCAGTCGCCCGGCCGTGGCAGTTGGGATGACCAGTTCGATGCCGCAGGCGCCCGCACGTCCGATGTCAGCACCCGTACGCCGATCCTGAGCCCGTTGACCGCGTCGGCGGTCGAAGCGTCCATACTCGACTACCGGATGATCGTCGCCAATGGCGGCTGGCCGGTGGTCAATGCAACGCAGGCGCTGCGCGTGGGCGTGCAGGCCAACTCGGTGCGCGAACTGCGCCGCCGCCTGATGGTGTCGGGCGATTTGCCGCGCAATGCCGGCGACAGCACAACGTTCGACACGTTCCTTGACGGGGCGCTCAAGCGCTTCCAGGTGCGGCACGGCATGACCGCCGACGGCGTGGTGGGCAATTATACGCTGGCGGCGCTGAACGTGCCGGCGCATGTGCGCCTTGGCCAGCTTGAGACCAATCTGGTCCGGCTGCGCTCGATGTCGGGCTATCTGGGCGACCGCTATGTGATGGTCAACATTCCCGCCGCCGACATCGAGGCGGTGCGCATGGACCGCGTCGAACTGCGCCACAAGGCGGTGGTCGGCAAGACCGACCGGCAGACGCCGATCCTGTCCTCGCAGATCCACCAGATCATCCTCAATCCCTACTGGACCGCGCCCAAGTCGATCATCGAAAAAGACATCATCCCGCTGATGCGCGAGGATCCGACCTATCTGACGCGCAACAAGATCCGCCTGTTCGACAATCAGGGCGCCGAGGTGCCGCCCGAACTGGTGGACTGGTCCACCAACGAAGCGGTGGCACTGCGTTTCCGCCAGGATCCGGGCAAGATCAACGCGATGTCGTCGACCAAGATCGACTTCGTCAATCCGCATGCGGTCTACCTGCACGACACGCCGCAGCAGAGCCTGTTCGGCCAGTTCATGCGGTTTGAATCGTCGGGCTGCGTGCGCGTTCACAATGTGCGCGAACTGACCACGTGGATCCTGGAAACGACGCCGGGCTGGGACCGCCGCCGGATCGAGCAGGTGATCGCAACCGGCGTCAACACCGAAATCCCGGTCGAGGTGCAGGTGCCGATCTACATGGTCTACATTTCGGGCTGGGCGACCGGCGACCGGGTCGTGCATTTCCGCGACGACATCTACAGTCGCGACGGTGTGGACGCGGTCCAACTGTCCTCGACGACATCTCTGTAGGGCGCTTGCGGCGCACCGCACCGGACTGACGTCGTGCCGCAGTTTGCGGCACATGACAGCGCCCGGCCGGCGTGGTAATGCGCCGGCTGCCGCCAGCCCGATGCATCAGGAAGGATAAGCCCATGTCCACCGACAGCGCCGTCTCCGCCGCCTTTTCCGATTCGTTTTTCGACCGCACGCTCGCGCAGGCCGATGACGCGATCGCCGGCGCCATCGGCAAGGAACTGACGCGCCAGCGCCAGGAAATCGAACTGATCGCGTCCGAAAACATCGTCAGCCGCGCCGTGCTCGAGGCGCAGGGCTCGGTGATGACCAACAAGTATGCCGAGGGCTATCCGGGCCGGCGCTATTATGGTGGCTGCCAGTATGTCGATATCGCCGAACAGGTGGCGATCGACCGGGCGACCGAACTGTTCGGCTGCGGCTATGCCAATGTGCAGCCCAACTCGGGCAGCCAGGCCAACCAGGCGGTGATGCTGGCGCTGGCGGCGCCCGGCGACGCGATCCTGGGCATGAGCCTTGATGCGGGCGGCCATTTGACCCACGGCGCGCGACCGAACCTGTCGGGCAAATGGTTCAACGCGATCCAGTACGGGCTCGATCTGGACACCGGGCTCATCGACTACGATCAGGTCGAACAACTGGCCAATGAACACAAGCCGCGCCTGATCATCGCCGGCGGCTCTGCCTATTCGCGGGTCATCGATTTCGCGCGCTTCCGGGCGATCGCCGACGCGGTCGGCGCGGTGTTGTGGGTCGACATGGCCCATTTCGCCGGTCTGGTCGCGGCGGGCCAGCATCCGAGCCCGTTCCCGCATGCCCATGTGGTGACGACGACCACGCACAAGACCCTGCGCGGTCCGCGCGGCGGCATGGTGCTCACCGATGACGAGGCGATCGCCAAGAAGATCAACTCGGCGGTGTTCCCCGGCCTTCAGGGCGGCCCGCTCATGCACGTGATCGCCGCCAAGGCGGTGGCGTTCGGCGAGGCGCTGCAGCCCGAGTTCAAGTCCTACATGACGGCGGTCGCCGAAAACGCCAAGGTTCTGGCGCAGACCATCGTCGAGGGCGGCATGGAGATCGTCTCAGGCGGCACCGACACGCATCTGATGCTGGTCGACTTGCGGCCCAAGAGCGTCACCGGCAAGGCGGCCGAAAAGGCGCTCGAGCGGGCGTTCATCACCTGCAACAAGAACGGTGTGCCGGATGATCCGCAAAAGCCGGCCATCACCTCGGGCATCCGGCTGGGCACGCCGGCGGCGACGACGCGCGGGTTCGGCCCGGCCGAGTTCCGTCAGGTCGGCCAGATGATCGTGCGGGTCATGGACGTGCTGGCGCAGGCCGGCGATGAGGGTGACACGTCGGGCGTCGAAGCAGCGGTGCGCCAAGATGTGATCGCACTGACCGAGAGGTTCCCGATCTACCCGCATCTGGGCTGAGGGCGGACGTTGCGCTGCCCGTTCTGCCACACCGAAAACACCCAGGTTAAGGACAGCCGGCCGGCCGAAGACGGCACGGCCATCCGCCGTCGCCGCGTCTGCGCCGATTGCGGCGGTCGCTTCACGACCTTCGAGCGCATCCAGCTGCGAGAACTGTCGGTCATGAAGAAGAGCGGCCGCAAGGTACCGTTCGATCGCGACAAGCTGGCCCGTTCGTTCGAGGTGGCGCTGCGCAAGCGCCCGGTCGAACCCGAACGGGTCGAGCGTGCCGTGTCCGGCATCGTGCGCCAGCTAGAGAGTTCTGGCGAACAGGACGTGCCGGCCGACCAGATCGGCAGCATGGTCATGGAGGCGCTCAAGCGCATGGATGATGTCGCCTTCGTCCGCTTTGCCTCGGTCTACAAGGACTTTGCCAACCCGCAGGACTTCAAGGACCTGCTCGGCGAGATCGCCGAGGCGGCCAATCGCTCCGATGCCGACGAGTGACACGCCGGCCTTGGGCGAGGCCGACCGGCGCTTCCTGGACGCCGCGCTGCGCTATGGCCGCCGGCATCTGGGGCGCACCGGCACCAATCCGTCGGTTGCCACGCTGATCGTCAAGCACGGCGTGATCGTCGGACGCGGCGTCACGGCCATCGGCGGACGCCCCCATGCCGAACCGATCGCGCTCGCCGAGGCGGGCGCGGCAGCGCGCGGTGCAACCGCCTATGTGACGCTGGAGCCGTGCGCGCATCACGGCCGCACGCCGCCCTGCGCCGAAGCGCTGATCTCGGCCGGCGTCGCGCGCGTGGTCTGCGCGGTGTCCGATCCCGATCCGCGCGTTGCCGGGCGCGGTTATGCGATGCTGCGCGATGCCGGTATCGCGGCTGTCGCCGACTGCGCGCCCGATGCGGCCCGCGCCGTTCTCGGCGCCTATCTGATGCGATCGTTGAGCAAGCGCGCCCATGTCACTTTGAAGCTTGCCGTTTCCGCCGATGGGATGATCGGCGCCAGGGGCAGGGGACAGGTGCAGATCACGGGCCCGGTGTCGCGCGCGCATTCGCACATGATGCGCGCCGAGCACGACGCGATCATGGTCGGCATCGGCACGGTGCTGGAGGATGATCCGGACCTGACCTGCCGCCTGCCGGGCATGGCCGACCGGTCGCCGCGCCGCATCGTCGTCGACAGCCATGCGCGCCTGCCGCTTGATGCAAAACTGGTGCGCCATGCAGCCCAGCCGCCGGTGCATGTGGCAACCTGCGCGCCGCAATCGGACCGCGCGCTGGCGCTTGCCGGCAAGGGCGTGCGCATCATCGCATCCGAGCGCGATGAAGGCCGTGTGGCGCTGCCCGAACTGATGCAGGATCTGGCCGCGATCGGCGTTGCCAGCGTGCTTGTCGAGGGCGGCGCGACGCTCGCCCGCGCGCTTCTGGACGACGATCTGGTCGACCGGATTGCGTTGTTTGAGAGCGATGTCACCATTGGCGCCGACGGCATTGCCGCACCGGTCACCGCCAAAACGGTGCCCGCCGCATTTGCCTGCGAGCGCACCGCCGTCTTCGGCGATGACCGCTACGCGCAATGGACCCGAAAGGAGCGCTTTTCCTGATGTTCACCGGCATTGTCTCCGATATCGGCACGGTCGACGCGATCACCGAACTGCCCGAAGGCAAGCGGTTTCGCGTGACCACCGCCTACGATCCCCATTCGATCGCGATCGGCGCGTCGATCGCCTGCGCCGGCGTCTGCTTGACGGTCGTCACGCTGCCCGACGAGGGCAGCAATGCCCACTGGTTCGAGGTGGAAGCCTGGGAGGAGGCGTTGCGCCTGTCCACCGCCGGCCAATGGTCCGCCGGCACGGCGATCAATCTCGAACGCGCGCTCAAGGCGGGCGACGAATATGGGGGTCACATGGTGTCCGGCCATGTCGATGCGACCGCGACGATCGTTGCGCGCCACGAGGAAGGCGATGCGGTTCGCTTCGTCCTGCGCGCGCCCGACGATCTGATGAAGTTCATCGCGCCCAAGGGGTCTGTCGCGCTCGATGGCACCTCGCTGACCGTCAACGGCGTCGGCCAGGACACGTTCGACGTGCTGCTGATCCGCCATTCGCTGGCCGTCACCACCTGGGCGGAGCGTCAGGCAGGCGACGTGGTCAACCTGGAGATCGATCCGATCGCGCGCTATGTCGCGCACTATGCCGACCGGCTTGCGCAAGCCGGAAAAGGGGCGTAGGCGGCACAGCGCAACACCTGCAACCGGCCGCCATGACCAATCAAACACCCCGCATCCTGATCGTTGAAGCCCGCTTCTACGACGACCTGTCCGACGCCCTTTTGAACGGCGCGCGCGCCGTGCTCGATGCGGCGGGCGCCGTGCATCACACCGTCACCGTTCCGGGGGCGCTCGAAGTGCCGGGCGCGATCGCGTTCGCGCTCGACCGGCCGGTTCCCTATGACGGCTATGTCGCGCTGGGCATGGTCATTCGCGGCGAAACCTACCATTTCGAACTGGTCTGCAATGAATCCGCGCGCGGGCTGATGGACCTTGCGGTGCAGCGCGGCGCGCCGATCGGCAATGGCATCATGACGGTCGAAAACACCGAGCAGGGCTGGGACCGTGCCGATCCGGCGCGCAAGGACAAGGGCGGCGCGGCCGCCCGCGCAGCGCTCGCCATGGTTTCGCTCAAGCGCGAACTGCGCGCGCCATGACCGCGCCCACCACGCGATCGCCTGCCGCAAAGGGCGCCAACAAGCGCGGCGCGGCGCGCCTTGGCGCCGTTCAGGCGCTCTACCAGATGGACATGTCCGGCGCCGGCGTTCTTGAAACGGCCGCCGAGTACGAGACCTTCCGGCTTGGCCAGGAGATCGACGATGTGCGTTATCGCGACGCCGATCCGGCCTGGTTTCGCGCGATCCTGTCGGGCGTCGTCGCCGAACAGACCCGGCTCGACCCGGTCATCCGCGCCGCGTTGATCGACGGTTGGCCGCTGTCGCGCCTCGACGGCACGCTGCGCGCGGTGCTGCGCGCGGGCGCTTGGGAGTTGATCCACCGCAAGGATGTGCCGGTGGCGGTCGTCGTATCGGAATATCTGGACGTGGCGCACGCCTTTTTCGGCGATGGCGAGGAGCCGCGCATGGTCAATGCGGTGCTGGACCGCATCGCGCGCGAGCAGCGTACGGAGGCTTGATGAGCACCACCGCCGTCGACGATCTCAACCACGCCAAGCGGGCGACGCTGACGGTTGCGGCCGCCGCGGCGATCGTCGGTGCCGCGGCGCCGGTGTCGATCTCGATGGGCGGTCTGGCCGGCCACTATCTCTTGGGCGCCGACAAGACGCTGGCGACGCTGCCTGTGACGGGCTTCACGCTGGGCGTTGCGCTTGGCGCGTTGCCCGCCGCGCTGTTGATGCGCGCGGTCGGCCGCCGCAACGGGTTCGTTTCGGGCGCGCTGATCACCGCGCTCGGCGGCACGATCGCCGCGCTGGCGCTGTTTGAGACCTCGTTCTGGCTGTTTGCGTTCGGCCTGGCGGTGATCGGCGTTGGCGGGGCCTTCGCCCAGCAGTACCGGTTCGCCGCCGCCGACGCCTCGCCGCCTGTCTTCAAGCCCAAGGCGATCTCATGGGTGCTCGGGGGCGGGGTGTTTGCCGCCATCATCGGGCCGCAGGCGGTGATCCAGACCAAGAACCTGTTCGCGCCGGTCGAGTTTGCCGGGGCCTTCGTCTCGGTGATCGCGCTTGGCCTGATTGGCGCGCTGGTGCTGGCCACGCTCAAAATCCGCGACCATCAGCCGGCCGGCGAGGCGGCCAATGCGCAGCCCGCCCGCCCGCTCGGCCAGATCCTCGGCCAGCCGCGCTTCATCATCGGCTTCACCTGTGGTGTGACCGCCTATGCGCTGATGAGCTTCTTGATGACCGGCGCGCCGCTGGCGATGGTCGGCTGCGGCTTTTCGGCCGAACAGGCAACGCTCGGCATCTCGTGGCACGTGATGGCGATGTTCGCGCCAAGCTTTGTCACCGGCCATCTGATCGCGCGCTTTGGCAAGGAGACCATCGTCGCAACCGGCCTTGCGATCCTCATCGTGTGCGGCGTGGTCGCGCTGTCCGGCGTTGAACTGTGGCAGTTCTGGCTGGCGCTGATCCTGCTGGGCGTGGGCTGGAACTTCGGCTTCATCGGCGCGACCGCGATGGTCACCGAGACCTACACGGTGGCCGAAAAGAACAAGGTGCAGGGCGTGCACGACTTTGCCCTGTTCGGCACGGTCGCCTTTGCCTCGTTCATGTCGGGCGCGACGCTGAACCAGTTTGGCGACAACGCCGAACTGGGCTGGGCGGCGCTCAACTGGATACTGCTGCCGATCGCCGCGGTCTGCCTGATCGTGCTCATCGTCTTCGTCTTGGCCGAACGCCGCGCCGCGGCCCAGGTTTCCGCTGCCACGCCGCACTGAGCCGCCGGGCGCCGCGGCTGGAGCCGCCAACCCATGGGCATACCGGTTCGTCCGGCTTGACCGCGCGCAAGATTTGCGCCTAGACGACGCCCACACGCCCCGGATCGGGGACCACCTCAAGAACAAACACGTGATTGCGACCGGCACGGGACCGGGCAATTGCAGGAGGGATTTCGATGTTGCTTCTTGCCGTCATCGCTTGCGGCCTGTTGTCGATCGTCTATGCGATCTGGGCCACGCAATCGGTTCTGGCTGCCGATCAGGGCAATCAGCGCATGCAGGAGATCGCCGGCGCGATCCGTGAAGGCGCGCAGGCCTATCTGAACCGCCAGTACACAACGATCGCCATCGTCGGCGCGGTGGTGTTCGTCGTCACCTGGCTGCTGCTGGGCTGGGCGGCGGCGATCGGCTTCCTGATCGGCGCGGTGCTGTCGGGCGTTGCCGGCTATATCGGCATGTTCGTGTCGGTGCGGGCCAATGTGCGCACCGCCCAGGCGGCCGCGCACTCGCTGTCCGGCGGCCTCGACATCGCCTTCAAGTCCGGCGCGATCACCGGCATGTTGGTGGCGGGCCTGGCACTTCTGGGCGTCGCCATCTACTACTACGTTCTGACCACGATGATGGGCTTTGCGCCTGAAAGCCGCGTCGTGATCGACGCGCTCGTCGCACTTGGTTTCGGCGCATCGCTCATCTCGATCTTCGCGCGTCTTGGCGGTGGTATCTTCACCAAGGGCGCAGACGTCGGCGGCGATCTTGTCGGCAAGGTCGAAGCGGGCATCCCCGAGGACGATCCGCGCAACCCGGCAACG
>CAZSFA010000112.1:0-9345 GCA_964606055.1 uncultured Oceaniradius sp. | reverse complement strand
CTTCCTGGAGCCGCTGCATCGGCAGATCTACGCGGTCGCCGGCGACCAGATCCGCTTAGGCAAGACGTCCAACCCCGTCACCATCAAGACCTTCCTGCCGGCCGACGAGAAGATCGGCGAGATGACGGTGGCGCAGTATCTGGCGCGGCTGGCGGCCGAAGCGGTCACGATCATCAACGCCGAGGACTATGGCCGGGCGATCTACGATCTTGCGATCCGCCGCGCGCTGATCGGCATCGGCGAGGACATGGTCAACATCGCCTATGACGCGCCGGTCGAAATGCCGCCCAACGACCAGATCGAGGACGCCGAACGCCGGCTGTTCGAACTGGCCGAAACGGGCCGCTACGACGGCGGTTTCGAGCCGTTCAACGAGGCCGTGCGCGGCGCCATCGACATGGCCAACGCCGCCTTCCAGCGCGACGGGCACCTGTCGGGCATTGCAACGGGACTGAACACGCTGGATGCCCGCATGGGCGGGCTGCAGCGCTCGGACCTGATCATCGTCGCGGGCCGACCGGGCATGGGCAAGTCGTCGCTCGCCATCAACATGGGGTTCAACATCGCCAGCGCCTTCAGGGGCGAGCAACAGGCCGACGGCTCGATCAAGGCGGTCGACGGCGGCGTGGTGGGCGTGTTCTCGCTGGAGATGAGCGCCGAACAGCTGGCGACACGCATCATCTCCGATCAGACGGAGATCCCCTCCTCCATGATCAGGCGCGGCGAGATCAACGAGGCCGACTTTGAAAAGCTGGTCGGCTGCGCCAACATGATGCAGCGGCTACCGCTCTACATCGACGAAACGGGCGGCATCTCGATTGCGCAGCTTGCCGCCCGTGCGCGACGGCTCAAGCGCCAACGCGGCCTTGACGTGATGATCATCGACTATGTGCAGCTGATGACCGGCTCGTCGGCCAAGGCAAGCCAGAACCGGGTGCAGGAGATCACGGAGATCACCACCGGTCTCAAATCGCTGGCCAAGGAGCTCGACGTGCCCATCATCGCGCTGTCGCAGTTGTCGCGCCAGGTGGAGAGCCGCGACGACAAGCGGCCGCAACTGTCGGATTTGCGTGAATCGGGATCGATCGAACAGGATGCCGACGTGGTCCTGTTCGTCTATCGCGAGGAGTATTACGTCAAGAACCAGGAACCGCGGCGCTCAGCCGATGAAATCGCCGCCGACATCCGGACCGAGGACTACATCGCCTGGGAGGACAAGATGCGCAAGGTGGAGGGCACCGCCGACGTCATCATCGCCAAACAGCGGCACGGCCCGACCGGCACGGTGCCGCTCTCCTTCACGGCCGAGTTCACGCGGTTTTCCGATCTCGCCGAACCCGACCATCTGCCCGAACGGTTCGAATAGCCGGGCCCTTTCCTCACCATATCAGGCATCTCTCCTGACACGTCGGGCGCATTGGGCCTTGCCTCCGGTGTCAACTGTCGCTATGAAAAGAACATATCATGAACTCATTTGAGGAGGAAATTGCGATGACCCAAACAGTCAAGGATGTCGGCGACAAGCTTGTCGCCTTCTGCCGCGCCAACGACACCGCCACCGCGCTGTCGACGCTGTACGCAGATGATGCAATCTCGGTTGAGGCGTTCACGCAGGACGGAAGCGACCGGGAAACCAAGGGCCTTGACGGCATTCGCGGCAAGCATGAATGGTGGGACGCCAACTTCGAGGTGCATTCCGCAAACGTGGATGGCCCCTACCCCAGCGGTGACAACCGCTTCGCCGTCATTTTCGAGATGGACGCCACGCACAAGCAAAGCGGTCAGCGCAGCGCCATGAAGGAAGTCGCGCTCTACCACGTGTCCGACGGCAAGATCGTGCGTGAAGAATTCATGTATGCGATGGGCTGATCGCGTTTTGGCGCTTTTGCCGGTGCCTCGATCGGTCTAGACGCCTCGGACCTCTCATCAGGGCGGATGGATCGGACGTGAATGAAGACCTTGCCGGCGGGCGCCTGACGATCGATCTGGGCGCAATTGCAGCAAATTGGCGCCATCTCAAGCGGCTTTCGCGGCCGGGCCGTTGCGCGGCCGTCGTCAAGGCGGATGCCTACGGCCTGCGGACGCGCAATGTCGTGCCGACGCTGGCCGCGGCGGGATGCACCGACTTTTTCGTCGCGCTGCCATCCGAAGCGGTGGCAGTGCGCGGACTTGCGCCGCATGCGCGCGTCTTCGTGCTTGAGGGCGCCCATGAGGGTTCCATCACGACGTTGATCGGCAATGGGTTGATCCCGGTCTTGTCCAGCATCGAACAGGTCGGCCTGTGGCAGGACGCTGGCGCCGGCGCGCCCTGTGCCCTGCATGTCGACACTGGCATGAACAGGCTGGGCGTAACGGTCGATCGGGCACTGCAACTGGCAAGCTCTGGCGCACTGCGCGACCGTCTGAACATCGTGCACGTCATGAGCCATCTCGCCTGCGCCGACAAGCCGGGCGATGCGATGAACCGGCAACAAGCGGAGTCGTTTCAGTCGGTTGCGGCGGTGTTCTCCGGCGTTGAATCAAGTCTGTCCAACTCGGCCGCCACCCTTTCGCGCGGGGCGATGGGATGCTCCATGACACGGCCCGGCATTGCGCTCTACGGAGGTGGCCCGCTTGCGGACAGACCGAATCCCATGCAGCCGGTCGTCTCTCTCGATGCGAGGATCGTGCAGGTGCGGCAGGCACGCATGGGCGAGACCGTGTCCTATGGCGCGGCGCAGAGATTGACCCGTGACACCAAGATCGCAGTTGCCGCCGTCGGCTATGCCGATGGCTACCCGCGCGGCGGATCGAGCGCCGGCGTGCCGCTGCGCGAAGCGGTTGCGGGCGGCCTTTCCGGCGCGATCGAAGGGCACCGGGTTCCCGTCCTTGGACGGATCACGATGGATCTGACGTGTTTTGATGTGACCGATGTGCCTGATGGCGCGCTCGCCGGCGGTCGGATCGAGTTGATCGGGCCGCAAGTTGCGCTCGATGATGCCGCCAAAGCCTGCGGCACGATCGGCTATGAGTTGCTGACAAGCCTCGGGCACCGGTACACGCGGCGCCACCTGCCGGCGGAGGGCGGGTAAGATGGCCAAGACGCGCGCCCAGTTCGTCTGCGCCAATTGCGGCACGGTCCACGCCCGCTGGTCGGGCAAGTGCGATGCCTGCGGCGAATGGAACACGATCGTTGAGGAGAACCCGACAGCCGGTATCGGTGGCGGGCCCGGTCAGTCGCGGCGCAAGGGGCGGCCGGTCGCTCTTGTGCCGCTGTCGGGCGAGAGCGAGGACGCGCCGCGCATCACATCGGGCGTCGGTGAACTCGACCGGGTCACAGGCGGCGGCATCGTGCGCGGCTCGGCGATCCTGGTCGGCGGCGATCCAGGCATCGGCAAGTCAACCCTGTTGATGCAGGCTGCGGCGGCGCTGTCGCGCGCCGGTCATTCGGTCATCTATGTGTCCGGCGAGGAAGCAGTCGCCCAGGTGCGCCTGCGCGCGCAGCGCCTCGGCGCGGCCGACACCGATGTGCAGCTGGCCGCCGAAACCAATGTCGAGGACATTCTGGCAACGCTCAAGGCGGCCGGCAAGCGGCCCGATCTGGTTGTGCTGGACTCCGTTCAGACGCTTTGGACCGATGCCGCCGAAAGCGCGCCCGGCACCGTAACGCAGGTGCGCGCCTCCGCCCAGGCGATGATCCGCCACGCCAAATCGACGGGCGCGGCCGTCATCCTCGTCGGCCACGTCACCAAGGAAGGGCAGATCGCCGGGCCGCGCGTCGTCGAGCACATGGTGGACGCGGTACTTCAGTTCGAGGGCGACGGCGCCCACCACTACCGCATCCTGCGGGCGCTCAAGAACCGGTTCGGACCGACCGACGAGATCGGCGTCTTCGAGATGGGTGCCAAGGGGCTGCGCCAGGTGGCCAATCCGTCCGAACTGTTTCTGGGCGAGCGCACCGAGAACGCTGCCGGCAGCGCGGTGTTCGCAGCGATGGAGGGCACGCGGCCCCTGCTGGTGGAGATCCAGGCGCTTTGCGCGCCAACCGCATTGGGCACGCCGCGTCGGGCCGTTGTCGGCTGGGACTCGGCGCGTCTGGCAATGGTCATCGCCGTGCTGGAAGCCCATTGCGGTGTTCGGCTTGGCCAACATGACGTCTATCTGAACATTGCCGGCGGATATCGCGTCAGTGAGCCGGCCGCCGATCTGGCGGTCGCGGCGGCGCTCGTCTCGTCGCTGGCCGGCCGGCCGCTGGCGCCCGGCGCGGTCCATTTCGGCGAGATCAGCCTTTCGGGCGCCGTGCGTCCGGTGGCGCATGCCGCAAGCCGCGTGCGGGAGGCCCACAAACTGGGCTTTCATCGCGCCATGCTGCCCGCCGGCACGTCCGACGTCGACATTGCCGGCGTGGAACTGGCCGAAACCGCGCATCTGATCGACCTGGTCGCGCGTATCGCCGGCGGAAAACCCTTGGGTGGCGATGACGGGGACGATCAACCCACTTGAGATAGCAGCCGCAAAACGGCATTACAGACCCGCCCGCCGGCGACCGGGGTCAATTTCGCCTGCGAAACGGAAGAGAAGAACCAAGCCATGCCCATCACGCTTCTCGACGGCCTGTTCATCGGCCTGACACTGATCTCTGCCGTGCTGGCGATGGTGCGCGGGTTTTCGCGCGAAGTGCTTTCGATCGCGTCTTGGGTCGCCGCCGCCGTTGCCGCCTACTTCTTCTATCCGATGCTGACGCCGTTCATGGGCAACTACATCGACAACGAACTGATCGCGCAACTGGCAGCCGCCGGAGCGATCTTCATCGTCGCGCTGATCGTCGCCACCGTGGTGACGATGCGCATCGCCGATGTGATCATCGACAGCCGGATCGGTCCGCTGGACCGGTCTCTGGGCTTCGTGTTCGGCGCGGCGCGCGGCATCATCGTGGCGGCCGTCGCCGTCTGGTTCCTCAACTTCTTCATCGAAGGCCAGGAAATCGCCTGGATCGACGACGCCAAGTCCAAACCGTTCCTTGATCAGGTCGCCAACGGGCTGGAGAACCTGCTGCCGCAGGACATTGGCGGCATGCTGCCGGGCAGCGAAGAAACGACCGACACATGACCGCTCCCGTTACGCAGCGCGCCGCCGACGACACCGCCGACGACCACTTCCACGACGAGTGCGGCGTGTTCGGCATCTTCGGCCGCAGCGATGCGGCGTCCTATGCAACGCTCGGCCTTCATGCCCTGCAGCACCGTGGGCAGGAAGCGGCGGGCATCGTGTCGTTCGACGGTGCCCAGTTTCACGTCGAGCGCCATGTCGGGCTGATTGGCGACACGTTCACCAAGCCGGCCGTCATCGAACGGCTGCCCGGCGATCGCTCGATCGGTCACACGCGCTATGCCACCACCGGTGGCGCGGGTCTGCGCAACGTCCAGCCGCTGTTCGCCGAACTCGATGGCGGCGGGCTCGCGCTGGCCCACAATGGCAACATCACCAATGCGCTGACCGTTCAGCGCGGATTGCAGCAGAAGGGCGCGATCTTCTCGTCGACCTCGGACACCGAAACCATCCTGCATCTGGTCGCGGTGAGCGAGAAGACCGACCTGCTGTCGCGGTTCTGCGACGCGATGAGCCAGTTGGAGGGCGCGTTCTCGCTGGTTGCGCTGTCTTCCAAGAAGATGATCGGCTGCCGCGATGTGCTGGGCATCCGCCCACTCGTTCTGGGCGATCTGGACGGTTCATGGATCCTGGCGTCGGAAACCTGCGCGCTGGACATCATGGGTGCCCGCTTCGTGCGCGATGTCGAGCCCGGCGAAGTCATCGTCATCACCGAGAACGGGCTTGAAAGCCGGTTCCCCTGGAAGACCGAGCGCCCGCGCTTCTGCGTGTTCGAATATGTCTATTTCGCCCGCCCCGACAGCCGGGTCGAAGGTCGCAACGTCTATGACGTGCGCAAACACATCGGCGCCGAACTGGCGGCCGAAGCGCCGGTCGGCGCCGACATCGTCGTGCCCGTGCCCGACAGCGGCGTGCCGGCGGCGATCGGATTTGCACAGGCAGCCGAACTGCCGTTCGAGCTGGGCATCATCCGCAACCACTATGTCGGCCGCACGTTCATCCAGCCCACCGACGCGATCCGGCACATGGGCGTCAAGCTCAAGCACAATGCCAATCCGAAGGTGCTGGCCGGCAAGTCGGTGGTTCTGGTTGACGATTCGATCGTGCGCGGAACAACCAGCCAGAAGATCGTGCAGATGGTTCGCGATGCCGGGGCGCGCGAGGTGCATATGCGGATCGCTTCGCCACCGACGATGTCGTCCTGCTACTATGGCGTCGACACGCCGGAAAAGTCCAAGCTCCTCGCCTCGCGCATGAGTGTCGAGGAGATGGCGGCGTTCATTCGCGTCGATACGCTGGAGTTCCTGACGATTGACGGGCTCTACCGGGCCGTTGGCGAGGCGGGGCGAGACAGCGACGCGCCGCAGTTCTGCGATGCCTGCTTCACCGGCGCCTATCCGACACGGCTGCTCGACCGGGACGGCCCGGACAATGTGCGCAAACTGTCGCTTCTGGCGAGCCGCGCATGACGGCGTCTTCGAGCCCCGACCTTTCGGGCAAGCTGGCCCTCGTCACCGGCGCTTCGCGCGGCATCGGGTTCGAGATCGCGCGCCAGATGGCGGCGGCGGGCGCCCATGTCATCGCTGTCGCGCGCACCGTGGGCGGGCTCGAGGCGCTCGACGACCAGATCAAGGCGGAGGGCGGCCAGTCAACGCTCGTCCCGCTCGACCTGAGCGACCATGACGGCATCGACCGCCTGGGCGGCGTGATCGCCGAACGCTGGGGCCGGCTCGACATCGTCGTCGCCAATGCCGGCATTCTTGGTTCGCTCACGCCCGTCGGGCAGATCAAGGCCAAGGACTTCGATCGGGTCATGGCGGTCAATCTGGCCGGCACATGGCGGTTGATCCGCACAGTCGACCCGTTGCTGCGCCAGGCGGGCGCGCCACGGGCGATCGTCGTGTCGTCGTCGGTCGCGCACAAGGTCAAACCGTTCTGGGGCGCCTATGCGGCCTCCAAGGCGGCCACGGACATGCTGGTACGCGTGTGGGCGGCCGAGAACGCCAAGACGGCGCTGCGAATCAATCTGGTCGATCCGGGCGCGACGCGCACGCGGATGCGGGCCCAGGCGATGCCGGGCGAAAAGCCCGAGGACCTGCCGACCGCCGAACAGACGGCATCGGCGATCGTTCCGCTTGCGGGCGCGGACATCACGCAGACCGGCCAGATCTATTCGGTCCTTGCGCAACGATGGCTGGAAGTACCCGACCTGCAATAGTTTGCCGACCGCGTCCGCAAGCATTTGACGCGCGCGCGCGTTGCGATAACCT
The DNA here is from genome assembly GCA_964606055.1 of uncultured Oceaniradius sp. Classification (GTDB taxonomy): domain Bacteria; phylum Pseudomonadota; class Alphaproteobacteria; order Rhizobiales; family Rhizobiaceae; genus Roseitalea. The sequence goes on along the minus strand of CAZSFA010000112.1, from coordinate 1,987 downwards.
CTGATCGTTATTGGACCCCGATCCGGTCTAGTGGGAGGAGCGGACATGATCTGGGTGACACTGGTTGTCATCGCCTGCGGCATTGTAGCGGTCGCATTCTTGGAAATGCGCAATCTGGGTGCGACGTTCCGCCAAGCGCTCACATTGACGCCCCTGAAGATCGTGCACCGCCTGGACACGCGTCATCTTGCGCAGGCGCGCAAGACCAAGGGGCCGGTGATCTATGCGATCTCCGAGCAGTCGCGGCTCGATCCGGCCATCATGCTCGCCGGCCTGCCCACCGACACCTTGCATGTGCTCGATCCGCAATCGGCCGATCACTGGGCGGTGCAGGCGTCACGCCCGCTGGCCAAGTCGGTCGTCTTCGACAAGGAACGGATGATCGCCAACCGTCGGCTGGTCACGCATCTGCGCGGCGGCGGTCGTCTGGCCGTCTATTTCCCCGCCGAGGTCGAACCCGACCAGACCGGCTTCCGGCTGTATCGGGCGGTGGCGCTCTTGGCGCGCATGACGGGAGCCACCATCGAGCCGCTGACCGTGCGCGGCAGCCGGTTTGTGCCATCATCGTTCACGCCCGCCGACAAGGCGCCGCGCCATCGGCTGATGCCCTTGCGGGTGTTCCGGCTCGACCCGTTGTCGATCCCGGAACTCGTCAACGAGCGCGGCCGCGAGATTTCCACGCCGGCCAATGCCCTGTTCGACCGCATGGCGCAGTTGCGCTACGCCTCCGCTGACCTGTCGAAGGGCCTGTTTGAAGCGTTTGTGGACGCGGCGAAGACGTATGGGCCAGGCCGGGTCATCCTTGAGGACACCGTCACCGGATCACTCACCTACAAGCGCGCATTGATCGGCGCGCGCGTTCTGGGCAAGCGGTTCGAAGCGATGTCGGTGCACGGCGAAGCCATGGGCGTGATGCTGCCCAACGCCAACGGCGCGGCCGTCAGCCTGTTTGCACTGCAATCGGCCGGGCGCGCGGCGGCGATGATCAACTACACCGCGGGCCCCGCCAACGTCGTCTCGGCGGTGCAGACCGCCAAAATCCGAACGGTCATCACCTCACGCGCCTTCATCGAAAAGGCGGAACTGGGTGAACTGATCGATGCGCTGACCGCAAACGAGACCGACATCGTCTGGCTCGAGGACGTGCGCGAATCGGTCACGACGACCGAAAAGCTGTCTGCGGCGCTGATGTGGTCGCGGCCGATCGACACGGTGAAGGCCACCGATCCCGCGGTGATCCTGTTCACGTCCGGCACCGAGGGCAAGCCCAAGGGCGTGGTGCTGTCGCACCGCAACCTGATCGCCAATGCCGCACAGTCGGAGTCGCGGGTGTCGATCTCGGTTCAGGACTGCCTGTTCAACGTTCTGCCGGTCTTCCACTCGTTTGGCCTGACCGGCGGCATGATCCTGCCGCTGCTCTACGGGGTGAAACTGTTCCTCTACCCCTCGCCGCTGCACTACAAGCTGATCCCGCAGGTGGCGGCCAAGGTCAGGCCGACCATCATGTTCGGGACCGACACCTTCCTTGGCGGCTATGCCCGCACGGCCAATGACGGCAGTTTTTCGTCGCTTCGGTTCGTCGTCGCCGGCGCGGAAGCGGTCAAGCCGGAAACCCAGAAGACCTATCGCGACCTGTTCCAGTGCGAGATTCTGGAAGGATACGGGATGACCGAAGCCTCTCCGGTGGTTGCGGTGAACTCGGCCACGCACGGCCAGCTTGGCACGGTCGGGCGCGCGCTGCCCGGCGTCCAGATCCGGCTCGAGCCGGTCGAGGGGATCGAACACGGCTCGCGGATGTGGGTGCGCGGTCCCAATGTGATGCTCGGCTACATGAAGGCCGACGATCCGGGTCATCTGCAGCCGGTCGAGGACGGCTGGTACGACACGGGCGACATCGTGTCGATCGACCATGAGGGATTCATCGCGGTGCGCGGACGCGCCAAGCGTTTCGCCAAGATCGGCGGCGAAATGGTCTCGCTCGGCGCCG
>CAZSFA010000111.1:1409-9664 GCA_964606055.1 uncultured Oceaniradius sp. | reverse complement strand
GCATCCACCGCGACTGGCTGTCGTCGCTGCCGCATGTGGTGCGGATCAACTCGTCGTTCGCGCTGCGCGAGGTGATCGACCGGCCCAATGTCGGCATCGACCCGGCGCTGGCCTAGACGTCCAGTTTGACGCCGAGGCTGGCCAGCATGTGCCAATAGTCCGGAAATGTCTTGGCGACGCACCCCGGATCGAGGATCGTAACGCCCGATGTGACGAGGCCGGCAAGCGAGAAGCTCATGGCGATGCGATGATCGGCGAATGTGTCGATCTCGGCGGCAACGGTTGCGCCACGCAATGATGGATCGGCATTGACGACGAGGTCGTCGCCCTCCTCCACCGCCAGCCCCGGCTTGATGCGGTTGAGCCCTTGCGACAGGGCAGCGATGCGGTCGCATTCCTTGACGCGCAGGTTTTCGATGCCGACGAAGCGCACCGGCGTTTCGTTGTAGGCGGCCAGAACGGCCAGCGTCGGCACCGCGTCCTGCATCTGCGAACCGTCGATTGCCGCCGGCATGTTCGGAAAGCCGGCGATGACAGCGTGGGCGGCGGCATCGGGTTGGGTGAAGTCGTCGGCGGCAACGCCGAGATCGATGTGACCGCCGGTCAGCACTTCGGCCGCCCAAAGATAGGTCGCGGCCGATGCGTCCGGTTCCACGTGATGATCGGCTGCCGCATAGCCGGTCGGCATCACGCGCCAGCGGCCCTTGTCGAGCGGCTGCACGTTCGCGCCGAACGCGGCCATGGCCGCCGTCGTCAGGTCGATGTAACCGCGCGCGCCGATATGGTTTCCGGTCAACGTGATCTCGACGGGCCCGTCCGCCAAGGGCGCCGCCATCATCAGCGCGGAGACATACTGGCTTGAAAGGCCGGCATCGATGGCGATCCGGCCCGCCGGCAGAGCGCCAGTTGCGGCGATGGTTACGGGCGGGCAACCGGTCGGCGCGGCGGCGTCGACGCCGATGGCGGCCAGCGCGTCGACCAGCGGCGCAATCGGGCGCTTGCGCATATGCGCGTCACCATCGACAACGACGGTGCCGTCGACCGTTGCGGCCATGGCGGTCAGGAAGCGCGTGGCCGTGCCGGCATTGCCAAGGAAAAGCGGGGCGGCCGGTGCCGTCAACCGACCGGTCCCCGACACCACAAAGGTCGTCGCATCCGGTTCCTCGATCTCAACACCCATCTGGCCAAGCGCCGTCGCCATCAGCCGCGTGTCGTCGCTCTTGAGCGCACCGGTGATCCGGCTCGTGCCCGACGCCATGGCGGCCAGCAGCAGAACGCGGTTGGTAATCGACTTGGACCCGGGCGGTCGCGCCGCGCCGGTCAACGGCGCTTCGACCGGCTGCACGGTCAGCCGTTCGGCGTTCAGATAGTCAGTCATGATCGGTCACACGGGACGGTCGGGATCGCCCTGCCACAGCATTTCGCCGTTCTGATCGATGATCAGGCGCGCCTTTTCGATCGAGGCCGTAACCGCCTGATCGCGCGATTGCATCAAATCAGCGCGCAAAAACCGCCGGGTCTGGGTGTCGTCGCCGTCAACGCGCGTCAGCGTGCCGGCGACGCGCCATTGGCCGCCCTCTTTCTCGGGCAGGGCCCGCACCTCGACACCCTTGTACTCTTCGTCCGGCGCGCCAGACGCTGCCTGAGAAGGCGCCGCCTCTCCGCCATCGCCGCCGCCGAAAAGCCGCTTGAGAAAACCGGCCATGCTCCACTCCTGTTGTTGTCACTTCACATGCCGGTCGGGCCCGGCAGTGTCAATGCGACCGCCCCCACCGCGCCGGTTACCAATTGCCAAGCGCAAGACACGCCGCTACCGATGGCCCAGACAGAAAGCGCCCGCAATGACTGCGAAACAGCCCGCCGATGCACCGTCGGACCCCGAACCCAGATCCAAATCGAAACGGCGGCGTTCGCCGCTCAGAACCGTGCTCACAATACTGATCGTCATCATTGCCGCCCTTGCCGCCCTTTGGGTGTTCGGTCCGCGCGAACCGGTCGATCTGACGCTGCGCCTTGACCCCGCGATGATCGGCGAGGACTTGGAAGCCTATCTGGCGCGGGGCGAAGCGGCTCATGAAGACATCTTCGAGGGCGCGGAAAAACAGATCGTCTGGGCGTTTCCGTCCTCGCGCGCCCGAACGCCGCTGGCGCTGGTCTATGTGCACGGGTTTTCCGCATCCGCCGGCGAGATCAGACCGGTCATGGACATGGCGGCGCAGGCGCTTGAGGCCAATCTGTTCTACACCCGGCTGTCCGGTCATGGCCGGTCGCCCGATGCGATGGCCGAACCGACCGTGCAGGACTGGATGGACGACGTCGCCGAAGCGATCGCCATCGCCGAGCGGCTCGGTGAGCGCGTGGTGCTGGTGGGCAAGTCGTCGGGCGGGACGCTGGTGGCGCTGGCTGCCCTGCATCCCGATCTGGCCGCGCGCATCGACGGCGTCATCTTCCTGTCCCCCAACTTCGGGGTGAAGGCGGCCGGCAGCACACTCCTGACCTTCCCGTTCGCGCGCCAGTTCATGCCGCTTCTGATCGGGGCCGAGCGCGGATTTGAGCCGCTGAACGCGCGTCACGCGGAGATGTGGACCGAACGCTATCCGACAACGGCGCTGTTGCCGATGGCGGCGGCGGTGGCCCGGGCCAACGCCCAGTTCTACGAAAATGTCGAGATTCCCGCCCTTTTCGTCTTCTCCGACGCCGATGAGGTGGTCGATTCGGCGCGCACGCGCGTGATTGCCGAGCGCTGGGGCGCCGATGCCGAGACCGTTGCCATCGCGCAGACCGACGATCCGTCCAACCACATTCTCGCCGGCGACATTTTGTCCCCGTCGACCAATGACGCGGTCGCCGGCCTGATCGCCGACTGGATCGCCGCGCTGCGCTGACACGGCCTTACAATTGTCGGTCCATGCCGCCATTGTTCGCTTGCGCGCACGACCGCCAATGAGGAAAGATGCAGCGGACCGGGTTGGCCATGATCACAGAACGCAACGACCGTTTTCGCAACTTCGTGTACGGCATCGCGCTTGCGCTGATGATCGGCTACATCCTGTATCTGGGCCAGAACGTGATCGTGCCGGTGATCGCCAGCGTGATTCTGGCCTACATCGTCAGCGCCTTGGCGCAGTACATGCGCCGCGTGCCCGGCATCGGCCCGCTGATCCCCTCGCCCATCAGGTTCCTGATTTCGATTCTCGTGATCATCGGCATCGTCGGCGCGTTCGTCTGGCTGATCATCTCCAACATCAATCAGCTGATCGCACTGGCTCCGGTCTATCAGGAACGGCTGCTCGGCATCATCCAGGGCGTCTGGCGCGAGTTCGGCGAGCAGTTCGGCATTGAAACCGAAGTCACCTGGGACACGCTGCGCCGCGATGTTCTGGGCCAGGTCTCGCTGCAATCGCTGGTCGGCTCGACCGTGACATCGGTTTCGGTCCTGGTGGGCACGATGGTGATCGTGTTCGTCTACACCGGCTTTGCGCTCGCCGAACGCCAGGCATTCGAGCGCAAATCGATGCGCATGACCGAATCGCCCGAGGATTCGCGCCGCATCATGGAAATCGTGTCGGTCATCAACACCCGCATCGGCGAGTACCTTGCGACCAAGACGCTGGTGAACCTCATTCTCGGGCTCATGTGCTACTTCGTCATGGCGGCGATGAGCCTTGATTTTGCGGCCTTCTGGGGCGTTCTGATCGCGCTGATGAACTATGTGCCCTATGTCGGCTCGTTTCTGGGCGTGCTGTTTCCGGTGGCGATGGCGATCGTGCAGTTCGGCGATTGGGGCTGGGTGCTGGGCATGTTCATTGCGCTGACGGCCTGCCAGATGTTCGTCGGCTCGATCCTGGAGCCCTCGCTGATGGGCCGGTCGCTCAACCTCAGCCCGTTCGTGATCCTTGTCTCGCTGACGGTGTGGGGCTCGCTCTGGGGCATCGCGGGCGCGCTGTTGTCGGTGCCGATCATGGCGATCATGGTGATCATCCTGTCGGAGTTCGACGGCACGCGGCCGGTGGCCGTCCTGATGTCGCGCAACGGCCGCATCCCGCCCAAGCGGCACAGCCGGCCCGGCGCCGATCCGATCGAAGGCAAGCCCGTGCAGCCGGCTGACAACCTGATCCTGCCCGACCGCGACGCGGCCGAGTAGCGCCTCCCAAGGCGTCCGTTTTCGGAGGGTGCGCGTCGCCGCCCGATCAGACCAGAACGCCGGCGATCAGTTCGTTTTCGGTGATGTCCTGCCACGTGATGCCGGCATCGCTCATGCGGGCCATCAATCCGGCGAAGTTGCCGGCATTCCTGGTCTCGATTCCGATCAGGACCGAGCCGAAACTGCGGGCTGATTTCTTCAGGTACTCAAAACGCACGATGTCGTCATCGGGTCCCAGAAGATTGAGGAAATCGCGCAATGCGCCCGGCCGCTGCGCCAGCCGCAACAGGAAGTACTTCTTGAGCCCCTGCGCCCGCAGAGCGCGTTCCTTGACGTCGGGCAGGCGCTCGAAATCGAAATTGCCGCCCGAGGCGATGCACACGATCGTACGCCCGGCCAGCGCGCGTTTGGGCAAGTCCTGCAGCGCGTCGAGCGCCAGCACGCCGGCCGGCTCAAGCACGATGCCCTCGATGTTGAGCATTTCGATGATCGTCGAACACAGCCGGTCTTCTGAGACCAGCGCCACGTCGTCGGACCGGTAGCCTTTGAGCGCCTCCCAGTTCATGGCGCCGATCTCGGCAACGGCCGCGCCGTCCACGAAACCGTCGATCTGCGACAATCTCAGTCGCTGCCCCTCGGCGAGCGAACGCTTGAGGCTCGGCGCGCCCGCCGGTTCGACAAGCGTCACGGCCGGACTGAGGCCGATCGCGTCCAGATAGCGCGTCATGCCGCTCGACAGGCCGCCACCGCCGACCGGAGCGATGATCCGATCGATCGAGGCATCGGCCGGCATCTGGTCCACAAGTTCCATTGTCACGGTGGCCTGGCCTTCGATGATGTCGGGATCATCGAACGGCGGCACCATCAATGCTGACTGCCGCTCGGCAAAGGCGATCGCAGCGCGGTAGCAGTCGTCGAAGATGTCGCCGACCAGTTCGATCCGCACGCGATTGCCGCCGAAGGCGCGCGTCTTGTCGATCTTCTGCTGCGGCGTCGTGACCGGCATGAAGATCACGCCCTGATGCCCGAAATGCTGGCAGGCGAATGCGAAACCCTGCGCGTGATTGCCCGCCGACGCGCACACGAACAGTTCGGCCTCGTCGCCGCGCTTGCGGAAGAAGTTGAATGCGCCGCGGTTCTTGTAGGAGCGCACCGGCGACAGATCCTCCCGCTTGAGGAAGATGCGCGCGCCGTATCGCGCGCTCAAAAACGCATTCTCCTGCAATGGCGTCGGCGGAAACAGCGCGCGCATGGCCTCGGCCGCCGAACGGACCGACTGCGCGAAGTCGCCGGCCTGCGGCCCGGACGCCGTCTGCAACATGATCGTGTTCGCTCCCTTCGCCGACAAAACCGGTCGCCAAATTCTTTGGCATTGGCTGCATCAAGCGTGTATAGGCGCTGGCTTGTGAGCGCACAATTCCGGGACGCCAGATCGACCATGCAAAGGCCGGGCCGCACTTGGCGACGCGGTGAACGGGCGACGTCATGAACGCCAACATGCTGCGATCGGCCGTGCATGTCAGCGCGGTGTTCGCCTTCTATCTGGCGACCATGATGCTGATCCCGGCACTGGTCGACCTTTACTACGACAATGAAGACTGGATGGCGTTCGCCGCTTCGGCGGCGATCGTCGGCGGGCTGGCGGCGCTGGTCGCGATCGCCACGCGCGCCGGCCCGCCGGTGGTTTCGACGCGCTTCACCTTCCTCGTCGTCAACATGCTGTGGCTGACCTTTTCGGCTGCCGCGGCGATGCCGCTGATCTTTTCGACGCTGGAACTGTCGGTGGCCGATGCGTTCTTCGAGGCCGTTTCCGGCGCGACCGCCACCGGTTCGACGGTGCTGTCGGGCCTTGACGACATGCCGCCGGGCATTTTGCTGTGGCGGTCCATGCTGCAATGGATCGGCGGACTGGGCGTGATCGTGCTTGGCCTGTTCATCCTGCCCTTTCTGAAGATCGGCGGCTCGACCTTCTTCAAGATCGAGAGTTCGGACCGCTACGACCGGCCGTTCGCGCGTTTTTCGACCTATGCCTATTCGGTTGTCGGCATCTATGCGGCGCTGACGATCCTGTGCGCGATCCTTTACGCTTGGTCGGGCATGACCGGCTTTGATGCGATCAACCATGCGATGACCACGATGGCGTCGGGTGGCTTCTCAACGCGCGATGCGTCCTTTGCCCATTTCACCAATCCGGTGACGCACTGGATCGCGATCGTCTTCATGTTGATCGCCGCCCTGCCCTTCACGGCTCTGATCCTTCTGGCGCTACGCGCACGGTTTGATGCCTTTCGCGACAATCAGGTCATCGTGATGCTGGCCTATATCGCGTTCCTGGCAGCGCTCCTGACGATGCAACTGGACGTCTCTGATACGATCGAGTTTCGCGAGGGCGTCACCAAGGCGGTGTTCACCGTGGTCGCCATCGTCACCACCACCGGCTACGCGATCGACAATTACATGCAGTGGAACGCGTTCACGGTCGGCCTGGTTCTGGTGGCGACGGCGCTGGGCGGCTGCGCGGGCTCGACCACCGGCGGCATCAAGGCCAGCCGCTGGATCGTCCTGTTCGGGGTCGTCAAGCGCTCGCTCGACACCTTCATCTATCCGCACGCCATCCGCACGGTGCGCTCCGGATCGGTGGTCGTCCCCGACCAGACGCAGTATGTGACGATGATGTATTTCGGCGCCTTCTTCATCCTGTTCGGCATCGGAACCGTGCTTCTGGCGATGACCGGCGCGGATCTGGTGACCGCGGTTTCGGGCGCCTTGACGGCGATTTCCAATGTCGGGCCGGGGCTTGGCGACATCATCGGGCCGATCGGCAATTTCGGTGCGCTCGAAGACAGCGCCAAGTGGATCCTGTCGTTCGGCATGCTGCTGGGACGGCTGGAACTGTTCACGGTGCTCGTGCTGCTTTCGCCGGCCTTCTGGCGCGACTAATCCGCAAGAAACTGCTGTCGGGCCGGTCCCGATCAACCATCGCTCTTGATTCCCAAAGCGCTTTAGGAGTAGCTAAAACGCAGGGAGGAAGGCATGACGCTTGATAGAGAGCACATGCGCGGGCGCGCGAGCATCGCCCTGCAGCCTCCTGTAGCCGTTTTCGTTCAACACACTGGTGACGTCGCCTGATCGGCCGCAGGGATGCGCGCCGACCGGCGTCGTCATTGCACTCGGGAGGGAGTTCAATGACTACCATCATCAAGCTGACCGGCGCGCTGCTGGTCACCGCCTCGACGATCGCGGTGGCGCAGGCCGAAACGATCCGGTTCTGGACGACAGAAGAACAGCCGGCCCGCCTTGAGCGCCAGGAGGCGATGGCGGCGCAGTTCCAGGAGATGACAGGCAACACGGTCGAGGTCATCCCGGTTTCGGAGGCCGACATGGGCACACGCGCCACGGCCGCCTTTGCCGCCGGTGATCTTCCCGATGTGATCTATTTCCCGCAGCAGTACACGCTCCCCTGGTCCGAAGCGGGCATTCTCGACGCAGAAACCAACGACGAGATCGTTCAGGAACTGGGCGTCGACACGTTCCGCGCGGGCGCCATCGAAATGGCCGACTTCGAGGGCCTGACCGCTGCCGTTCCGGTCGATGGCTGGACGCAGATGATTGTCTACCGGGCCGACCTGTTCGAGGAGGCCGGACTTGAGCCGCCGAACTCGTTCGCCAACATCACGGCCGCCATTGATGCGCTGCACAACCCGCCCGAGCTTTATGGCTTCGTTGCCGCCACCAAGGTTGACGAGCCTTACATGAGCCAGATGCTGGAGCATGTGTTCCTCGCCAACGGCATTTCGCCCGTCGATGAGAACGGTTTTGCGCCGCTGGATGAAGCCGCGACCATTGAAGTGCTCGAGTTCTACAAGGCGCTTGCCGAAGCCTCGCCGCCCGGCGAATTGTTCTGGCAGCAGTCGCGTGAAGTCTATTTCGCCGGCGGCACGGCCATGATCATCTGGTCGCCCTTCATCTTGGATGAACTGGCAGGCCTGCGCGACTCCGCACCGCCCACGATCAACGATGATCCGACATCGCGCGAACTGGCGGCGGCGACCAACGTCATCACCACATTCTCGGGGCCGTCCAACCCCGATGGCGCGGCCTGGGCCGACGT
>CAZSFA010000111.1:0-1309 GCA_964606055.1 uncultured Oceaniradius sp. | reverse complement strand
GTTGCGGCCATGAACGAGCAACTGGCCGAAATCCAGTAAGGGCGCGGGCGGGCGACGACCACGTCGCCCGCCTTGCCTGACGCTCGCGCCATGGCCAGCACCGACAACATCGAACGTCTCGACGACGTCGCCCAGCAGGCGGCATCGACAGCCGAGCCGCCACCCAGGAAACTGGGGCCGCTGGCGCGGCGTGAGCGCAATCTTGCCTATTCGATGCTTTTGCCGACGTTCGGCATCGTCATGGCCGTGGTCCTGTTGCCGCTGCTCGCCAACTTCTGGATTTCGTTCAAGCCGGTCGGACTGGGCGATCTGAGGCCGGCGAGCCTGTTCGTCAATGAACGGCTGCGCGGCGATCTGGTTGCCGCCGGCGATGTGGCGGCCGTGGAGTACCGGCTGCGCAACTCCTCGCAGGACGACCCGCTGACCCAGGCCGGGTTCACCGACACGCTGCCGGACGGGCTTGTCGTTTCGGGCGAAATCGACCCGCGCTGCACCGTGTCGGGCCGTGTGATCGACTGCGATCTGGGCGAGGTCGAGCCACGGTTCCGCGACAGCATCCGCGTCGAGGTTACGGCCGAACAGGCCTATATCGACAATCCGGTGTCGCTGCGCGACAGCGAGGCCGTTGGCCGGGCCAACTCGGTCAACGTGCTGACCAGCACTGAGTTCACGCTCGACAACTTCTCGCGCGTCTTTTCGGCCTCCGAGTTCTGGCATGTGCTGCGCGTGACGATCTACTACACGATCTTCGCCACGCTCGGCGCGCTGGTTCTGGGCCTTTTTGCCGCGCAGATGCTGAACACCACATTCCGCGGGCGGACGGTCCTGCGCGGCCTGTTCCTGTTCCCCTATGTCGCGCCGGTGATCGCCATCGCCTTCACCTGGGTGCTGCTGCTCGATCCGTTCTCGGGCACGCTGAACGCGATCCTGCGCCAGATGGGCCTGATCGAGACCCCGATCAATTTCCTGGGCCAGCGCGCGGTGCCGCTCGACTTCTTCGGGCTGACGATCAACTTCCCGGTTGCGCTGTCGACGGTGATCGCAATCGAAGCATGGCGGTCGTTCCCGCTTGCCTTCCTGTTCATCCTGGCGCGCATGCAGTCGATCTCGACCGACATGTATGAGGCTGCCGAAATCGACGGCGCCACGCCGCTTCAGCAGTTCTGGTACATTTCGCTGCCGCAGCTTGTCGGCATCATCGCGGTCCTGTTCCTGCTGCGGTTCATCTGGACGTTTAACAATTTCGACGACATCTTTCTTCTCACAGGAGGCGCGGCAGGCACGCGCACGCTGACCGTGAATGTCTATG
>CAZSFA010000110.1:1956-9730 GCA_964606055.1 uncultured Oceaniradius sp. | reverse complement strand
GTTCCAGACCAGCGTTTCGGCCTGGCTGATCCAGCCATTGATCTTGCCGACGGTGCCGGGCCCGACATCGAGGATCATCTGTTCGGGGTGGACCTTGTCGACATCGACGACCGAGCCGCTCGCGCCGGCCTTGAACTCGCGCGCCACCACCGCGTCGATCGGCAACACGATCGCGCAGCCGCGCTTGGCGGCCTCGGCCATGATGGCATTGGCGGTGTCTGCCAGATCGTGCTCGGCCAGCGATTTGCCGACCGAAACGCCCTTGGCGGCGAGAAAGGTGTTGGCCATGGCGCCGCCGATCACCAGCGCATCGACCTTGGCGACCATGTTCTGCAAGAGGTCGATCTTGGTCGAGATCTTGGCGCCGCCGACGATGGCGACCACCGGCCGGCGCGGATCGCCAAGGCCCTTCTCGAGCGCTTCAAGTTCGGCCTGCATGGCGCGCCCGGCATAGGCGGGCAGGTGGCGGGCGATGCCCTCGGTCGATGCATGGGCGCGGTGCGCGGCCGAAAACGCGTCGTTGACGTAGATGTCGCCATTGGCGGCGAGCGCCGCGGCGAACGCGGCGTCATTGGCCTCTTCGCCGGCGTGAAAGCGCGTGTTCTCGAACAGCACGATATCGCCCGAGGCCATGTCCTTGAGCCGGCCGACGCACACATCGCCTACGCAGTCGCCGGCGAAATCGACGCGATGGTCGAGCGTTTCCTCCAGCGCCTGCGCGACCGGGCGCAGCGACATCTCGGGCACCACCTTGCCCTTGGGGCGGGCGAAATGGGACAAGAGGATCGTCTTGGCGCCCTTTTGAGAAAGTTCGGAAATGGTCGGCACCACGCGCTGCAGCCGGGTGGTGTCGGTGACATGGCCGTCGGCCATGGGCACGTTCAGATCGACGCGGACGATGACGTGCTTGCCGGAGATGTCGGGCAGGTCGTCAAGGGTCTTGAAGGGCATGGCCGTTTTGTTCCGATGACAGCAAAGATCAGCGGAGTCCTATGAAGAACGGGCGCTGATTTCAATGATTATCGGTCGATCAGGGCTCGGGCGGACCATCGCCGTTTCGGCGGCCGCTGGCATACCACCAGGCGCGGCTGTCGCCTTCGTCGGAGCCGGGCATCTGTCGGTTGATCGAGCGCCGGAACAGGCGCCCGACGATCAGCGCGAGGATCACGATCCCCGCGCCGATGATCAGGAAGACAAGCGTGCCGGTGTCCATGCCGGCATCCGTGTCACATGTGCCTTGCCATCTCCATGGCGACGTCGGCCATGCGGTTGGAGAAGCCCCATTCGTTGTCGTACCAGCTCATCACGCGCACCAGGTCGCCGTCGAGCACCTTGGTTTGCGGCGCGGCGAAGTTCGACGAATGCGGGTCGTGGTTGAAGTCGATCGAGACATTGGGCTCGGTGACGTAGTCGACGATGCCCTTGAGCGGGCCTTCCGACCAGGTCTTGACGGCGTTGTTGACCTCTTCGGTCGTCACCGCGCGGCCGGGCACGAACTTGAAGTCGACCAGCGAGACGTTGGCGGTGGGCACGCGCACGGCCGAGCCATCGAGCTTGCCGGCGAGATCGGGCAGCACCAGGCCGACGGCGCGGGCGGCGCCGGTCGTCGTCGGGATCATCGACATGGCCGCCGCGCGGGCGCGGTACAGATCCTTGTGCAGCGTGTCGAGCGTGGGCTGGTCGCCGGTATAGGCGTGGATGGTCGTCATGTAGCCCTTCTTGATGCCGAACTCGGAGTGCAGCACGTGGGCGACGGGCGCCAGACAGTTGGTCGTGCACGATGCGCACGAGACGACATGGTCGTCGCCGGTCAGCTGGTCATGGTTGACGCCGTAGACGATGGTCTTGTCGGCTCCCTTGCCGGGCGCCGAGATCAGCACCCGCTTGGAGCCGTTCTGAAGATGCAGCGCGGCCTTGTCGCGGGCGGTGAAGATGCCGGTGCACTCAAGCGCGATGTCGACGTCCGACCAGGGGAGCTTGGTCGGGTCGCGCTCGGCGGTCACCTTGATGGGGCCGGCGCCGGCATCCATCGTGTCGCCGTCGACGGTCACCGTGCCGGGGAAGCGGCCGTGCAAGCTGTCGTAGCGCAGCAGGTGGGCGTTGGTCTCGATCGGGCCCAGGTCGTTGATGGCAACGACCTGGATGTCTTTGCGGCCCTGTTCGATGATCGCGCGCAGCACGAGCCGGCCGATCCGCCCGAAACCGTTGATGGCAACTTTCACAGTCATGTTGATCTCCGATCGTGTGAAATGGGTTCTTGTGACGTGTGTGGTCTGTTCTGGCCGGTCAGGCCGCGTCGTGTGTGGCCGCAAGCCGGCGCGTTGCCGCCTCGACGACCGCCTCGGCAGTGATGCCGAAATGCTCAAACAGCGCCTCCTGCGGGCCCGAGGCGCCAAAGCCGGTCATGCCGACAAACACCCCGTCCTCGCCGATGAAGCGCCGCCAGCCCTGTTCGACGCCCGCTTCGATGGCAATGCGCACGGATGCATTGCCGATGATGGCGTCCTGATAGTCGGTCGATTGCCGCTCGAACAGTTCAAAGCAGGGCACCGAGACCACCCGCGTGGGATGGCCGGCGGCCTCGAGCCGGTCGCGCGCCGCCATCGCGATCATGACCTCCGAGCCGGTGGCGAAGATCGACACGGCCGCATCCTCGCCGGCGGTCGCAAGTTCATAGGCGCCAAGCGCGCAGCGGTTCTCGCTGGTTGCCTCCTCGCGCAATGCCGGCAGGCCCTGACGGGTCAGCGCCAGCGTCGACGGCGTGCCCTGGTCGGTCAGCGCCAGTTCCCAGCACTCCATCACCTCCATCGCGTCGGCGGGCCGGAACACGCAATGGTTGGGGATGGCGCGCAGCGCGGCCAGATGCTCGACCGGCTGGTGGGTGGGGCCGTCTTCGCCAAGGCCGATGGAGTCATGGGTCATCACGAAGATCGAGCGGATGCCCATGAGCGAGGCCAGCCGCATCGACGGCCGCGCGTAGTCGGAAAAGACAAGGAACGTGCCGCCGTACGGGATCAGGCCGCCATGCAGCGCCATGCCGTTCATGGCGGCCGCCATGCCATGCTCGCGGATGCCGTAGTGCAGGTAGCGGCCGGAGAAATCGTCGCCGTCGATCGGCGCGGTTTGCGCGGTCCTTGTGTTGTTGGACCCGGTCAGGTCGGCCGAACCGCCGAGCGTCTCGGGAACCGCCGCATTGATGATCTCAAGCGCCATCTCGGACGATTTGCGCGTTGCGACCTTGGGTTTGTCGCGCGCAAGCTGCGCCTTGTAATCGGCGGCCGCGTTGGCAAGGGCGGCGGGCAGGTCGCCGCGCATGCGCCGCTCGAACTCGCCGCGCACCGCGTTGTCGGCGCCTTTGAGGCGTTCCTCCCAGGCGATGCGCTTCTTGCCGGCGGCCAACCCGGTCACGCGCCAGTCGTCGAGGATTTCGGAGGGGATCTCAAAGGGTGGCGCCTGCCAGCCGAGCGCTTCGCGCGCGCCGGCGATCTCTTCGGGGCCGAGCGGCGAGCCGTGCGCCTTGGCGGTGCCGGCCTTGGTCGGCGCGCCGAAACCGATGGTGGTGCGGGCAGCGATCATCACCGGGCGGTCGGCGTCCTGCGCGCGGGTGAGCGCTGCCTCGATCGCCTCGGGGTCGTGGCCGTCGATCCGGTCGGTGATCCAGCCGCAGGCCTCGAAGCGCTTGATCTGGTCGGTTGAGTCCGACAGCGAGATCTGGCCGTCGATGGTGATGCGGTTGTCGTCCCAGATGACGACCAGATTGGCCAGTTTGAGATGGCCGGCAAGCGTGATCGCCTCCTGGCTGATGCCCTCCATCAGGCAGCCGTCGCCGGCCAGCACATAGGTCTTGTGGTCGACCAGATCGGCGCCGAACTCGTCGCGCAGCTTGCGCTCGGCGATCGCCATGCCGACCGCGTTGGCAAGGCCCTGGCCGAGCGGGCCGGTGGTGGTCTCGATGCCGGCGGCATGGCCGTATTCGGGGTGGCCGGCGGTCTTGAAGCCGAGTTGGCGGAAGTTCTTGATCTGCTCGATCGTCATGTCCTCGTAGCCGAGCAGGTAGAGCAGGCTGTAGAGCAGCATCGAGCCGTGGCCGGCCGACAGCACGAACCGGTCCCGGTCCGGCCAGGCTGGATGGGTCGGGTCGAACTTCATGAACCTTGTGAAGAGCACCGTGGCGATGTCGGCCGCGCCCATGGGCAGGCCCGGATGGCCAGATTTGGCGGCCTGAACGGCGTCCATCGACAGGGCGCGGATCGCATTTGCCATCCGGTCGTGTTTTTCGCGAGAGGTCATGAGTTCCGATTCCGGTGGCGGTCGACTTTCAAAGCCGGTCGACAGGGAGCGCGCCCTTGGGGCCGCGCCGCGCGGCGTGCGCGCGAGTTTTTTTGACAGCGCCGGAGACATATCAGGTGCGCATCCGGTGTCAACAAATCGCGGCGCGCGTCGCGGTGAAGCGTTTTCAACCGGATAATGCGGGTTGGCCGCGCGGATTCGGCCCAGGGCTTTGCAGATGTCCTATGCAGGTTTAAGCTTGGTGTGATACAGGCCCGCTAACGCCTTATTGTCGTTGACAAAGACTGTTCATGGGTCCGCAATGAATGCGCCGCCGACATTGTCGCAGCTGTTTGATCGTCTGGAAAGCGCGCTGACCGCGCTCGACGATGCCGTCGAACGGACGGCCGAACTGCGCCGCGAATATGCCGATGCCGAGGAGGAGGCGCAGCGGCTCAACTCCGATCGCGCGCGCCTGGCCGAGGAACTGGACAAGTCCGAGGCGCGGGCCGAACGGCTCGAAGAGGTCAACAAGGAAGTGTCGCGGCGGCTGGTGACGGCGATGGAGACCATCCGCGCCGTTCTTGACCGCTGATGGCGGCGGGCGCTGTGGCGCGGCCCAACCCGGAAGGGAGGTTCCGATGAGCCAGGTTTCGGTGACGATCGACGGCAAACTCTACCGCATGGCCTGCGATCCGGGTCAGGAGGATCATCTGGTCGCGTTAGCGGGCCGGGTCGACAAGTACGTCACCCACCTCAAGTCGTCCTTCGGCGAGATCGGCGACCTGCGGCTGACCGTGATGTCGTCGATCATGATCATGGACGAACTGGACGCGCTGCAAAAGCGTGTTCAGGGGATGGAAGACGAGTTGGCGGCGGCGCGCACGGCGCGCGACGAGGCGCTGACCAAGGCCGACAAGGCCGACGATGTGCTGGGCGAACGGCTCGGCTCGGTCGCCGACACGATCGAGAAGATCACCGCCAAGCTGGCCTGAGCCGTCCGTGCCCGCCGGTCAGGCAACCTTCAGCTGTGCGATGGCCGGCTTGACGTCGATGACGACGCTGCCGCGCTTGTGCCGTGTCTCGACGCGCTCATAGGCGGCACGGATCTGTCCCAGCGGATAGCGGCTGTCGATGACGGCGCGCAGCGCGCCTTGCGCGACAAGCGCGGCAACCGCCTCCATGTCGGCCCTGGTGTCGCCGGACACGTGCAGGCCGACGCGCTTGTTCGGCGCCGTCAGACGGCGGAACGGGGCGGCGAGCAGATCGCCGACGCCGAACTCAAGCGGCAGGAACAACCCGCCATCGGCGAGCAGGCGCCTGGCCTGTGCGAATGTCACGATGCCGGCGGTGTCGAAGACCAGATCGAAGGTCTGATCGATGCTGGCGATCGGCCGCGTGCGGTAGTCGATCACCGCGTCCGCGCCAAGCGATGCAACGAGTTCGACATTGTCCGTGCTGGCCGTGCCGGTGACATGGGCGCCCATGTGTTTGGCGATCTGCACGGCGTGGACGCCGACCCCGCCCGACGCGCCGATGACCAGAACGCGCTGTCCACGCTGCAGCTTGGCAAAGTCGCGCAGGAAGACGAGCGCGGTGACGGCGCCGAACGGCAGGCTGGCCGCCTCGCCATGAGCGATGCCGCCGGGCTTGGGCGCGACCGCGTCGTCCTGACCGATGGCCAGCTTTTCGGCGTGGGCGCCGGCACCGGCAAACCCGAACACATCGTCGCCGACGGTGTATCGGGTGACGGCCGCGCCGGTCTCAACGACCGTGCCCGAGAACTCATGGCCGAGCACCGGGTTGCGCGGCTTGAAAAGGCCCGTCATGAGCCGCCCGGCCAGCCACATGCCGTTGGGGAAGGCGGACGCTCGCAGCCGCCAGTCGGCGGTGGTGACGGTGGTGGCATGCACCGCGACCATGATCTGGTCGTCGGCAAGGTCGGGTTCTGCGATCTGCGCGATGTCGACGACATCGCTTGCGCCGTAGCGCTGGTGGGTGGCGGCACGCATGGTGGCGCTCCTTTTGCTGTCAGTGTGATGCATCGGCGTCGAGTTGTCGTGTCCCCACTCTATCCATGCTTGAATGTTTGATGAATTGACGAAATCCGCAGATTTGATATGCGAATGTGTATGGATTGGCGATCCATCACATTCGACTGGAACCAGGCGCGCGCCTTTCTGGTGACTGCCGAGGAGGGCTCGCTGTCGGCGGCGGCGCGGGCGCTGGGCCTGACGCAGCCGACGCTGGGGCGTCAGGTCGAGGCGCTTCAGCAGTCCCTGGGCGTGATGCTGTTCGAGCGCACCGGGCGCGGGCTGACGCTGACGCCGGCCGGGCAGGACCTGCTCGATCATGTGCGTGACATGGGCGAGGATGCGCGTCGGTTCGCACTGGCCGCATCGGGCCGGTCGCAGGTGCTCGAAGGGCCGATCGCGATCACCGCCAGCCAGGTCTACTGCGCCCACCTGCTGCCGCCGATTCTGGCCCGGCTGCGGCGCCAGGCGCCGGGCATCACCATCGATCTGGTTGCCAGCAACCAGCGCGTCGATCTGTTGCGCCGCGAGGCTGACATCGCCATCCGCAACTTCCGGTCCGAACAGCCCGACGTGGTGCAACGCAAGCTGCGCGACGACGCCGGCCGGCTCTATGCCACACCGGCGTGTCTGGACCGGCTGGGCGAACCGGTCACGCCCGAAGCGCTCGGGCGTGCCGAGTTCATCGCCTTTGACCGTACCGACCTGATGATCGCGGGTCTTGCGCGGATCGGCATCACGCTGACGCAGGACAACTTCCCGATCGTCGCCGCCGACCATCTCGTGCAGTGGGAACTGGTCAAGAAAGGTGTTGCGATCGGCGTCATCACCCAGGCCGTGGGCGATGCCGAACCGGCTGTGCGCCGCGTGCTGCCCGATCTTGAGCCGATCGTGTTTCCGATCTGGCTGGCCACCCATCGCGAGGTCGGCATGAGCCGGCGGGTGCGGTTCGTCTTCGACGCGCTGACCCAGGCGCTGGCCAACGCCTGAAGGGCACTGGCGGGTTCCATGAGTTTGGCCGTCGAAGATTTGACGGTCGGTATGACCGGGTCGCACCGGACGCCATCGGCGGCGCGCCCATGACCGTGAAATCATCGATCCCGCTGACCCACGAGCAAGCCGCATTCGCACGGGCGCTGGTAGCCGAGGGGCGCAATGTCAGCGTCAGCGCGGTGGTTCGGCTGGGGCTCGATCTGCTCAGATCGCGCACCGAGGGCGAGACGCTCGAACGCGAAGCGCTGCGTCAGTTGCTGGCCGAACGCCGCCAGGGCACGTTCGTTGCCTTCGATGCGATCGACCGGGCCGAGCGCCGGGCGATGTCCATGCGCGGCGACATTGACGCACTGACCGAACGGCCCTGTCGCGGAACGCGGCACGATGACCTGATGCGGGGTCTTCGGCATGTTGCCATGGGTCGCGCGGTGGTCCGGTTCGAGATCGTCGAGGCCGACGCCGTGGTTCGCGTGCTCGCG
>CAZSFA010000110.1:0-1856 GCA_964606055.1 uncultured Oceaniradius sp. | reverse complement strand
GCGCCAACGGCCACTGGCGTGGGCGGACATGGCGGCCTATATAGGCCCGGCCGACTGCGCTCTGCGGCAGGAGACATTTCCCCGGGGCCTTACGCATCCTAAGGGAGCTGGCGCTGACCAGGCTCGTGGGCCTGGATATCCGGCACCCACCTACGTCAGTAGGTTCCCGGGATGCCGCTCTCCACCGATTGTCGTGGTTGGCATCCTTGCGTCCGCGCCGGCGATTGCATTGATCGCGCGGCCTGTGCGATACGTTCGTTTTTATCGTCGTATTTTGAACTGCAAACGTTTTTCACGATTCCGCCGAAAGTGCCGGGTTTTGAGGCCCGGCTTATTGTTCGCCCATGATGCTTCTGTCTGAAATCAAGGCCGAAATGCGCCGCGTGGTTCTGGCCCGCCGTGACGGGCTCGCGCCGGCCGCGCGCGCGCAGGCCAGCGCGCAGTTGGCCGCGCGGGCGGCCGCGCTTGGCGACATCGATGGACTCGCCGTCTCCGGCTTCTGGCCGATCCGGTCCGAGATCGATCCAAGGCCGCTGATGAGCCGGCTTGCGGCCGGCGGCGCCGCGCTCGCACTGCCCGCCATCGTCGACCGGCAGACCATCGTCTTTCGCAGTTACGATCCCGATCAACCGTTGCAGCCAAGCGGGTTCGGCACGATGGCGCCGCCACCCGATGCCGAGACCGTCGCGCCCGATCTGCTGCTCGCGCCGCTTGCCGCATTCGACGACTTCGGCAACAGGCTGGGTTATGGCGCGGGCCATTACGACCGGGCCGTCGCCGGGCTCAGGCGGCGTGGCCATCGGGCGCGGCTGATCGGCCTTGCCTTCGCCATCCAGCACGTCGCCGCCATTCCGACCGGGCCGCATGACGTGGCCATGGATGGCGTGCTGACCGAAAACGGCTTGCACGGGTTCGCCGCGCAGCGATAGGACACATGCATGCGTGTGTTGTTTCTCGGCGACATGGTCGGTCGCTCCGGCCGGACGATCGTATTCCAGAAGCTGCCCGGCCTGATCGCCGATCACGGCATCGATTTCGCGGTCGTCAACGGCGAGAACGCGGCCGGCGGGTTCGGCATCACCGAACCGATCCTTCAGGAGACGCTGGAGGCCGGCGCCGATGTGATGACCACGGGCAACCATGTCTGGGACCAGCGCGAGGCGCTGGTGTTCGCCGACCGTCAGGACCGTTTCCTGCGCCCGGCCAACTACCCCGCCGGCACGCCCGGGCGCGGCATGGGTGTTTACGAAGCGCGCAACGGCGCGCGGGTGATGGTCTCCAACATCATGGGCAAGGTGTTCATGTCGCCCGATCTGGACGATCCGTTCGCCTGTGCCGAAAGCCAGCTCGAACAGGTGCATCTGGGCCGCGATGTCGATTGCGTTGTGTTCGACTTCCACGCCGAAGCGACGTCGGAGAAGATCGGTTTTGCCCATTTCGTCGACGGGCGCGCGAGCCTCGTCGTCGGCACCCACACCCACACACCGACGGCCGACCACCATGTGATGGATGGCGGCACGGGGTATCTGTCGGACGCCGGCATGTGCGGCGACTATTCGGCATCGCTCGGCATGGACAAGGAGGAGCCGCTCAACCGGTTCCTGACCAAGATTCCGAAAGGCCGGTTCGAGGCGGCCGGCGGGCCGGCGACGCTGTGCGGCGTCGCGGTCGAGGTCTCCGACCGCACCGGGCTGGCCGAGAAGATCGCGCCGGTGCGCATCGGCCCACGGCTTGAGCCGGCGATGCCTCACTGGTGGTGAACGAACCCGATCGAGGCAAACCATGATCCCGCTCGCCCGAACCCGATTGCCTGCCATCGCGCTCGGCGCGCTGGTCGCCGCCGCGCCGGCACTGGC
>CAZSFA010000109.1:0-9799 GCA_964606055.1 uncultured Oceaniradius sp. | reverse complement strand
TCTACAACATCATCATCAGCTTCCAGCAGGTCGACATGTTCTCGCTGGGCAGCCTGTTCCATGAGGCCGTGGGCTTTGACAACTACGTCGCCGTGTTCGAGGATCCCCTCGCCCGCACGGTGCTGGTCAACACGATCGTCTTCACGCTGGCCTCGGTCTTCTTCCAGTTCACGATCGGCTTTGCGTTCGCGCTGTTCTTCCACCTCAGGTTTCCCGGCGCCACCTGGTTTCGCGGCCTGTTTCTCGCCGCCTGGGTGATGCCCGGCTTGGTCGTGGGCGTGCTCTGGAACTGGTTGCTGTCGGGCGATTTCGGCGTCATCAACTACGTCCTGATGGCATCGGGCCTGATCGATGAGCCGATCTTCTGGCGGTCCGATGTCGACTATTCGCTCACCGCGGTGATCCTCGCCAACATCTGGTACGGTATGCCGTTCAACATGATCCTGCTGGCGGTCGGTCTGGCGGCGATCCCGGACGACCTTTACGAAGCGGCCGCGCTCGACGGGGCCACGGCGATCCAGCGCTTCTTCACCATCACGCTGCCGATGATGCGCTCGACCATCGGTGCGGTCATCGCGCTCGGCATCATCTTCACCCTCCAGCAGTTCGACCTGTTTGCGGCAATCACCAACGGCGGGCCGGCCGGATCGTCCACGGTCGCCCAGTACTGGTCGTGGGAGTTGTCGTTCCGCCAGTTCGACTTCGGACGCGGCGCGGTGATTTCGGTGATCATGATCGTCGTCGTTCTGGGCGTTTCGGCGATCTATGTGCGCTCGACGCGGGCGGAGACGCGGCTGTGAGCGACAACGTCCGCAACACGATCCTGTTCGTCGTCGCGCTGGTTCTGGCGGGCATCTATCTGTTCCCGCTCTACTGGATGTACGTCACGAGCCTGAAGACCAACACGTCGATCTTCGCCGTGCCGCCCGAGTTCCTGCCCGGCACGCCGCAATGGGAGACGTACGGACTGATCTGGGCCGAGGCCAACATCCCGCGCTACATCTGGAACTCGCTGTTCATCGCCACCGGCGTGACGCTGGTAACGACGATCGTCGGCTCAGGCGCGGCCTATGTGTTGGCCCGCTACCGCAATGTGTGGATCGACGTCGCACTGTTCGTCATTCTCATGTTGCAGGTGTTGCCGCCCAGCCTGATGGTGACGCCGATCTTCGTCGGCTTTTCCTCGATCGGCCTGCTCGACTATCCGCGCCTTGCGACCATCCTTGCGATTTCGGCAAAGACAATGCCGTTCTTCGTGATCCTGTGCCGTGCGGCCTTCATGACCATCCCGCGCGAGTTGGAAGAGGCCGCGCTTGTCGATGGCAACTCACGCGCCGGCGCTCTGTTCATGGTGGTGCTGCCGCTGGCGCGCAACGGCATCCTCGTCGCCGCGATCCTGATCTTCATGCAGGGCTTTGGCGAGTACGTCTATTCCGCCTCGCTGATCGCCGACAACCGGCTGCAGCCGGCCTCGATCGGCATGACCAACTACCTGCAACCCAACGTGGTCAGCTGGAACGCCATCATGGCTTTCGCGGCAACATACGTGACGCCGATCCTGGCCATCTTCGTCCTGCTACAACGCAATATCGTCAGCGGCCTGACGTCCGGAGCGCTCAAATGACCGCCGATCCGCAGATCGAGTTCAACAATGTCGACAAGCACTACGGCGCGTTCCACGCGCTCAAGTCGATCGACCTGACCATTCCAAAGGGCCAGTTCGTGGCCCTCGTCGGTCCGTCCGGTTGCGGAAAATCGACGCTGCTGCGCTCGATCGCAGGGCTGGAGAAGATCACATCGGGAACGCTGAGCATCGCCGGCGAGACCGTCAACGACGTGCCGCCGCGCAAGCGCGATCTTGCCATGGTCTTCCAGTCCTACGCACTCTATCCGCACATGAACGTGCGCGACAACCTGACCTACGCGCTCCGGCTCAAGGGCGTCGCCCGCGCCGAACGCAATCGCAGCGCCGATGAGGTGGCCGCCATCATCGGCCTTGAGGGCCTGCTCGACCGCAAGCCGAAGCAACTGTCCGGCGGCCAGCGCCAGCGCGTGGCGATGGGCCGCGCGATCATCCGCAATCCCAAGGCGTTCCTGTTCGACGAGCCGCTCTCCAACCTCGATGCGGGTCTTCGCGTGCGCATGCGCAAGGAAATCCGCTCGCTGCATGACCGGATCGGCTCGACCTCGGTCTATGTCACCCACGACCAGATCGAAGCGATGACGATGGCCGACCATGTCGTCGTCATGCAAGCCGGTGTGATCGAGCAACAGGGTCCACCCATGGAACTCTATGAACGACCGGCCAACCGGTTCGTGGCCGGTTTCATCGGTTCGCCCGCGATGAACTTCGTCGATGCGACAGTGACCGACGACGGCGGTCACATCGCGCTCGACCTCAAGAGCAAGCCGGTGCTGCCGATCGGCCAAGCCATGCAGCCGGGGACCGGACTGATCGCCGGGCTGCGACCCGAACACATTGAACTGGCCGACGCCGCCCAGACCGAGCAGGCCCGCTTGACGATCGGCGCGGTGGAAGCGACCGGTGCGTCAAGCTACCTTTTTTCCGATGATGCGCCCGAACTGATCATCGTCACAGATGGCGCCACGCCGGTTCGACAGGGCGAAACGGTCGGTTTCCGGATCGATCCGGCGCGCATTCACCTGTTTGATCCGCAGACCGGTCAGGCCCTGACGCAACGCCCGCAATGAGGTCTCAGCCATGCCACAGCGACGCCATCGTGGTGGGAGCGGGGCCGTCCGGAGCCGTCGCGGCAAGCGAACTGATCCGGGCGGGAATCTCGGTGACCGTGCTGGAGCAAGGCGACTGGGTCCCGGCGGAGGCGTTCGACGGAGCGCGCCCGCAGTGGGAGCTGACCCAACTGCGCAAATGGCATCCCAACCCCAACACGCGCGGCCGGGCGGAGGATTACCCGCTGGACGTGTCGCGATCCGACGTCAATCCGCTCATGTTCGCCGGCGTCGGCGGCGCCGCGCTGATCTACGGCGCGCACTGGATGCGGTTCATGCCGTCCGACTTTCGCGTGCGAACGCTCGACGGCGTCGCCGACGACTGGCCGTTCGACTATGAGGAGCTGACGCCGTTTTACGCCTATGTCGAGGAAGCGATGGGCGTATCGGGAGAGGACGGCAACACCGCCTTTCCAGATGGGGCGCCAGCCCCCCTGCCCCCGCTTCCGATCGGCAAGGTCGGCCGCAAGGCGGCACACGGCATGAACGCGCTGGGCTGGCACTGGTGGCCAGGCTCAAACGCCATTCCCTCCCGTCCGTGGCGCGGGCTCCAGCAATGCGTGTTGCGCGGCACCTGCGGCACCGGGTGCTCGGATGAGGCCAAGGCAACGCCCGACCGCACCCACTGGCCCGAGGCGATCAAGGCCGGCGCCCGCCTGATCACCGGTGCGCGCGTCGCCGAGGTCACGCGCGACGGCCAGGGCCGCGCATCGGGCGTCATCTGGATCGACCGCGACGGCGCGTGCCACCGCCAGACGGCCGACGTCGTGATATTGTGCGCAAATGGCATCGGAACGCCGCGCATCCTGCAGATGTCCGACGGCGGCAACGGCATCGCCAACCGCTCGGGCCTGGTCGGCCGTCGGCTGATGATGCATCCCTTCGCCGCCGTCATGGGCACGTTCGACGAAGACCTTGAAAGCTGGGTCGGCCCGGCGGGCCAGATCCTCACCTCGATGCAGTTCTATGAGACCGACGCCTCGCGCGGTTTCGTGCGCGGCGCCAAATGGAACTGCATGCCGGCCGGCGGCCCGCAGAGCTTCCGCGCCGGCTATGGCGACGGTCCGCTCACCGATGCCTGGGGCGAAAACCTTCATGCGCGCGTGCACCGCAAGTTCGGCAGATCGTTCGAATGGGGCATTGTCGGTGAAGACCTGCCGGACACCGACAATCGCGTCGTGCTGTCCGAAACGCTGACCGACAATGACGGCCTGCCCGCGCCTGAGGTTCGGTATCGCGTCTCCGACAACACCCGAAAGATGCTCGACTTCCACATCGCCCGCGCCGTCGAGGCGATGGAGGCAGCCGGCGCGATCGAAACCGCGATCACGCCGCTGATCCGCGATTGCGGCTGGCACCTGATGGGCACCGCCGTGATGGGCGCGGACCCTGAAACCTCGGTCGTTGACGAACACGGCCGCTGCCATGACGTGCCCAACCTCTACGTGATGGACGGCAGCACGTTTCCGACCTCGTCGGGCATGAACCCGACCGCGACGATCATGGCGGTCGCGGCGCGCTGCGTGCTGGCGCTGATCGAGGCCCGCGCCGATGTGGAGCGGGCCGCATGACGGCGCTGACCGACCCGCAGCGGTTGCGGCTTGCGGCGTTCGCGCGGCTGATGATCCCCGGCGGCCACGGCATGCCCTCGGCCGATGCGATCGATCTCTGCCACGCGCCGCTCGACACCGTGCTGGCCATCGACCCGACGCGCATCGATGGGCTGACGCGGTTTCTTGCCCTGACCGGCGAGGTCGCGACCATGGGAGACATCGAGACCCTCGCCCGACAGGATGCCGACGGGTTCGCCGATCTGGGCATCGTGCTCGCCAACGCCTATTTCATGCATCCGGACGTGCGTGCGTCCATCGGCTATCCCGGTCAGGAAGCGCGCGACAGTTCGGGCGGGCTGACCGATGAGGATCGCGCCCTCTTGCAGCCCGTCATCGATCGCGGGCCGATCTTCCGGCCTACGCCACGGTGACTCGCATCTTGCGACCGCCCGGCACCGCCGAACGCACCCGATAGAGCGACGTGACGGCGGTGATGAACACATCGCACATGTCCTCGCCGCCGAACTCGAGATTGGTCACCATCTCTGGCACCGGCACATGTGCCACCTGCCGACCATCGGGCGCATGGACATGGACGCCGTCGCCGCCGCCGATCCACACATTTCCCTTGGCATCAACGCGCACCCCGTCAGGAACGCCCACCGGCATCACGGCGAAATCGCGCCGGTTGGTCATCGACCAGTCCGGCCCGACATCGAAGGCGATGACCTTGTGATGGATCTCCGAGGAGTCGCTGACATAGAGGACTGTCTCGTCAGGCGACAGGCAGAGCCCGTTCGGCCGGTAGATGTCATCGATCAGAATGCGCGGCGCCGTGGCGCTGTCGCCGACCGCCATCACGTGGCAGCCGGGAAGTTCCATCGCCTGCTGGTAGCCGTGCAAAGCGCCATCCTCGGTACGAACGCCGAACGGCGGATCGGTGAAGATGATCGTGCCGTCATGGGCGCAGATCACATCGTTGGTCGAGTTCAGCACCCGGTCGCCGATGCCGCTCGCAAGCACCGTGCGCGCGCCGCATCGACCGTCGGCCGTCAGATCAAGAGCCGTCAGCGCACGCGTTGAATGCTCGCATGCGATGATCCGCCCGGCCGTATCGCGCGTCAGCCCGATGGCGAAATGGGCGTTGTCGCACCATCTGGTGAGCCCCACACCTTGCCGCCATGCATGGATGGCGTTGCCCGGAATGTCGGTGAACAGCACCATGGCGTGCTCGGCGACCCATGCCGGCCCCTCGGTGAACGACAAGCCCGTCGCCAGTTGCTCGACTGCGCCCGCGACCGGATGGGTTGTTTGACTGCTCATCTCGTTCTCCCCCTCGGTCAGGCCGGTTTGACGTTGCGCGCCCAACGATCGATCAGCACGATCGCTATCACAAGCACGCCCTTGATGACCTGCTGCGTGTTGAAGTCGACGTTCAGGATCGCAAGCCCGTTGTTCATGACGCCGATCAGCATCACGCCGACGAGCGTGCGCAGGACGGAGCCGTAACCGCCGCCGAGCGCCGTACCCCCCAGGACGACCGCCGCGATCGCATCGAACTCGAGGCCGACCGCGCCATCGGCGCGCGCATTGCCGATCCGCGCGATCAGGATCATGCCGACCAGCCCCATCAACGTGCCGGCAAGGGTGAAGACGGCGATCTTCATCCGGTCGACGGCAAGGCCCAGCATACGCGCATTGTCCTGGCTGCCGCCGATCGCGTAGATGTGCGCGCCAAAGCGCGTCCGCGCCAACAGCCACCACATCACGATGAACACGACGATCAGCCAGATCAGCGCAGAGCGCAGGCCGAACACCGTGCCCGTGGCGAACAAAGACCGGAACCAGTCGGCATCGAACAAGATGGTTTGGCCGGTGGTCAGCGTCAGCGCCAAGCCTTGCGCAATGAAGAAACTGACCAGCGTCGCGATGAACGATGGCACGGCGATGTGCACGATCAATATGCCGTTGAGCAGGCCGAACCCGGCGCCGACCGCCAGCCCGATCACAATGGCAAGCGGGCCAAAGCCGGCGGAGAGCGCCATTGCGGTCACCACGCCAGCCGCCGAGGCGACCGCTCCGATCGAAAGGTCAATCTCGCCGATGATGATGATGAAGGCCATCGCGAAGGAGGCGATGCCCAGGATTGCAACCTGCCGGCCGATGTTGATGAGGTTCTCGGGCGTCCGGAAGGCCGGGCTGATGAACGCCAGCGCGATCACGAGCAGCGCGAACGCGATGTAAATGCCCGATGTGGCGATCAGCGCGCGGCGGGCTGCGGCCTTCGCGTCCGCATGGCGGGTGGCATCCGACATTCTAGCTGACACCCTTCGCCGCGAGCCGTTCGAGCACCACCGCAAGCAGGATGATCAAGCCTTTGATGATGAATTGCGAATCCACGTTGATGTTGAGCAGCACCATGCCGTTGTTGAGAACCGCGATCAAAAGCGCGCCGAGCAGCGTGCGCAGCATCGAAGCCTTGCCGCCGAACAGGCTCGCACCGCCGATGATAACAGCCGCGATGGCGTCCAGCGTCAGCGCGGGGCTGGAACCGGGCGCGCCGCTGCCCAGCCGCGAAGCGCTGAGCACCGCGCCGATCCCCACCAGCAGGCCCATGATGGCAAAGACGGCGATCTTGTTGCGGCGAACTGCGACGCCGGACAGCCGCGCCGCTTCCGGATTGGTGCCGATCGCAAACAGTTCGCGGCCGAAGGCCGTGCGCTGAAGCATCAAGGCGCACGCCAGAAAGGCGGCGACCACGATGATCAGCGGCACGGGCACACCGAACACGGCGACCGAGTAGAACAGGTCGAGGAAAACGTCGTCGAGGATCGGCACCGAGATCGCGCCGGTGAAGATGAAGGCAAACCCGGTGGCGATCGCCATCATGCCGAGCGTGACGATGAAGGACGGTATCTGCCCCACCACCGTGATGACGCCGTTGAGCGCACCGATCAGCACCGACAGCAAGATGACGGCGAACACCGCAAGCGGCCACGGCATGCCGGCCGCCATCGCTTGTGCCAGAATGACCGAAAGGAGCGCGACGACGGCGCCGACAGAAAGATCGATCTCCGCGATCAGGATCACCAGCGTCATGCCAAGCGCGACAAGGATCAGCGTCGCCGAGTCGGTGATCAGACGCTCGAAATTGCGCGTGTTGAAGAAAAAGTCGCTGGCAAAGGAGAAATAGCCGATCAGAAGGATCAGCCCCAGATAGGGCAGAAGATCGCGCAACCATTGTGCGGCGCCGCGACCGGCAAGGGTGGACGCTCGGCCCTGCGCGCCGCTCATGCCGCCACCTGCCCGGTTGCCGAGGTGTCGGTCTCGGTAAAGGCCAGTTCCAGGAGGCTTTCCTCAGTCGCGCCATCGGCCGGCACGATGCCGGCGACGCGTCCCTGCGCCATGACCGCGATGCGGTCGCTGAGCGCCAGCACTTCGGGCAGTTCGGATGATATCACGAGCACGGCAACGCCCTGCGCGGCGAGTTGACGGATATGGCCATAGATCTCCGCCTTGGCGCCGACATCAACGCCGCGCGTCGGCTCATCGAGCAGGATGACCTTGGGTTCGAGCGACAGCCATTTGGCAAGAACGACCTTCTGCTGGTTGCCGCCCGACAGCGTATCGACGGCGGTGTCCGGCGATGATGCCTTGACGCCGAGCCGTTGCATCCAGTCAGCCGCGGCCGCCTTCAGCGCGCCCATGGCGAGAAGTCCACGCCGCCGAAACCGCCGCAGGCCCGGCAGCGCGATGTTGTCCGCCACGCTCAGCGACAGCAGCAGGCCAAGCTGCTTGCGATCCTCGGAGACATAGACGACGCCGCGCGCGATCGCGTCGCCGACGGCCGAAGGCGCGAACGGTTCGCCAAAAAGCGTCATCGTGCCGGCATCGGCCCGGTCGACGCCGGCGATCAGCCGGGCGAGTTCCGTGCGGCCCGATCCCATCAGGCCCGCAAGACCCAGCACCTCGCCCGCATGCAGCGTCAGATCGACGCCGGCCACCGCGCCATGGCGACCAAGTCCGCTGACAGTGACCGCTTCGGGCAGGCTGTCGACGTCGGCGCCATGACGCCGCTCCTCGACATCGCGGCCGACCATGGCGCGGATCAGCGCCGCGCGATCGAGGTTCGCCGTCGTGTCGGTAACGACGTGCCGGCCATCGCGCAGCACCGTGATGCGATCGCTCAGATCGAACACCTCCGACATGCGATGCGTGATGTAGATGATCGCAACGCCTGCCGCGCGCAGGCGACCGATCAGCGCGAACAACACGTCCTCTTCCTGACGGCCGAGCGACGAGGTCGGCTCATCGAGGATCAGCACCTTGGGCTCCTGGGCGCAGGCGCGCGCGATCTCGACCATCTGCCGCTCGCCGGCCGAAAGGGCGGCGACCGGCGTGCGGGCATCGATGGCGATGCCGAGCCGGTCGAGCACCGATTGGGCTTGCGCATACATCGATGCCAGATCGAGCATCAGCCCCCCAGCACGTGCCGGCTCCCGCCCGACCATGATGTTCTGCGCCACATCGCGATTGGCCAGCACCGTCAGTTCCTGAAACACGGTGCGGATTCCCAGCGCGGTCGCCTCCTGCGGCGTGCGCAACGCAACCGTCCGGCCGGCAAGCGCGATTGCGCCCTGATCCGGTGCATGGATGCCCGAGGCGATTTTCATCAGCGTCGACTTGCCCGCACCGTTTTCGCCCATCACGGCATGCACTTCGCCCGCCTCGACCGACAGCGACACATCGTCGAGCGCAAGAACGCCGGGAAAGCGCTTGGAAACGCCGGTCAGTGCGAGAACGGGAGCCATGATGATGCGCCAAGCAGATCGGGCGCCCTCAGGCGCCCGCTCCAGGGTGGTCCGATGCGGTTCAGTTTTGCCAGGGCGGCGTCGCGCCCGGATACTGCACGTCCCACATTTCCTCGTAATTGTCGGCGGTGACCAGCAGGTTGGGTGTGATGATCTCGTCGCACAGTTCAGCGCCCAGGATCGACTGCGCCAGCCCCTCGATCGCCGCGCGACCCTGAACCGCCGCCTGTTGCCCCGAAAGCGCGACGATGTTGGTGTCGCCGCTTGCCAGTTCCGCATAGCCGGGCGCTTCGGAGTCGTAACCTGCAATCGGAATATCGCGACCGGACTGCTTGACCGCTTCGGTCGCCGCGTTCACCGCAAGGCTCCAGGTCGCGAAGATGCCGCCCAGATCCTCATTGGCCTGGATGACGTTGGTGGCAAGCTGCAGAAGCGTTTCCTGGCTGAAATCGGACTGCAACGAAATCACCTGGCCGCCGCCCGCGCCGATCGCATCGAGAATGCCCTTCTCGCGGTCGCGGATCGTTTGCAGAGCGAACGGAATGCCCAAAATGGCGATCTTGGCGTTCGGCTCGCCGATCGCATCCATCAGCGCCATGCCGGCATCGAACGAACCCTGATAGGACGAGGCGTTCATCACCGAGATCACCTCGCCACGCGCCGGCGCGCCGCCGACGATGAAGA
>CAZSFA010000108.1:0-9932 GCA_964606055.1 uncultured Oceaniradius sp. | reverse complement strand
GCTCCGCTAACCGGGCGTGCCATGCGTGAACAAAAGCCGACGCCGATGATCCGACAGCTTTCCCTCCCGGCGCTCTACATGGGCCTGCTTGCCGCCTTCATCGGCTACTCGGCGTCGTTTGCCATCGTGCTGTCGGGCATCAAGGCGCTGGGCGCGACCGATGCGCAGGCGGCGACCGCGCTGTTCTTCGCCACGCTGGGCATGGGCCTTTGCAGCATCTGGCTGCCGGCCGTCACGCGCATGCCGGCCGCCGTTGCCTGGTCGACGCCGGGCGCGGCCTTTCTGGCTGCGACGTCGGCATTGCCGGGCAGCTATGGCGAGGCGATCGGCGCACTGATCGGCTGCGCGGTCCTGATCATGCTGACCGGCATCGTGCCGGCGCTGGGCCGCATCGTCGCCGCCATCCCCAAGCCGATCGCCAGCGGCCTCCTGGCCGGCGTGCTGCTCGAATTGTGCCTGGCGCCGGCGCTGGCGCTGGGCACCGAGCCGCTTTTGGTGCTGCCGGTGCTGGCGGCCTGGCTGGTCGGGCTCAGTTGGCACCGGCTGGCGGCGATGCCGTTTGCGGTGATCGCGTTCGTTGTTGTCCTGTTCTTTGCCGTCGACACGAACGGGGGTGCGATGGAAGCCACGGTGACACTGCTGCCGGCGTTCACGCCGGTCGCGCCGGTCTTCACGGTACAGGCCTTCATTTCGGTCGCCGTGCCGCTCTACCTGGTAACGATGGCGGGGCAGAACATTCCCGGCTTTGCCGTTCTGGAACTCAACAAATACCCGGTCAACCGGTGGCAGGCGATGCGCACGACCGGGCTTTTCAGCCTCGCGGTGGCGCCGTTCGGCTCGGTCCCGATCAACATGTCGGCGATCACCGCGGCGATGATGGCCGGCGAGGATGCCGGGCGCGACCGGTCCGCGCGCTACTGGGCGGCGATCAGTTCGGGCGTCGCCTATGCCCTTCTGGCCTTTGCGGCGGTTGGCGTGACCCAGCTTGCCAGCCTCGCGCCGACCGCGCTGATTGCGACGGTGGCCGGCGTCGCGCTCATCCCGGCGCTGGTCAGTTCGCTGTCGTCGGCTTTCAGCGAGCCCCGCCAGTTGGAAGCGCCGGCGCTGACCTTCCTGATCGCAGCAAGCGGCATGACGCTTGGCGACCTGAGCGGCGCGTTCTGGGGCGTCGTCGCCGGCGCGATCGTGTGGTTCGCCAAGGCGCGCACGCGCTCCGAATGAGGGGCGGCGCGTTGCCCGCTGACACGCGAACTGCTCACAGCCGTTTTCTCATGTGCCGCTCGAGATGGTCGATGAAGCGCATGGTCAGGCCGGTCCTTGGCACATTCGGCGGCCAGACGGCATAGAGCCCGGCCGGCTTCGGCTTCCAGTCCGGCAGCAACTCGACCAGATCGCCACGCGCGATATCGTCGGCCACAAGGAACGCAAGCGTCGTTGCGGCGCCCGCCCCTTCCAGCATGAGCCGGTAGACGCCAATGGCGCTGGACGCAATGATCCGCTTGATGCCCTCAAGGCGCACAGGCGGCCGGCCGCTTTGGTGCAGGCTTTGCGTGCTGCGATACTGGCTGAACACCACGAGGTCCCAGCCCGCCAGATCGTCGGGCGTCATCGGCATGCCGTTGCTCCGCACCATGGACGAACTTGCCACCAGCACACGCGGAACCTCCATGATTTTCCGGGCCTTGAGCGCACTGTCATCGAGCCAGCCGACGCGGATGGCCAGATCAAACCCCTCGCGCACCAGATCGAGACGCTCATCGGTGAACGAAATCCGCAGCGTAACGCCAGGCTGCGCCCTTGAGAACAATGCGACAGCCTCGGCAAACGGGCTGAGCGCCATCACCTCGGGCGCGGCGATGCGCAACTCGCCGACGGGTTCGGCCGCGTGACCGGCAAACCGCGACAGCCCCTTTTCGGCCTCGGCGACCATCGCCTGTGCCGACGCCAAAAGCGCCTCGCCATCGGGCGTCAGCGACAGGGCACGTGTCGAACGGTAGAGCAGCGCCACGCCGAGCCGCTCCTCCAGGGCACTGAGTTGTTGGCTGACCACCGATGGCGACAGCCCCAAGCTGCGCGCGGCGGTTCGAAACGAGCCTGTTTCGGCGACCTTGGCGAAAATGGCCAGCGCCCGGACATTCTGTATCATAAGCACGAAATCCAGAACAATATGTTTGGATAATCGTTATTTTCGGACCAATTGATGGTCAATAGGCTCAGGCGCGCCACGCAATTGTGCATGAGGGCCGCCATGATCGACGCCATGTCCCGCCGCAGCCTGATGAAAGGTGCCGTGGTGACCGCCGGCGCGGCCGCCCTGGTCAACGGCAGCTTCCCGGAACAGACCGCGCGCGCCCAAACGCCCTTGCCGGCCGGCACGGTTCACAGCTTCGCCAAGGGCGGCCTCACATTCCATACTTATGTCTCCCCGGACCGGGCGGTGAATGTGACGTCGCATCTGGTCGAGTTCGATGACCAACTTCTGATGGTCGATGCCACCTTCATTTTGCCCACCGCGGTGGAGGTGCAGTCGCTGATCGCCGCCACTGGCAAACCCGTCGGCATGGCGGTGATCAGCCATGAGCATCCTGATCACTGGATGGCGGCGGATGCCTATGAGGGCGTGTCGTTTGCGACGCTGCCTGCGATTCGCGATGCAATCGGTGCCGAGTCGGCGGCCGGCGGCGACGCGGGCCCCGCCAATGTGATGAACGGTCCGGACCTTGCGATCGGCATGACGTCGATGTCTGGCGTACCGGTCGATTTTCGCCATTACAGCGACACCGAAGCGCCGCACATGGTGGTGGCCGTGCTGCCAGAACAGAAGGTCGCCATCGTTCAGGACCTTGTCTACAACGGCGTCTTTTTTGCGCCGGGGGTCGACCGCGCCAACTGGATCGCAACGCTGGTGGCGTTGCGTGACGATCCGGCCTTCGAGACCCTGCTCGTGGGGCACGGCCTGCCGACCAGCCGGGGCGAGTTCGATACCGCCATCGGCTACATCAAGGCGATGGACGAAGCGATGGCGACCGCCGACAGCCCCGAGGCCGCCGGCGCCATGCTCAAACGCGCCTATCCCGGCCATACGGGCGACCTGCTGCTCAGCCTGATGATCGAGCACTGGGCCGGCTGATCGCCCTTGTTGCGCGCGCGGGCGTGCCGCGCCCTCCATTCTGCCGGGCTGACTTCGAAAACACCGTGCGATAGGGCTGCGGTGGCGCCAGCGCGGATGCGCGCGTCGGGCCCGGAGGAACCGCAGATGATCACGCCCGCCTACTGCCGGCTCATGGCCCGCTACAACGCCTGGCAGAACAGCTCGCTGGTGACGGCGGCCGACGGGCTGACCGACGCCGAACGCTGGCGCGACCGCGGGGCGTTTTTCGGATCGATCGCCGCAACGCTCAACCATCTTGTGTGGGACGACGCGCTGTGGCTGGCGCGCTTCGCCGGCGACGAACGACCCGAAGACACCATCACGCCGGCACTCGACACCCCGTCAGGCTGGGAGGATTTCAAGGCGCTGCGGCGCGAGCGCGACGCGGCGATCGACCGCTGGGCGGCAGGTCTCGATGACGCCGCGCTTGCCGGAGTGACCGCATGGTATCCGGCCGGTGGATCGCAGCGGATCGAAAAGCCGATGGCGCTGTGCGCCGTCCACCTGTTCAATCACCAGACCCACCATCGCGGCCAGGTCCATGCGATGCTCACGGCGGCGGGTGCCCGGCCCGAGCCGACCGACCTGCCAATGATGCCGTGAGCGCCTGTCAGGCGGTTGCCGTCTTGCCGCGCACCGACAGCCAGACCCAGAAGCTGATCACCGTCGCGCTGGCCGAGACCATGGTCATCACCGTGCCGGGGACGAAATTGACGTAGCCGGGGAAGTCGACAAACAGCAGGTAACCGATATCGGCCAGCCCGCCGACCATCGCCGTCACCCAGATGGCGGTCAGATTGCCGCGCCAGATGAACAGCCCGCCGATGATCGTCGCCGTGCCGATCCACAACAGGTTGAAGCCGTGCTGGTTGAGGATGCCGCCGACGGCGGGATGATAGTCGGCGGCCAGCAACGCGGGGTCGATGGCATCGGCGATCGCCGCAAAGCCGCCCGAGGCATCCTGGATGATGACCATCACGCCGGCCAGGACGTGGACGAGGCCCCAGATGATCCATAGGATCGTGGCCGCTCTGAGTGCGGTCGTATGCGCGCTCGACATGTTCTGTCTCTCCGGGTAGCCTGCATTATGTTGATAAAGTCCACGAAATCGCAATTGGAGGACAATGTCAACCAATCGGCCGACATGTCCCGAGCCGGCGGCGATGTGGTCGACACCAATCTGGCCATCGTGCTGGACCGGTTCGTGCGGCGCATCCATGTCGGCCTGCAACAAAGGGCACCGCAGTTCGACACCGAGCGGATCGGACCAAACGGCGCGCTCATCCTTTTGACGCTTGCCGAAACGGGCCGGTTGCCGCTGCACGCGCTGACGCGGCGGCTGGCGCGCGACAAGTCGCAGATGGCACGCGCGGTGCGCTCGCTGGAGCGCAAGGGCTTGCTCTCGTCTGAGGGATCGCCGGACGATCAGCGCGTCAACTTGATCTCGCTGACGGCGGCCGGGCAGGCGGTCGTCGAAACGCATCGCACCGTCATCGCCGAGACCATCGACGCGGTGCTGTCGCCGCTGCCCGATGAGGATCGCCGGGCGCTGGAAGCGTTGCTCAAGCGCGCGCTGGCGTAGCGCGCGCACTGCCGGGTGCAGGCCGGCAACCTCATCGGTTCACCGCTGCGTGGCGATACGGGCGAGCGCGACCTCCAATTGCGCAACGAAGTCCGCCGAGTCGTCGGCGACGCCGACATCGGTGTTCACCTGGAACGCGACCGTCACGCCGTGATCGGCATAGTGGCGCAGGCTCGACACGTAGCCCGGTATCCAGCCGCCATGGCCGTAGGCGGGCCCGAACTCGGTCTCCGCATAGACGGCAACGCCGGCGCCATAGGTGATGCCGATCGCATCGGGGTGCACGGCAACGCCCTCAAGAAGGCGGTCGAGGTAGGCCTGCTCCATGGCGTGTCCGCCGAACAGCGCATGACCCCACAGAGCCAGGTCGCCGGACGTCGAGGCAAATCCGCCACCGGTCCATTCGACCGCGGGATTCCAGACCAGCGACCCTTCACCGTCCATTGTGCGAGCGGGCAAGCCGAAGGGATTGTCCTCGGCGGTGTAGCCGACAGCCAGGCCATCGAGCGTGCGGGCGTTGGACGGCCCGGTGCGCGCAAGCCCGAGCGGCCGGAGGAAGCGTTCCGTTGCCAGGTCGAAGACGTCCCGCCCGGTTGCCGCTTCGATCACGAGGCCGACAAGCAGGTAGCCGGTGTCGGTGTAGGACCAGGCGCTGCCGGGTTCGAACAATGGGTCCGCGTCGAACACGAAGGCAACGACGTCTTCGGGATCGAAGTGGGGTTCCTGCCCAAGCTGCATGAGCCTGGGGGCCATGCCATCCAGATGAACGTGGTCGGGCAGACCCGCCGTATGGTTCAGCAGGTGCCGAACGGTCATCGTCTTGCTGTTGGGCAGACGGTCGAACCAGGGACGGGCGGCAAGATGCCGTGAGACCAGGTCGTCGCGCCGCAGATGCCCCTCGCTCTCCAAGGCGAGCACTAGCGCGCCGACGATCGATTTGCCGATGCTCGCGGCGAGCATCCGCGACCGGGTCGACATCGGCAGGCGGTTTTCGACATCGGCCATGCCGACCGCGACCGCAACGACCGTGCCGTCGGCCAGCGCAATGGCGGCCGTGGCGCCGGGCAAGCCGTACTCGACGCGATGGTCCTCGAGCACGCGCTGCATCCGCGCACGAAGGTCGGCTGGGTCGGCCAGCGCCGGTCCGGCGGCCAGCGACAGGCTGAGCCCGACCAGCGTGATCGCTGTCATCGACGCTCTCACGGGCGGCTTCCGGGGTCATCGGCAACGACCTGGGTCGCAGCATCATGCCGGCCGAACAACGACCGTCGGTTCCACCACACGACCGCGACGGTGACGCCCATCAGGATCCACGTGTCGTGCGGTTGCGCATCGGCCCAGAAGGGATTGATCAACTGCCAGTGAAACAGCATCGGCCACAGAAGGCTGCCGCGCGTCCGGTTGAACAGCGGCGTCACCAACACGGCCAATGTGATGTTGCCGACGAAGAAGGGCAGGAAGTTCCAGCCGGCGAAGACGGTTCCGGCAAGGAAGAAGGCAGGCAGATGCCACAGCCCCCACACCGCGCCGATGATGATGCCGGCCCAGATCGGGGCCATATGGCGTTGCAGGAGCGGTTGAGCCACGCCGCGCCATCCGAACTCTTCCATCGGCCCCAGGAACAGCATCATGAAAAGGAGGCCGACGAGGGCTATGGCGCCCTCGGGCGGCAGCGGCGCAAGGGCGGGCCCGCCCTTCATCAACGAACCGACAACGAACACCAGCGGGATGCCGATGAAGATGAAGGCGGCCCAACCCCAGGAACAGCGCCAGAGCAGCAGACGTGACAGGAAGGCTCTCAGTCCACCGAACCCGGCAAAGCCGGTGACAATGACGAAGGCGGAAATGCCCGGTGCCCATGTCGCCAGGAAGAAGAACGGGTGCGACCCGCTGATCGGCCCGAACACGGATGATGCCCATTGGGGCAGCAGGACGTAAACGCCGATCAGTCCCCAGGTGATCGCAAAGGTCAGAAGCAAGAAGGGGAACAATGCCCAGGACGGCACCGTTCGCCCGTCGGCCGTCAATGCTGCATTCGCCATGATCTTCGCCCTTTCTCGTCGGGTGTGTTCGTTATCGCGTTGCCCGCGTCATGTCGGACCCGGAGCCCCGCCATCGGCGATGCTGGGGTTCATGAAATGAAAGCTGCCGGGGGCCGCGCCAAGCGCACGCTCGATGATGCCCTGAGCAACCAGTCTTCGCGTTCGGATCTCGGCGTCGGTGAAGCCAAACAGGCCGCCATCCATCAGGAACTGGGCGCCGGTGAACAGGAACTGGATCGTCTCCAGCGGCCGGCTGGTGTTGAACACGCCCTCCCGGTTCCCCTGTTCGACAATCCGCGCAAGGATCGGCGAAAGCCGCAGCACGGACTGAATGTTGGTCAGTTCGTGCAGTTCCCGGTTCTCGGGCAGATGCAGCATCTGCGCGATGTCCTCGGTGCTCTGGTCCCCCATGCCACCGTCCGACAACAGCAGTTCCATCTTCATGAGCGCGCCCATGGACGCGTCGTTGGCCACCTGATCCGCCATCGCCACGATGTCTGCCAGGGTGCGGTCGACGATGGCCTCCAGCACTTCGGCCTTGGACCTGAAATGGTAGTAGAAGGTGCCCTTGGCGACGCCAATCTCCTTGATGATCATGTCCACGGAGCACCTGGCAAAGCCGATCTCGCGGAACATCCGCTCAGCGGTCTCGATGATCTCGAGCCGTCTTTCCTCAGGTGGTTTGGCAATGCGGGGCACATCGATCTCCTTGGTGACGCTCCATACTGACTGACGGTCAGTCAGTCAACATGTTTGTCTCGATTGCGCTCGCACGGGCACCTGCCGGACCCATTGTGAGCAGCATTCGGGCGTTCCATTCAGTCAGAGGCGGGAACCCGCATCCGGGCCGCGCCCGTGAGGATCTGGCGCTTGGCTCATGCTTGGTGGCGGCGCATTGGGTGACGACATGCGGTCGCGGTGGCCCCAACCCTGCCAAGCCATGGACAGGCCATTGCCATGGACCGGCAACGACCGTTGGCCGTGAACGATCGCCGGGCGCCGGAAGCGCCGCTCAAGCACGCACTGGCCCAAGCGGTGAACGCCGCCGGATGCCGGCTCACCGGTCGAGCTACGGGGCCGGACGGCGCCGCAGATGGTCAGAAACGGGCGGGGCTACGCGCCCACGTCCCGGTCGTACGCCATGCGCGCCATCCTGACCTGGTCCATATGGTCATGGGACCAGAAGACCATCGGCTTCATGATCGCCAACACGTCACGGCCGAGCGGCGTCAACGCATAGGAGACCGCCACCGGCGGGCCGGGATCGACGGTGCGCGTCAGATAGCCGTCACGTTGCAGGCTGCGCAGGTTTTCGGTGAGCACGCGCTGTGTGATGTCACCGATGCAGCGCTTCATTTCGCCGAACCGCCTGGGGCCGTCTTCCAGCGCAAGGATGATGAGAATGCGCCATTTGCCGGTGACGTTCGCCAGAACGGACCGGATCGGGCAGTTGAGAGCCTGGGCTTTGTCTTCGACGCCGATGGGAAGCATGGGACCGTGGTGCGCAATCAATACCAGCCCCATTTAGCATACAGCAATGCGATCTGGCAAACACACACCGGGTCCTGGTTTGCTTGAGCATACCATGTACCCAATAAGTGCGTAGTTGACTGCTGGTGCGTTTTCGATACCAGATTGTGCGACAGCATGTCGGGGCCGGCCGCGATGGCTTGCGGGACCGGCTCGACGAGGATGATCGCGAAAGGACAGCGACCCGATGGCGACTGCGAACCGTGTCACCGCGCCGGTGATCACTCTGGATGACCATGTTGAGGACCACTGGACACAACAGGAAACCGACAATGCGGCACTGGTGGTGGATTTCTTCCAACACCTGATGAACGAGCACGACTTCGACCATACGCTGCGCACACATGGCGATGGTGGCTATATCCAGCACAACCGGGCGATCCCGGACGGGATTGCCGGTCTGGTCAGCTATGTGAAGACGCTGGTCGGGCGCTTTCCGGACTACGGGTTTGACGTCAAGCGCATCATCGCCAGCGGTGATTTCGTGGTGCTGCACAGCCATGCGACGCTCCGGGCGGCGCATCGCGGCGACGAAACCAAAGGCTTCATCATCACCGATACGTTCCGGGTCGAGAACGGGCGTCTGGCCGAACACTGGGATGCGATCCAGCCCGTCGATCTGTTCGCCCGGATCGCGGTGCTCCTGACCGGCGGCAGGACGGCCAACGCCAATCCGACATTCTGAGGCGACGGGCGGCCCGAACCGGCGGCGATGGTTGTCGCGTCGCCGACCGTCGCACCGCCCGGGATGGTCGAGCCCGTGCCGATCCAGCAATGGCCGCCGATCGTGACCGGCGTGTTGATGGCGACCCGCGTGAAGTCCCCGATGCGGATTTCCGCCCCGTCCATGGACAGGCAGTTGGTGTTGATCAGGCATGAGGTGCCGATGAAGATGTGGCGGCCGAACTCCCGGCGTGAGGGCGGGTCGAGGAGGCTCTCGCCGAAGGCACCAAGCGCCTCGCGCAGCAGGGCGAAGCGCCGGCCCGGCTCTTGCAAAAGCCGCAATGGCCGGTCAGGAACGGCGCACAACCAGCGGGATCATCATGGCCGACATCGCGATCACCGGGACGGGCGTGTTCACGCCGCAAGAGGTCATCACCAATGACGAACTGGTGACCGCGTTCAACGCCTGGGCCGACCGGCACAATGCCAGCCATGCCGAGGCGATCGCGGCGGGCACCATGGAGCCGGCCGCCCATTCATCGGCGGGGTTCATCGTCAAGGCGTCGGGCATCGAGAACCGCCGCGTGCTCGACAAGTCGGGCGTGCTTGACCCGGCCATCATGCACCCGCTCCTGCCCGAACGCGGCGAGGACGAACTATCGTTGATGGCGGAGATGGCGGTCGATGCCGCCGGCAAGGCGCTCGCACAGGCCGGCCGCGCGGCGGGCGACATCAACGCCGTGATCTGCGCGGCGTCCACCCCTGAGCGCGCATATCCGGCGATCGCCATCGAGGTGCAGCAGGCGCTCGGCAGTGCCGGCTTTGCCTTCGACATGAACGTTGCCTGCTCGTCGGCCACGTTCGCGATCCAGGCGGCGCACGACATGATCGCCGGCGGATCGGCCCGATCGATCCTGATCGTCAATCCGGAGATCTGCTCGGCGCATCTGGAATGGCGCGACCG
>CAZSFA010000107.1:0-9988 GCA_964606055.1 uncultured Oceaniradius sp. | reverse complement strand
TTGATTTTGTTGGTGAGCGCGCAGGGGCTCGAACCCTGGACCTACTGATTAAAAGTCAGTTGCTCTACCAGCTGAGCTACGCGCTCCCGACAAGGGAAACCGCGCTCGATGCTCTCGCGCGCGGTCGGATTGCCATACGCCAAGCGCGGGAGAGGGTCAACCGGCTTGCGGCCCGTCGAGGTGGTGAAATCGGCGCGGATGCGGCCCGTGTGGCGGGCCGGCCGATTGGGGGCGTGCACCGTGCCGTCCACCCGGGGCATTTGGCCACGCGCGATCACGTGATTGGCACGTGAATCGACGGCCCAATATGGTGTAAGAGCCGGCAGAGGAGGCGTCGGCACCTGCCGTGCGCCCGGTGCCGGCAACACACGCGATCAGGGAGGCGGCCATGGCGATCGAGATATCCTACATGACCGCGCTCGGCGCGGGCGCCATTTCGTTCGTCACCCCGTGCGTGCTGCCGCTCGTGCCGCCCTATCTGTGCTACATGGCCGGCGTGTCGATGGATGCGTTCCGCAACCCGGTGATCGATGATTCGGGCATCGAGCCCGATGCATCGGGCGCGGCCACCGCGCGCATGGCGGCCGTGCGATTGCCGCTGATCACCGCGGCGCTCGCCTTCGTCGCCGGTTTCACGACCGTGTTCGTCGCGCTGGGCGCCGGCGCCTCGACGATCGGCGGTCTTCTGCGCGCCTATCAGACCGAACTGGCCATGGTCGCCGGCGTGGTCATCATCATCATGGGCCTCAACTTCCTGGGCGTCTTTCGGCTTGGCTTCCTGTCGCGCGAGGCGCGGTTCCAGTCGCAGGGCACGCCGGCCAACCCGTTGGCCGCCTATGTGATGGGGCTCGCCTTCGCGTTCGGCTGGACGCCGTGCATCGGGCCGGTGCTCGGGCCGATCCTGACGCTGGCCGGCGCGCAGGACAGCGTGGGCGAGGGCGCTGCGCTGCTGGCGGTTTACTCGGCCGGGCTCGGCGTTCCCTTCCTCATCGCGGCGATGTTCTCGGGCGCGTTCATGCGCTTTCTGACGCGGTTCCGCGCTCACCTGGGCCATGTCGAGAAGGTGATCGGCGGCTTGCTCGTTTTCGCCGGCGTCCTGTTCCTGACCGGCGGTATGCAGGCGATGGCATTTTTCCTGCTCGAACGGTTCCCTGTGCTCGGCACGCTGGGCTGAAGCCGCACCAACCACAGCCGGGCGGTTCCATCGCGCCCTGAAACGGTCTAGGCGAAGCGCGCACGCAACAGCTGCGGGAGATTCGCCATGGCGCGCACCTGCCTGACCGTCATCCTGGCCGCGGGCGCCGGCACGCGCATGAAATCGGCACGGCCCAAAGTGCTGCACCCGATCGCCGGGCTGCCGATGGTCGGCCATGTCGCGGCGACCGCGCGCGCGGCCGGGTCCGACCGGCTTGCAATCGTCGTCGGCTACGGTGCCGATCAGGTGCGCGACGGCCTTGGCTGCGGCGATGGCAGCACCGCGTTCTTCGACCAGGGCGAACAGCTCGGCACGGCTCATGCGGTGCTCGCGGCGCGGGCCGCGATCGCCGAAGGCGCCGACGATGTGCTTGTGCTGTTCGGCGACACGCCGCTGATCGAGGTCGAGGTGCTGGCGGGCGCGCGCGCGCAGCTTGCCGATGGCGCCGATCTGGTGGTGATCGGGTTTCGCCCGGACGATCCGACCGGCTATGGCCGGTTGATCGAGAAGGGTGGCCGGCTGGTTGCGATCCGCGAACACCGCGATGCCAACACGGCCGAGCGCCGGATCGGCTTTTGCAATGGCGGACTGATGGCGTTTTCCGGCCAAACCGCGCTGGCGCTGCTCGATGCCATCGGCAACGACAACGCCAAGGGCGAATACTACATGACCGATGCGGTCGAGATCGCGCACG
Source organism: uncultured Oceaniradius sp. (assembly GCA_964606055.1). Lineage (GTDB taxonomy): Bacteria > Pseudomonadota > Alphaproteobacteria > Rhizobiales > Rhizobiaceae > Roseitalea. The sequence goes on along the minus strand of CAZSFA010000107.1, from coordinate 8,099 downwards.
GGCGAGGTCTGAAGGTGCGCGCCATGGAGGCGCCGGCCGATCAGGTGCTGGGCGTCAACACACGGGCCGAACTGGCGCGGGCCGAAGCGCTGTGGCAGGCGCGGCGGCGGCGCGCGCTGATGGAGGCCGGCGTGTCGATGGCCGCCCCCGAAACTGTGTTCCTGTGCCACGACACGTCGGTCGCGGCGGACGCTGTGATCGAGCCCAACGTGGTCTTCGGGCCGGGCGTTCGCGTTGCGGCCGGCGCGACCATCCGCTCTTTCAGCCATCTGGAAGGCGCCGATGTCGGCGAGGGTGCCGTGGTCGGGCCCTATGCCCGGCTGAGGCCCGGCGCCCGCATCGGCGCGAAAGCGCGTGTCGGCAACTTCGTCGAAGTCAAGAAGGCCGATGTGGGCGAGGGCGCCAAGATCAACCATCTGAGTTATGTGGGCGACGCCACGGTGGGCGCGGGGGCCAATATCGGCGCCGGCACGATCACCTGCAATTATGACGGGTTCAACAAGCACCACACCGACATCGGCACGGGCGCGTTCATCGGCTCCAACACCGCGTTGGTGGCGCCGGTCACCATCGGCACGGGCGCCTACATCGCCTCGGGCAGCGTGATCACCGAAGCGGTGCCGGCCGATGCGCTGGCGCTGGGGCGCGCGCGCCAGGCCACCAAGCCGGGGCTCGGCGCGCGGCTGCGCGACAAGTTCCGGCGGATCAAGCAAAACAACTGACGCTCTCGGGTTTACCCCGCCGACAACAGCCGCACGGCCGCGTCGCGCTCGAACAGGTAGAGCAGCACCCGAAGCGCCGCCCCCCGTTCCGACGCAAGGTCGGCATCGGTGCGCAGGATCAGCCGCGCATCGTCGCGCGCCATCTCAAGCAGGTCGCCATGGGCTTCCAATCGCGCAAGGCGAAAGCCGGGCGTGCCCGACTGGCGCGTGCCCAGCAACTCGCCTTCGCCGCGCAGGCGCAGGTCCTCCTCGGCGATGACGAAGCCGTCCTCGGTCTGGCGCATCACGTCGAGCCGGGCGCGGGCGGTTTCGCCCAGCGGTTCACGGTAAAGGAGAATGCACGACGAGGCCATGTCGCCCCGCCCGACGCGGCCGCGCAACTGGTGCAGTTGCGCCAGCCCGAACCGCTCGGCGTGCTCGATGACGATGATCGTCGCATCGGGCACATCGACGCCCACCTCGATGACGGTCGTTGCCACCAGGATGCGCGTCAGGCCGCCCTTGAAATCGGCCATGGCGCCGTCTTTCTCCGGACCGGTCATGCGCCCGTGCACCAGTCCGACCTGGCGACCGAAGCGTTCGGCGAGGGCGGCGTGGCGATCCTGCGCCGACATCACCGGGATCTCCTCGCTCTCCTCGACCAGCGGGCATATCCAGTAGACCTTCTGGCCATCGTCAACGGCGGCCGCGATGCGCGCGATCAGCCGGTCGAGCCGGGTCAGCGGCAGGGCGACGGTATGGACCGGCTTGCGGCCGGGCGGTTTTTCGTCAAGGCGCGAGGCGTCCATGTCGCCATATGCGGTCAAGACCAGCGTGCGCGGGATCGGCGTTGCCGTCATCACCAGCACATCGACGGCCGCGCCCTTGCCGGCCAGCAGCAGCCGCTGGTGCACGCCGAACCGGTGCTGCTCATCGATCACCGCAAGGCCGAGATCGGCGAAGGCGACGCTTTCCTGAAACAGCGCATGTGTGCCGATCGCGATGTCGATGTCACCCCGTTCAAGCCGGTCGAGCAGGTCGGCGCGCTTGCCGCCCTGTTCGCGCCCGGTCAGCAGCGCGATGCGCAGGCCGGCCTGTTCGGCGATCGGCGCGATGCTGGCAAAATGCTGGCGGGCCAGCACTTCGGTTGGCGCCATCAGCGCGCCTTGCGTGCCCGCCTCGACCGCGCGCGCCAGCGCCATCAGCGCGACGATCGTCTTGCCGGCCCCGACATCGCCCTGCAACAGCCGCAACATGCGGGTCGAAGCGGCCATGTCGGCGCCGATCTCGTTGAACGAGCGCTCCTGCGCGCCGGTCAGCGGATGGCCGAATGCGGACACAACCGCCCGCACCAGCCGCCCATCGCCGTCGAGCGCCCGCCCGGACGTCTTGCGCGTGCGCTCGCGCACCAGTGACAGCGCCAGTTGCCCGGCCAGCAACTCGTCATAGGCGAGCCGGCGGCGCGCCGGCGAGTCCAGCGCGATGTCGTCGGCCGAGGACGGTTCATGCACGGTGCGCAGCGCTTCGGCGAAGGACGGCCAGCGCGAGCGGAACACAAGCGTCGGATCATGCCATTCGGGCAAGGCGGGCAGCCGCGCCAGCGCCTGGAGGGTAGCGCGCCGCAGCACCTTGGGCGAAAGCCCGGCGGTAAGGGGATAGACCGGCTCGATCAGCGGCAACTCGCCGGCGTTCTCCGCCAGCACCATGTGATCGGGATGCACCATCGATGCGCGGCCGTTGAACCATTCCACCTTGCCCGAGACCACGACATCGGCGCCGACCGGAAGGGCGCGTTCGAGCCAGTTGCGCTGGGCGCGGAAGAAGGTCAGCGCGATTTCACCTGAGGCATCATGGCAGTAGACCCGTGCCGGCACCGAGGTCTTGCCGGGTGGGGCGGGCTGATGGCGGTCGACGCGCAGATCGAGCGTGACAATCGTGCCCGGTACCGCGCCCATGATGGTCGGGCGGGCGCTGCGGTCGATGATGGTGTGCGGCAAGTGGAACAAGAGCGCCCCGATGTGCGGCGCGTCGCGGCCACCGGCATGGGCGGCGACCTGGCCGATCAGCGCGGCCAGCTTGTCGCCCACACCATCGAGCGTGGTGACCGGCGCAAACAGCGGATCGAGCAATGAGGGGCGCATAACCGGCTTATGTTGGCGCGACGCGACGAGATCAAGCCAACATGAAGGCTGACACGGCCCCGCGCGGGCGCTATATGCCGCCGCGCCCCCAACGAAAACCCGTGACGCCATGTCCAGTGCCGCTCCCATCGATGTCCGCCGCCGCCGGGCGCAGTTTCGCGCCTGGCATCGCGGCATCAAGGAGATGGACCTTTTGCTGGGCCGCTACGCGGACGCGCATGTGCCGACCATGGATGAGGCCGAACTGGATGCCTTTGAAACGCTGATGACCACCGACGACCAGATCCTCTACCGCTGGCTGACCGGGGAGGTCGCAGTCCCGGCCGAACAGGCAACGCCGGTGTTTCGCGCCATCCGGCAGTTCCACGCCATCGGCGGCGGGTGACCCGATGACCAAGGCACTGTTCCCGCTCCCCGACGTTCCGCTCGATGGCGGCGCGCTGACGCTGACCGGCGTCATCGACGGCATGGAAGGCTTCGTGCTGGCCGATCTTGCGCAACGCGGCGCGGTGCCGGTCATCTATGTGGCGCGCGACGCGCAGCGCGCCGCCGATGTCGCCCAGGTGCTCGGCTTTGCCGCACCGGGGCTGGAGGTCGTCTCGTTCCCTGCCTGGGACTGCCTGCCCTATGACCGCGTATCGCCGGGCACCGAGGTCACCGCGCAGCGGCTCGCCGCGCTGACCCGCATCGCCGGGCTGGCGCGCAAGCCGTCGGCAGCGGTCGTTCTGACCACCGCCAATGCCGTGGTCCAGCGTATCATGCCGCCGATGGCGATCGCCCGCCAGTCGATCTCGATCAAGCCCGGTCAGGCCGTCTCGATGGACGATTTGATCGCAAGGCTGGCTGGGCACGGCTTTGCGCGTGTGCCGACGGTGCGCGAGGTCGGCGAGTTCGCCGTGCGCGGCGGCATTTTGGACATCCATCCGCCGGGCGCGTCCGATCCGGTGCGGCTCGACTTCTTCGGCAACACGCTGGAATCGATCCGCTCGTTCGATGCTGCGAGCCAGCGCACCACCACCCAGCGCAAGCGGTTCGTGCTGCGGCCGATGAGCGAGGTGCCGCTCGATGCCGATTCGGTCGGCCGTTTTCGCACCCGCTACATCGAGCGGTTCGGCGCGCCCGCCCGCGATGACGCTCTTTACGCCGCGATCGTTGGCGGCGGTCGCTTTGCCGGCATGGAGCACTGGCTGCCCATGTTCGCCAAGGACCTGACGACGGTGTTCGACGCGCTGCCCGACGCGCCTGTCGTTCTGGAGCACCTGGCGACCAACGCCACCGCCGAGCGCTTCGATCAGATCACCGAGTATCACGAGGCGCGTGTCGACCAGCTCGAGGGTCGCGCGGCCGGCGAGGCGGCGCCCTACAAGCCCGTCCCGCCCGATCTTCTCTACCTGACCGGCGACACGTTTGCCGCCACGCTCGCCGCGCGCGATGTGGTGCAGTTGTCGCCCTTCGATCAGCCCGAGGATGGCACGGCCAGGACCATCGGGCTGGGCGGTCGCGCCGGGCGCAACTTTGCCGCCGAGCGCGCACAAAAGGATGTCAACGTCTTTGAAGCCGCTGCCCGCTTCATCGCCGATCGGCGCGCCGATGGCGGCCGGGTCGTCCTGACCGGGTGGTCGGAAGGCTCGCTGACGCGGCTGGTCCAGATTCTCGAAGAGCACGGGCTTGAAGGCTTTTCGGGCGTTGCGCCCGATGCCGAGGCGCTCGGCGGCGCACCAAGAGCGGTCATCGGCACCGCCGTGATGAACATCGAGCACGGGTTTTCGCTCGGCGACACCATCATCATCGGCGAGCAGGACATCGTCGGCGACCGGCTGGTGCGGCGCCGCAGGCGGCGGCGCCAGGCCGATTTCCTGTCCGATGTCGCCTCGCTCGGAACCGACGATCTGGTCGTTCACGTCGATCATGGCATTGGCCGGTTCGCCGGCCTGCGCACGATCGAGGCCGCCGGCGCGCCGCACGACTGCCTCGAGATCCGCTATCACGGCGATGACCGGCTGTTCCTGCCGGTCGAGAACATCGAGCTTCTGTCGCGCTATGGCGGCGACAGCGCCGAAGCCCAGCTCGACCGCCTGGGCGGCGGTGCATGGCAGGCGCGCAAGGCCAAACTCAAGAAACGCCTGCTCGACATGGCGGGCGAACTCATCCGCATCGCCGCCGAACGCGAAATGCGCTCCGCGCCGACGCTGACCGCGCCCGAAGGGCTCTATGACGAGTTCGCCGCGCGCTTCCCCTATGAGGAAACCGACGACCAGTTGACAGCCATCGAATCCGTCGAGGGCGATCTCGGCCGGGGCCGGCCGATGGACCGGCTGATCTGTGGCGATGTCGGTTTCGGCAAGACCGAGGTGGCGCTGCGCGCGGCGTTCCTTGCCGCCATGAACGGCGTGCAGGTCGCCGTCGTCGTGCCGACGACGCTCTTGGCGCGCCAGCACTTCAAGTCGTTTTCCGACCGCTTCGCCGGCCTGCCGATCAAGCTCGCCCATGCCTCGCGGCTGGCCGGTCCCAAGGCGTTGGCCGATGCCAAGCGCGGCGTCGCCGATGGCACGGTCGACATCGTCGTCGGCACGCACGCGCTTCTGGGGCAGGGCGTCACCTTCGCCAATCTGGGCCTTCTGATCGTCGACGAGGAGCAGCATTTCGGCGTCAAGCACAAGGAACGGCTCAAGGAGTTGAAATCGGACGTGCATGTGCTGACGCTGTCGGCAACGCCGATCCCGCGCACGCTGCAATTGGCGCTGACCGGCGTGCGCGAACTGTCGCTGATCACCACACCGCCGGTCGACAGGCTGGCGGTGCGCACCTTCGTGTCACCGTTCGACCAGCTGATCATCCGCGAAACGCTGCTGCGCGAACGCTATCGCGGCGGCCAGAGCTTTTATGTCGTGCCGCGCATCGCCGACCTTGCCGACGTCAAGGCCTATCTCGATGAGAGCGTGCCCGAGCTCAAGGTCGCCGTCGCCCATGGCCAGATGCCGCCCGGCGAACTCGAAGACATCATGAACGCCTTCTATGACGGCAGCTATGATGTCCTGCTGTCGACGACGATCGTCGAGAGCGGGCTCGACATCCCGACCGCCAACACGCTCATCGTGCATCGGGCGGACATGTTCGGTCTGGCGCAGCTCTACCAGCTGCGCGGCCGGGTGGGACGGTCCAAACTGCGCGCCTACGCGCTGTTCACGCTGCCCGCCAACAAGCCCTTGACCAAGACCGCCGAACGCCGGCTGCGCGTCCTGCAATCGCTCGACACGCTCGGCGCCGGCTTCCAGCTTGCCAGCCACGATCTGGACATTCGCGGCGCCGGCAATCTGCTCGGCGAGGAACAGTCCGGCCACATCAAGGAGGTCGGCTTTGAACTCTACCAGCAAATGCTCGAAGAGGCGGTCGCCGAACTCAAGGGCGAGGACGATGCCGACCATGGCGAATGGTCGCCGCAGATCACCGTCGGCACGCCGGTGATGATACCGGAAAGCTATGTCGCGGACCTGACGCTGCGGCTGTCGCTCTACCGCCGGCTCGGCGGTCTGGAAGATGTCGCCGATATCGACGGCTTCGGCGCCGAACTGATCGACCGCTTCGGCCCGCTGCCCGAGGAGGTCGAACACCTTCTGAAGATCGTCTACATCAAGTCGCTGTGCCGCAAGGCCAACGTCGAAAAGCTCGACGCCGGACCCAAGGGCGCGGTGGTACAGTTCCGCAACGCGCAGTTCCCCGAACCGGCCGCGCTGGTCGGCTGGATCGGCGAACAGGGCGATCTGGCCAAGATCAGGCCCGACCATTCGGTGGTGTTCACCCGCAACTGGCCGACGCCCGACAAGCGACTGGCCGGCGCTGCGGTGCTGATGACCAAGCTTGCCGGCCTTGCAACGCCCGACAAAAAACAAGCCGCCTGACCGGCGGCTTTTCTGGTTGCGCCATCGTCGGCGGGGCGGCCCCGCGACGACGGCGGTCGGCGCGCGACGCTTTAGTTGCTCTGGTCGAGCGCGCGTTGCTGCTCTTCCTGAAGGCGCTGCTGGAACTCCTCGCGGCGGCGCTCGATCTCGGCCTGCAGCTGCTGCTGGCGTTCCTCCAGTTCGGACTGCTGCAGCGGATCGCCGTCGAATGCGGCCGTGAAGCCCTGCAGCGAGACCGGAACCGGGTTCGGCTGGTTCTGGATGTTGACGGTGGTGAACGTCACCTCGCCGCCGCGCTTGAAGGCGTCGACGATTTCGTTGGTCAGCGGCGCTTCGGCGATGCAGCGGTCGGGAAGGCAGATGGCAAAGCCGATCCGCTGCGCTTCGTTCTCGTCGACCTGCATGGCGATGCCGGCGGGAATCACCCGGCCGGTCGGCACGGCGACCTGGAACAGCGCACGGTTTTCCTTGCCGGTGATCTGGATCATGTTGACCGCCGTCAGCAACTGGCCGGTCGAAGCGGTGCGGATGTTCTGCACCGTGCAGATGTCGTTGTCGGCCTGCTTGGTGCAGACCTTGAACCAGGAGTTCTGCGGCGTCTGCTGCGCCGGCGCCTGACCGCTTGCCGCAACGAGCGCCATCGCGCCCAGCGCCGCGGCCATCGCCGTCGATTTCAATCCGATCGCCATTCCCATAGCACTGTCCGTCCTCTGTGTTGGCCCATATTGCGTTGGCTTGAACTGCATTGGCACATGACCGGCATGTTCCCGTCCGGCGTGCCGTGGGCCGCAAATGCGGCCTCAGCGTGACGATGATTTGGGCGCGGTGATACACAGCCTGTTCGCCCAGGGCCACCCCCCGGACGCGGCAAAGCGGCGCCAAATGTCCTTGGTGATCTGGCCATTCTCGCGCATGGTCGGCATGGTTGTGAATCACGACCCGAAGACCACGTTCAAAGGGAGGTTGGTCATGCTCGCCAGAACCCTCGTCGCGCTGTGTTCGGCGGCCGCCATCGCGGCGGCATCGATGTCCGCGCACGCCGAGCCGAGCCACGGCATCGCCATGCACGGCGCACCGGCGCTGCCCGCCGACTACACCCATTTCCCCTATGCCGATCCCGATGCGCCCAAGGGCGGGTCGATCACCTATGGCGTGGTGGGCACCTTCGACAGCCTCAATCCGTTCATCCTCAGTTCGATGCGCACCACCGCGCGCGGCATCTGGGATCCCGAGTTCGGCAATCTGGTCTACGAATCGCTGCTGTTGCGCTCGCGCGACGAGCCCTTCACCATGTACGGGCTTCTGGCCGAGAAGGTCGAGACCGACGACGAACGCAGCTGGATCGAGTTCACGCTCGA
>CAZSFA010000106.1:0-10035 GCA_964606055.1 uncultured Oceaniradius sp. | reverse complement strand
CGGCCATCGTCATCTGCGCGGCACGGCGCTGGGTTCGCTGTTGGGCAGCGGCCTGTTCGGTGGCCGTTATGGTGCCATTGCCATCGGTGTCGGCGCGGTCGAACCCACGCATACGCAATGCCAAAACTTCGCCCGGATCGAGCGCGCCGCTGTTGTCGCTGTCGGCGGAGGCGAAGATGAAGTTGATCACCGCACGGGCGCCAAGGCGCGGCTCGTTTGCCTGCGCGGTGACGGGGATGAGGGCGGCTGCGGCCAGCGCGGCCATGCCGGCCAGGGCGCGAGAACGTCTTTTCGTCAATGGCATCGGGTTGCTCCGTTTTCAGGTCGTTTGCTTTGGTGCACCGGTCATGCCGGCTTGGTCCTGAAACGGGGGAACGGCGCGCCTCCTACGCGACGCATGTTCTTTTCGCGCGGTCGGTGGCAAAGGGCGGGTGTTGCGGGGCGGCAACATTCACACGCTCGTGAACGTCTGGTCATAGAGCGTTCAGGTTCGTTCGGCTAACAATCCCGCCATGCGTGTTCTGGCTGCATTGCTGGTTGTCCTGTCGTTCTTTGCCACGCATGGCGCGGGCGCGGCCTTCGAGCGTACGTCAACGTTGACGGATCAGGCCGCGACCAATGCCGCCAGCCCCGTCGATCTGCCTTCCATCACGGCCGCTGACTGCTGCCCCGATGAGGCACGCGCCACCATCGCGGACGATCAGCCCTGCCAGAACGGCGACTGCCTGTTCATCGTGCCGGCGGTTGCCGCTGCGATGCATGTCGCGCGCCCCGGCATGGGCCGGCTCGCCGACGAGACCGGTGCCGGCAAGCCCGGGCGCATGGTGCATCCGCCACCGATCTCCTGACGTCGTTGCATCGCCGGGGCGCCGCAGCGCGCTCCCATTCCGTTTCGCTTGGAGACTTCGACATGATTTCCAGACGCTTTTTCATCGCCGGCACGGCCGCAACACTGACCGCCCTGCCCGGCTCGGCACTGGCGCACCACACCGCCAAGTATCGCGATTTCAAGCTCGATCCCCGGTTCGAGCCGCAGCGCGTGCGGTTCAGCGGCTATGAGCCCGGCACGCTTGTGGTCGATCCGCGCAACCATTTCCTGTACTGGGCCGACCAGCCCGGCCGCGCGCGGCGCTACGGCGTCGGTGTCGGCCGTGCCGGTCTTGCATTCCGCGGTGATGCGGTGATCCGGCGCAAGGCCGAATGGCCAAGCTGGCGGCCGACCGACAACATGATCCGCCGCGAGCCGCACAAATACGCCAAATACGCCAATGGCGTGCCCGGCGGTCCGAACAATCCGCTCGGCGCCCGCGCGCTCTACCTGTACCGGGGCAATCGCGACACGATGTACCGCATCCACGGCACCACCCAGCCATGGTCGATCGGGCAATCGGTTTCCAACGGCTGCATCCGCATGCTCAATGCGCATGTGGAAGACCTCTATGACCGGGTGCCGATCGGCACCCGCGTGGTGGTGCTTGGATGACATCACGACATTTGAGCCGTCGCAGGTTCGTTGCCGGCGCAGCGAGCCTGGGCGGCCTTGCGGCGGCGGGCTGTTCGACCGTGCCCGCCGACCCGATGCCGATCACGCCGACCCGGGTGCGGCCGTCGCCGGCGGTCGTCGCCGCCTACGGCCCGCGCCCGCAGGAGCGGTTTGCGCTGCCGGCCATCGACATTGCCGACGTGCCCAACCGCTTCTGGCGTCAGCAGGTGGCTTATGACACCGCCGAACCCGCCGGATCACTGATCGTCGATACGCGCAACTTCTACCTCTATCTGGTGCAGGAGAACGGGCAGGCGATGCGCTATGGCGTGGGCCTTGGCCGGGCAGGTTTTGAATGGTCCGGGCGCGGGCGCGTGGCCTACAAGCGCAAATGGCCCAAATGGACCCCGCCCGATGAGATGATCGCGCGCGAACCCGAACTCGAACAATGGAGCGTGCGAAACGGCGGCATGCCGCCGGGGCTGATGAACCCGCTCGGCGCGCGCGCGCTCTACATCTTCGACGGTGGCGTCGACACGCTCTACCGCGTGCACGGTTCGCCCGAGCACTGGACCATCGGAAAGGCGGTTTCGTCTGGCTGCGTGCGCATGATGCAGCAGGACATCATCGATCTGTATGATCGGGTCCCGACGCCGGCGCCGATCCTCGTGATCTGAGCCGGCATCGCCTGCAAAAAAGGGCCGGCGGAACGAGATCCCACCGGCCCTTTCTTTCGTGAGGTGAACGTTCGTCAGGGGTTGGAGACTTCGATCTCCAGCGCTTCCAGGATCGACGCCGGATTGCTCTCAAACGAGGCCGCAATCGCGACGATGGGCAACGGAACGGGCGCCGTGATGGCAATCGTCAGCGGCGCGCCATCCTCGACCAGCGCCGTGACCGCCTCCGTTGCGGTGGCCGCGAGTGCCGCATCGCCCAGTTCCGAAAGGACGACCGGCACCATCGCCAGCGCGCGCGCCTGCATTGCCGCGCCTTCCACCCCTTGGGCGGAACCGGCCAGTTCAAAGCCGCGCGCGATGATCGAATCGTCCTCGAAACGGACATCGAGGTTTTCGAATGTCGCGCCCAGAAGCGACATCAACCCGGTCTGGTCTGGCCGTTCGAAAGCGAGTCGCTGCACGTTGCCGATGGTGCCATGGGCGAACAACCGGCCGCCATCGCGCAGTTCGGTCTCGGCCCGCAGTTCAAGATCGCTTGTATCGGCCTGCCACCGCGCCTCGAGTTCCGCCGAAAGGACGATGCGTTCATAACCCATCGCCTCTAGCGGTTCGCGCGCCTCGGCATCGAGTTGGTCCACGTCCAGCTGCAGCCGGTCCACATCGAACAGGATGCGTGTCGGGATCGGGCCGATATGGTCGGCCATCTCGACGACGCTTGCGCCAAGCGAGACGTCGACGTCATCTTCGGGGATGCGCATCACAACGCCCGAATTCTCGATCCGGCCGATCGTCGGGACAGCGGCGAGAATCGTGGCGATGTCCTGTTCCTCGATCGCGCGCTCCATGTCGATCAGCGCGGCAAGGTCGGGGAATGTCACGTCGCGGATCTCGAAATCGTCGTACCGGACCTCCACGTCATCCTCGCCGGCGATATCGAGTCCGCGCATGAACAGCGAGCCCAGCCCTGACGCGGACAAGTCGCGCAGGCCAAAGGCGCCAATGTCGCCGCGATCGATCTCGGGAGCGTTGAAGGCGATGCCGGACACCTCAAAGCGCCCCAGGCGCATGGCGCCGTAGATCGCGCCGATGAAGCGCACGAACTCCTGCTCGTCCGGCTCGAAATCGTCGTCGGCCATCGCGGCCACAATGATCTGGTCGACATAGGGCAGGACCGGCACCGAGGGAGAGCGTATGCCGATATCGTCGATCCGGATGGCGTCGATGGTCATCGAGAAGTCTTCCTCGGGCACCGAGAACGCAATGTCGGCCATCCGCATCTCGCCGACGGCGGGCGCATAGTTCATCACCTGGCGATCGCCCAGAAGGATGTCGATCGATCCGCCGTAATTGTAGTCGCGCGCTTCGATGCGGCCCATCGTGATGTCGACATCGTCGTCACCCTCGACGGACATCTCGATTGAGGCAACGGACAGTTCTGCAATGTCGCCGTTGACCGCGCCGGCAAGCCGCGTTTCGCCGACGACTTGTGTAATGGTGACGTCTTCTTCGGGAATGTCGCTGCGCGAAACGGCGCTTGCGATCACCATCTCCTCGAAGCTGAAATCGACCGCCGCGCGCAACAGGGGCACAAAGCGCGAGAGCGGGCGGTCGGCATCGTCTTCGACGGCAGGCAACTCCGCCCACTGCAGCATGGTTGCCGAAAGGCCCTCATAGTCCACGGTGAACACGTGCTGGTCACCATCGTCGGTGATCCGCGTCTGCAGCTGCATGGTCTCGGCGGCAATGGCATCGGCGGCGAAGTAGCCGTCCGCATGGGTCAGATTGGTGAAGGCGACGGTCGGGAACGCGATCACGTAGCTGATGGAATCATCGAACTGCCCGTCGCCATCGGCATCCTCTCCGATCGACGCCATCAACCCCCTTGCGATTTCATCGAGCGCGATCGTCACGGTCAGGTCGTTGACCCTGGTCACGCCCGTTGCATCATCGTGCGTCAGCCCGGCGTGCTCGACATCGATGATCGGGCTGTCGTCGGAGGCAAGGACCCAGTTGCCGATGATCTCGCGCGGATCGGCCGCTGCCGTGCCGCCCAGCGCGACCGTCAACGCGGCTGCGCCGACGCATGTCATCCATCTGTGCCGGTCCCGATCGATTGCTGCCCGGTTGTGCATGGGATGTGTCCTTTCGATTTCCGCGCCCAAATTGCGCGATGACTGGTCATGACAGACTGATTGCCGATGCCCGCGACGTCGCGCCCGCTGTGGCCACGTACCGCGCAGTTTCTCCGGCGCCTTGTGCACACTGACCATGTCAGAATAGTGGATGCGGCGGAACGCCGATGCAACCACCCCGTTTGCGCCGGTCGGCACGGCCGGGGATCATCGTCGGGTCGGCATGGCGGTCTTGATCTTGGCCGGCGGCGCCGCTAAACGCTCGCCGGTGCACGGCATGCAAAACGCCGGGCGAGCCGCTGTAGCTCAGTTGGTAGAGCACGTCATTCGTAATGATGGGGTCGTAGGTTCGAGTCCTATCAGCGGCACCATCTTTTCGCTCACGACAATCTCGCTTTGCTTGATGTCTGCGCGGGCGCGGGCGCGGGCGAAACCCCGGGCCGCAGTCGCGGCCTTGACCAGGTTCTTTGTCGGTCTGATTTCGCGCGCCATTTTGTCTGATCTGTCGGCGCGATGCCGCCAACCAGCGCAACATGCCGTTCGGTTTCGAGGATTGACTTCCGACCCGGATCCGTGGCGCATGACCATCACACGACCGGAACCAAGGGACCGAACCGCCATGTCGCAGGACACAACCGAATGGGACGAAGCGGTCCTGCATTTCTGGTTCGAGGAACTGCAAAAGGAACAATGGTTCAAGCGCGACGACGCCGTTGACCGCGCGATCATCGACCGCTTTTCGGCCATCTACGACGCGGTTCGGGCGACCGATATCGATGCGCTGATCCAGTCACCCCGCCGGGCAGTGGCGGCGATCATCGTGCTCGACCAGTTCTCGCGCAACATGTTCCGCAACGATCCGCGCACATTCGAAAGCGACGCGCTTGCGCTGGAGATCGCCGATCGCGCGCTGGCTGCAGGTCTGGACGCTGACCTGACGCAGCAGGAGCGGCACTTCCTGTGCATGCCGTTCATGCATTCCGAAGCGCTGGCCGATCAGGACCGCGCGATCGTGCTGTTCGACGCCATCGGCAAGGAAGACGGCATCAAATACGCCATGCTGCACCGCGACGTGATCGTCAGGTTTGGCCGGTTTCCGCACCGCAATGCGGTGCTCGGCCGGCAGACAACGCCCGAGGAACAGGCGCACCTGGACGAGCACGGCGGCTTCTGAACACGCCAGCGCGTGGGCAAGGGTGGGCCGCATCCGCGGCAGGCGCCCAACTTCACGGAATCGTCCGGCATTGGCTTGCAGCCGTCATGACAATGGCGTCGCGCTGGCATAATGACGGGAGTGCACAGTCGGTACACACCCATCCCCCCCAACACCGACCATTTTGGAGATCGCCATGAAGGCCCTGAGGCTCGCCGCCGCGCTTGTCGCCATCACACTCGCCGCGACGACGGGTGGCCACGCCGACACAGTGCAGCCGCTGGAACGTGCCCATGCGCACAACGATTATGAACACGACGTGCCCCTGCAAGATGCCCTGGCGCGCGGGTTCACCAGCGTCGAGGCCGACATCTGGCTGATCGACGGCGAACTGCTCGTCGCCCATGATTTCGAGGAACTCGACCCGGCCCGGACCCTGCGCGGGCTCTACCTTGATCCGCTGGCAGCGCGCGTTCAGGCCGGTGGCGGTCACGTCTTCGGCCCCGATGTGCCCTTCCGGCTGCTGATCGACATCAAGGGTGCGTCGGACACGGCCGAAGCCACGTGGCAGGCGCTCGAGGCGATGCTGGCCGGCTATGAGGGGTTGTTCACGACGTTCTCCAGCCAGGGCGTCGACGAACGCGCGGTCACCGCGATCGTCTCGGGACGACGGCCGCGCGCGACGATGATGGCGCAATGGCAGGCCGGCGCGATCCATGCGGGCTATGACGGCCGGTTGGACGATCTCGGTCAGCTTCCGGCCGAGTTTGCGCCGATGATCTCGAGCCATTGGCGCTCGGTCAGCCGATGGATGGGCATGGGCGACATGCCCGCCGGCGACCGGTCGCTGTTGGACGCGGTCGTCGCCACCGCCCGGCAGGACGGCCAGATCGTGCGCTTCTGGGCAACCTATGACGCGCCCGACCGCGCCCGCGCCGCCCTGTGGCAGACCTTGCTCGATGCCGATGTCGACCTGATCAACACCGACGATCTGGACGGGCTGCGCGACTTCCTGCTGGCCAACGATCCCGACGAGCAGGACTGACGGCGCCCGCATCGGCGATCCGCCCAGCGGGCGCCGGTGCCGCCGGCCAACTGCCCTTGACGTAAACGTCAAAATTGCTTGCAGCGTCGCGGCCGTTCCTGTATGCCCAAAGTATAAAGTGTTCGATCCTGACCGCTGCCTGCCCTAAATGCATGCGGGGGAACGAATAACTCAGCCGCCGCGAAAGCGGGCTGCGACCAATGTGGTCCGGCATCCGGGCGATGCGCGTCACATCATGCTTCTGGGAGGAAACCATGGCGGACACTGCCACGCGACACGCATCAGATACACAGTCAGACTTGGCCGGTGCGCCTAGCGCCGCCTCCGATATTGAGCGTGTCTGGCTGCAGTCCTATCCCGACGGGACACCCGCGCAGATCGACACGCTGGGACATTCGAGCCTTGCCGCCCTGTTCGACAGCGCTTTTGCGCGCCATGCCGATCGGATGGCGTTTTCGTGCATGGGCAAGGCGATCACCTATGGCGAACTCGACGCCGCTTCCAACGCGATGGCCGCGCATCTGCAGGCACTGGGGCTCGAAAAGGGCGACCGTGTCGCGCTGATGATGCCCAACATCCTGCAGTATCCGGTCGCCATGGCGGCCGTGCTCCGGGCGGGTCTGACGGTGGTCAACGTCAATCCGCTCTACACGCCGCGCGAACTGGAGCACCAGCTCAACGACAGCGGCGCCAAGGCGATCGTGATCCTGGAGAACTTCGCCGCGACGCTTGAACAGGTGGTCGCGCGCACCGGCATCGAGCACACGATCGTTGCGGCAATGGGCGACATGATGGGCCTGAAGGGGCACATCGTGAATTTCGTCGTGCGGCGGGTCAAGAAAATGGTGCCGGCCTGGCGCATCGACGGCCACCAGTCGTTCAAGGCGATGCTCGCCGCCGCCAGCGGCCGTACGCCCTCGCCCGTCGAGATCGACCATCAGGATGTCGCCTTCCTGCAGTACACTGGCGGCACGACAGGCGTGTCGAAGGGTGCGACGCTCACCCACGCCAACATCCTGTCCAATGTCGAGCAGTGCCGCGTGTGGCTCGATGTGGGCTACCGCGCCAAGGGCAAGCCCGATCAGGTCAACTTCATCTGCGCGCTGCCGCTCTATCATATCTTCGCGCTGACGGTGAACGGGCTGGTCGGCATCACCGAGGGCGGCCACAACATCCTCATTCCCAACCCGCGTGACATTCCCGCCTTCGTCAAGGAACTGGGCAATCACCGGTTCCACTTCTTCCCCGGCCTCAACACCCTGTTCAACGCGCTGATGAACAACGAGGATTTCCGCAAGCTTGATTTTTCCGACCTGCGCATGACCTTCGGCGGCGGCATGGCGGTGCAAAAACCGGTTGCCGAGCGTTGGCGCGAGTTGACCGGCTGCAACATCATCGAGGGTTACGGGCTTTCGGAGACATCGCCTGTC
Organism: uncultured Oceaniradius sp.; assembly: GCA_964606055.1. Classification (GTDB taxonomy): domain Bacteria; phylum Pseudomonadota; class Alphaproteobacteria; order Rhizobiales; family Rhizobiaceae; genus Roseitalea. Next base: position 2,115 of record CAZSFA010000106.1, on the reverse strand, counting down.
GCGGTCGGCAACCGGCTCGATGAGACCGAGTTCACCGGTTCGATCGGCCTGCCGGTGCCGTCGACCGACATCTCGATCCGCGATGATGACGGCGTCGCGCTGCCGCTTGGCGAGATCGGTGAAATCTGCATTCGCGGCCCGCAGGTGATGGCCGGCTACTGGAACAAGCCCGACGAGACCGCCAATGTGATGACCGATGACGGCTTCTTCCGCTCGGGCGACATGGGCTTCATGGACGAACGCGGCTTCATCAAGATCGTCGACCGCAAGAAGGACATGATCCTGGTGTCGGGCTTCAACGTCTATCCCAACGAGATCGAAGAGATCGCGGCCGGCTGCGAGGGCGTTGTCGAGGCAGCCGCCGTCGGCGTGCCCGACGAGCATTCGGGCGAAGCGGTCAAGCTGTTCGTCGTGCGGTCGGACGATTCGGTGACCGAGGCCGATGTGAAGGCCCACTGCGCGCAGCACCTGACCAATTACAAGCGGCCCAAGCACATCGAGTTCCGCGACGATCTGCCCAAGACCAATGTCGGCAAGATCCTGAGGCGCGAACTGCGCTGATCGCAAGGCGCGCCGGCGACCGCAAAGGCCGCACTTGAGCCTGACCGGCATCGGCGCGGACACAGGCGATTGCGCTGCCCGGCGAGGTGCGCCAGCATGGCTCCGCCATGCCGACAACCCTCGCCCGCATCCTCGCGTCGATCCTCGGAGCGGGGATCGTCTTGCTCGTCTTCTCCGAGTACGTGTTCTTCAACGACGCCGGGCCAGGCCCGGCCGTTGCGCGACCTCCCTCCGCTCTGGCCGCATTCGCCTCGGTTGCCGAAGCCGTTCTGTGGTACAGCCTGTTCGCCCTTGTGTTTCTGGCCGCGCTGTCGGTCAGCAATGCCAGGAACCTCTCGGCGCTGCTGCTGTGCGGCGCAGTTTTTGGCTGGGTCGTTGAAGGCACGATCATCGCCGTCGTGCATGAGGCGCCACCGATCAGCTTCGTGTGGCCGTCGCTGTCGTGGCACGCGCTTGTCGACGTCATGCTCGGCTGGTTCGCAATGCGGGTCGCCCTGCGCTGGTCGTCGCTACTTGCGCGGTTGGCCGTGTTCGCCGCCGTCGGCGCCATGTGGGGCATCTGGTCGACCTGGGTCTGGCCGAACGGGTTCGTGCTGACGCCCGCCGAGTTCACGGGCTTTGCGATCGCGATGGCCGTGCTGCTGACGGCCGGCCTCGCCCTTGCCGATATCGGTGGCAACGCTTTCCGCCGGCTGCCCCGTTCGGTCTGCGCGATCACATTCGCCCTTGCCCTGGTCTTGGCGGTGATGGCGGGCCTGCCCTTCCTGCCCTGGTCGCTTGGCCTCTTCGTCCTTGTCGCCATCACCGCCTTGGCGCTCTGGCGACAGCGCAATGCCGGGCACGGGCGCGATCGGCTGGCCGTTCTGGACGAGCCCGTGCCGTGGACGCGCTATGCCAGCCTTTCGGCCCTTCCGGCAGCGGCGATCATCGCCTACACGGCCATGTATGCCAGCGGCACCGCGATCCCGGTGGAAGACGCAACCGGCCTGTTCCTGATTGCCGGAGCTATCGCCTATGTGCTGGCGCTGTCGGCCGCGCTGCGGTCCGGGCCAAGTGGAGAAAACACATGAACGCGAACATCGTGCCGGCCATGCTGGTGGTCATCTTCGGCGGGATGCTGCTGTCGACGCAGGGACCGATCAACGCAACGCTGGGCCGGCTGGTTGGCGATCCGGTTACCGCCGCGACGATCTCGTTCGGCGTGGGCTTCATCGTGCTGATGACGATCACGCTGGTGCGCGGCGCCGTGCCGAGCGCGGAGGCGGCGGCCAGCGTGCCCTGGTGGGGCTGGGTCGGCGGGCTGATCGGCGCCTACTACGTGTTTGCCATACTCTGGGCGGTGCCCAAGCTCGGCGTTCTGACGGTCGCAGCCGCCACGGTGCTCGGTCAGTTGACCGCAGCGCTCGTTCTCGACGCGATCGGTGCCTTCGGCGTGCCGGTCCAGCCGATTTCGCTTGCGCGCGTGGCCGGTGTCGCCATGGTGTTGGGCGGGCTGCTCTTGTCCCGGCTGTGAGGAAGAACCGATGACCGACATGTCTGATCCGATCTCGGCGC
>CAZSFA010000105.1:6917-10128 GCA_964606055.1 uncultured Oceaniradius sp. | reverse complement strand
ACTTGCCGATTCCGCCCTTGCCGTAGATGGCGATGATCTGCGTTTCCTTCTTGATCTCGCCGGTCGGCACGGGATCGGGCTCGTGGCCGGCTTCCTCGCGCAGGTTTTCGTACATGTCGGCGCCGGGCCGAACGGAACCGTCGATCATGCGTCATTCTCCCAGGACAAGACCATCTTGGTGCAGGCCGGATCTTCAAAGGCCGTCCGGTAGGCTGTGTCCGCGCTTCGGATCGGCGCGGTGTTGGAAATCAGACCCGAAAGGTCGAGCCGCCCGTCTTCGACCATCGCCAGAACGGCGGTCACGTCCTGCGGCGTGAACTCGGCGGCGATCGCGATGCGCGCCTCGCGCATGAAGGCGGGCGGGAAGACGAAGCTGACGGGGTTGGCGTAAAAGCCGGCCAGGACGATCTCGCCGCCATGCGCCAGGCGCGTCACGGCGAGGTTTATGATCGACGGGTCGCCGCTGGCGTCGATGATGCGCGCATAGTCCCGGCGCGCGTCGTCATCGGCATTGGTGACCGCGTAACCGCTGGCACCGTCGAACCGTGCCGGATCGATTTCCCACACGGTCGGCGCCTCGCCGCTGAGCGCCATTGCAAGGCGCGCCAGAAGCCGGCCGACCACACCGTGGCCGATGATCAAATCGGCAGGTGCCGCGTCGTGCAGAACCAGCGCATGATGGGCGGTCGCCGCAAGCGCGAGCAGCACGCCCTCGGGCCCGATCGTCGGCTCGACCGGATAGACCTTGTCGGCCGACACGACGAGCTTTTCGGCCGTGGCGCCGAACAATGGGCGGACATCGTCATAACAGCGCGCGCCCGGCACGAAGACCGTATCGCCCGGCAGAAGGATGCAGTCCGAGCCGGCCTGGACCACTTCGCCGATCGATTCGTAGCCGGGCACCAGCGGATACCCCATGCCGGGGAAGGTGGGCATCGTTCCGTCCCAGAGCATCTTCTCGGTGCCGGTGGAGATGCCGCTCCAGCGCACCGAGACGACCGCTTCATCGGGTGCGGGCGCGGTCAGGGCCACATCGCGCAGGGCGATGGTGTGTGGCTGTTCCAGAACGAGCGCTGTTGCTTGCATGATGCCTGGCCTTGCGCGGATGTCGGGTGCGCGGGCTCTTCCTCCGACCGTCATCCTAGGATGACAAATCAATGTGTCAACTATTATTTACACTGATTCACGTTACACGCGCGCCGAAACCAGACCGGCCACAACGGGCATCGTCGTGCGATGGGCGCGCATCTGTGTGAATCCGGCCGCGCCGAGCAGATCGAAGATCGCCTGGTGGTCGCGGCAGCGGCCCGAGCGCATGGCCAGCAGGTAGAATGTGAAATAGGCAGCCACCAGCTTGCCGCCGGGGGAGGGGCCGGCCATCGGTTCGCCGATGATCAACGTGTCGCCGGGTCGCATGGCGCGGCGGATGTTGGTCAGAAGGCGCAGCGCGGCGTCATCGTCGTGATCGTAAAGCACGCGGATGAGCGCATAGCAGTCCGGCTCGGACGGGATGGGGTCGTCGAAGAACGAGCCGCCATGGATCGTCAGGCGCGGACCCAGAACGCCGGCCTCGAGACGCGCGCGCGCGGTGTCGGCGACGGCGGGCAGGTCGAACAGGTCGAGCGCCAGCGACTTCCACCGCGTGCCGACGGCGGTGATGAAGGCGCCGTCGCCACCGCCGATGTCGATCAGCCGGCGATGGCCGGCCATCGGATAGGCATCGAGCACTTCGGTGATCACCATGTCCTGGCTCAGCCGCATCAGTTCGGAGTAGTCGGCGGCGTCGCGCGCGCCCGGTTCGCCGTCCACATACGACCAGAACCGCGAGGTCTCGGTCTGGTCGGGCGGGTTGCGCAACAGGCCGACCGGATCGGACAGGTCGCGGTAGACCATGGCGTGATGGCGCACCATGGCGGCGATGCCGGGGCTTGCGGCGATGACGGCGCCATGATCGGCCAGCGTCCAGCGCCCCTGCGAGGTCCGGCAGACCAGATCGAGCCCTTCGGCCGCGCGCAGCAAGCGGTCGGCGGCGTCCGGGTTCAGATCCACCGCCATGGCGAGATCGTCGGTGGTGCGGGGCTCCCCGGCCAGCCGTACGAACAGGTCGAGTTCGACGCAGGCCAGCAGGATCTGGGCGTTGGCAAAGCCGGCCGTAATCGCGAAAAGACCGTTGGCGCTGGCCCTGGTCATCCGGCCGAGCACCGGCAGGCGCCGCGCCGTGGCGCGGAACGCCGGGTTGCCGATCATGCGATTGCGCCAGCGCCGCAGCCGATCCCTCAACGTGCCGGCGGCTGGCGGCGCGGGAGATGACATGTCGCGCCGCGGCACAGATGCCAGATCCGTCATGGCGCTCTACGCGGCGTGGCTGGCAAGGCTCTTGGGCATCAGCCGCTTGGCTTCGCCGGTGATGAGCTGGCGCAGCATCGGCGCGCCGGGGCAGTCGGGCACGGCGGCGACGGTCTGGCCGACCATGTCGTGCAGGCGCGCGATGGTGGCCTCCAGCCCATCGGTCGCCACCGCGTTGGGGCGACCGTTGACCGCGTCCTGGCCGATCGGCTTGCCGAGCTCGGCTGCGCTTGCCGCGAAGTCGCGCAGATCGTCGGCGACCTGATAGGCGGCGCCCAGCCGGTCGCCCATCTGGCGCCAGGCCTGCGGCTCGGCACCGGAGGCGACCGCGCCGGCAACGCAGGCGGCGGTGAACAGCGAGGCGGTCTTGGCCCGGTGATACTCGGCGAGCGGAATGTCGGTCTCGCTCTCCCATGCCTGGCCGGCAATGATGCCGTGCGGCATGCCGACGGACTTGGCAATGGTCGCGGTCAGGGGCGCGATCAGGTGCGGTGTGCCGACACATGCGCGGGCGATGGTCTCGAAGGCGGCGACGATCAGCGCGTCGCCTGTCAACAGCGCCAGCGGCTCGGAGAAGGCCGTGTGCACGCTCGGCTTGCCGCGTCGCGTGTCGGCGTTGTCGAAACACGGCATGTCGTCGTGAACGAGCGATGCGCAATGCAGAAGCTCGATCGCGACGGCGGCGGCGTCGGCCGCTTCGGGATGTTCATCCCCGCAGGCCATCGCAACCGCCAGACACAGGCGTGGCCGCACGCGCGCACCGCCGGGGAACACCGCATAACGCAACGCCTTGGCGATCTGCGGCGGCTGGCCGCCCGCCGTCGACACCTTGATGGTTCTTTCGAGCGCTCGCTCGATGCGCTTT
>CAZSFA010000105.1:0-6817 GCA_964606055.1 uncultured Oceaniradius sp. | reverse complement strand
GCTTGAGACCGATCGCATCGTCGTCATCGGCGCCGGGTTTGGCGGGCTGGCGGCGGCGATCCGGTTGGCGGGTCATGGCCATGATGTGCTGGTGCTGGACAGGCAGGCCGCGCCGGGCGGCAAGGCGCGCCATGTGCGGGTCGGCGATGCGGCCATCGACGGCGGGCCGACGGTGTTCACGATGAAATGGGTGTTCGACCGGCTGCTTGCCGATCACGGCATCGCGCTGGAAGATGCGGTGTCGCTGACGCGGGCGGATCTTCTTGCCCGTCATGCCTGGTCGGACGGATCGCGGCTTGATCTCCATGCCGATGTCGAACAGTCGGCGTGCGCGATCGCGGCGTTTTCGGATGCGGCCAATGCCGATGGCTACCTCCGGTTCTGCGCCGATTCGCGCGCCATCTTCGACACACTCAAGGAGCCGTTCATCGCGGGCCAGCGGCCGACCATGGCGCGGTTGCTGTGGCGCCTCGGCCCGCTATCGATCCGCCGGCATCTGATGCTGCGGCCGTTCGCGGCGTTGTGGTCGGCGCTTGGCGGATACTTCCCCGACCCTCGGCTGCGGCAGTTGTTTGCCCGTTATGCGACCTATGTGGGCTCGTCGCCCTTTGCGACGCCGGCGACGTTGATGCTCGTCGCCCATGTCGAGCAGGACGGGGTGTGGATGGTCGACGGCGGCATGCACGGGCTTGCCAGGGGCCTGATGCGGATCGGCGAGCGGCTTGGCGTCCGATACCGCTTCGGCGCCCAGGTTGCCGAAATCCTGACCGACGGGCAGCGCGCGACCGGCATACGCATGGCCGATGGCCAAACGATGTCGGCGACGGCGATCATCCACAATGGCGACGTGTCGGCGCTTGCGGGCGGCCAGCTTGGCCTTGGCCGGCAGCACCTCGGCATCGGCGCGGTCAAACCGCGCGCGCGCTCGCTGTCGGCGATGGCGTTCACGGGCCTGATCGCCACACCCGACTTCCCGCTGGCACACCATACGGTGTTCTTCGGCGATGATTATGCCGACGAGTTCGCCGCGATCTTCAAGCGGCGCTCGGTCACCGATGCACCGACCGTCTATGTATGCGCGCAGGATCGCGCATCCGACTGCACCCTGAATGAGGCGGCGCGGCGCGCCGGCCGCGAGCGCGTTCTGATGCTGGTCAACGCGCCCGCCAATGGCGACCAGCACACTTACGGCCCCGATGAGGTGGAGCAATGGCTGACGCGAACATGCAGGCAGATGGCCCGATGCGGGCTGACGCTGGATCGGACTTCGATGCAGGTGACGGCAACGACGCCGGACGGGTTCAACGCGCTGTTTCCGGGCAGCGGCGGGGCGCTCTACGGGCCGGCATCGCACGGGTGGATGGCGTCGTTCAGGCGACCGGGCGCGGCGACGAAACTGCCGGGCCTTTATCTGGCGGGCGGCAGCGTGCATCCGGGGCCGGGCGTGCCGATGGCGACGCTTTCCGGGTTGCTGGCGGCGGAGCGGTTTCTGACGGACCGCGCTTTGATGCGCAGGTCCCCGCGGGCGGCTATCTTTGGTGGTACATCGACGGGTTGAGCGATTGCGGGCGCTATGGCGTCTCGGTGATCGCATTTGTCGGTTCGGTGTTCTCGCCATACTACGCCTGGCGCGGACGGACGGACCCCGAAGACCACGTGGCGATCAACGTCGCACTTTATGCGCCGCACGCCCATCGCTGGACGATGACCGAACGCGGGCGCGGGGCGCTCGATCGCGGCGCGACCCATTTCCGCGTCGGCCCCAGTTCGCTGCAATGGCACGGAGACCGGCTGGTCATCGACTTCGACGAGATCGCGGTGCCCCGGCCGCCGCACCAGTTCCTGCCGCGCCGCATGGCCGGGCGGATCACGTTGACGCCGCATGCGATCACCGACCGCGCCTTCGACATCGATACGCAAGGCAATCAGCGCTGGTGGCCGGCGGCGCCGTCCGCCAACATCGAACTTGCATTCACCAAGGGCGACATGCCGGGCTGGCACGGCCACGGCTATCACGACACCAATTGGGGCCTCAGACCACTTGAGGCCAGCTTCCGCCGCTGGGACTGGGCGCGCGGGGCGCTGGCGGATGGCGAATCGGTCGTCTTGTACGATGCGGATCTGTGCACCGACGAGCAGGTGTTTCTCGTGCTGCGGTTCGACAGGGGCGGGACGATCACCGAGCACGAAGAACCGCCCTATTCGGCGCTCAAGCCCGGCTTCTGGGGCGTGGGGCGTGGCGCGCACGCCGATCCGGGCACAACGCCGGTGATCGCGAGAACGCTGGAGGACGGGCCGTTCTACATGCGCTCGATCGTCGACACCAGGCTCTTCGGACAGGACGTGCGGCTAATGCACGAGAGCCTGTCGGGCACGCGCTTTGCCAACCCGGTCGTCAAGGCGATGCTGCCGTTTCGCATGCCGCGCCGGGCGCACTATGCGGGCTGAGCGGCGCACCTTTCCGCTTCAGCCTCGGCGGCCTGCCGGGCTTTGCGCGCGACGACTTCGCGCTTGAGCAGGCGCATCCGCCAGACATGGAAGATCGCACAGCCGACCGCGCCCAGAACCACTTCGATGATGCCGAAATCCTGCATGGCTAACCGCGCTGGCGCGTTGCCATTTGCGAGCGGCGCTGGCCGGCTTCGGCCATGATCTCCAGCATCCGGCCGAGCTTTGCATCGATCGTGCGCGGCGTTGTCGGGCCCGGAGCCGCTGCCGCATCGACCAGGAAGGCAACCGAAGGATGGGCGGGATCGCCCATGGGCGGGCGCAGCGGGAAGGGTGTCAGCGTAGCGATGGCGATCAGTTCGCCCTTGCGCCTGCCGCTGGTGAAGGCGCGCGCATCGATGCTGTTGCACCCGTTGCGGCGGATCTCGCGGCCGATCTCCTGATAGATCAGCGCGGCGCCGCGAATGGCCGGCCGGCAGTCGAGTGGCAGGCCGGCAATGCCGGTCAGCGCCCGGTCGTAAAGGCTGTCGGCGGCATTGAGCAGCCGGTCGACCAGCGCTCCCAGTTCCGGCGAAAACCGTGGTCTTGCAAGGAAGGCGTCGGCATCGATGCCGGCTTCGTCGAGCCATTCGAGCGGCAGATAGACGCGGCCACGCCGCGCGTCCTCGCCGACATCGCGGGCGATGTTGGTCAACTGCATGGCAAGGCCCAGATCACTCGCCCGCGCCAGAACGGCGCGATCGCGGCTGCCCATGACCAGCGTCATCATCACGCCGACGGTCGCGGCGACCCGCGCCGCATACCGGGTCAGCGCGTCGAGCGTGGGATAGGTTCGCCCGGCCTCGTCCCATTCATAACCCTCGATCAGCGCCAACGGCACGGTCTTGGGAATGGCATGGCCATGCACGACGGCGGCAAAGGCACGGTCGCAGACCAGATCGATCGGCCTGCGGTCGTAGATGAGGTCGAGCCGCGCTTTCAGGCGTGCGGAGGCGGTGCCGTCATTTCCGGCGTCGTCGACCAGATCATCCGACGAGCGACAGAAGGCATAGAGCGCGCGCGCCGCGGTGCGGATGTCGCGCGGCAACAGGCTGGAGGCGGCGTAGAACGACTTCGATCCTGCGCGGATCGACTGATGGCACAGCCGCCGGTCGTGCGCGCTCAGAAGGGGCGCGGCGCTACGAGACCAGGCTGCCATGGGGTACCAGCTTGTCGAGAATGGCGGCCGAGGACACGACGCCCGGCAGGCCCGCGCCGGGATGGGTGCCCGCGCCGACCATGTAGAGGTCGCGCACCTCCTCGGAGATGTTGTGCGGTCGGAACCAGGCCAGTTGGAAGATGGTCGGCTGCATGCCGAACGCCGCGCCCCTGACCGAAAGCAGGCGATCGCGGAAGTCGAGCGGCGTCATGATCCGCGATGTGACGATCGCCTCGCCAAGTCCGGGCAGAGTCGTCGCTTCAAGCTGGTCCTGGATGCGCTGCCGATAGGGTTCGGCCATCTGCGCCCAGTCGGTGCTGTCATCGAGGTTGGGCACCGGCGCGAGCACGTAGAAACTGTCGCAACCCTCCGGCGCCATGGACGGATCGCTCGCCGTTGGCCGATGCAGGTAGAGCGAGAAATCATCGGCCAGCACCTTGCGGTCGAAGATATCCCTGAGCAGTTCGCGATAGCGCGGCCCCATCAGGATGGTGTGGTGGCCGACATCGTCGTAGCGGCGATTGGTGCCGAAGTACCAGACGACCAAGCTCATCGAATACTTCATCCGGCTGATCTTGCGGTTGGTCCACCGCCTGCGACCGTGGTTGCGCAACAGGCGCGTGTAAGTCCATCCGGTATCGGCGTTCGAGACCACGCAGTCGGCCCCGATTTCCTCGCCGTCGGCGAGCCGGACGCCGCGCGCCGCACCGTCGCGGACGATGATCTCGTCGACCTCCGTGCCAAGGCGGATCGTGCCGCCGTGACGGGTGACCAGATCACCGAGCGCCCTCGCCAGCGCGCCGGTGCCGCCCATGGCGTAGTGCACGCCGTACTGCCGCTCCAGATAGGAGATCAGGCTCATCACGCCCGTGGTCTTGAGCGGATTGCCGCCGATGAACAGGGGATGGAAGCTCAGCGCCTGGCGGACGTTTTCGTTGCCGATGTAACGGGAGACCAGGCCGTGCACCGACCGGTCTGCGCGCCGCGCGATGAGCGCGGGCATGGCTGCCGCCATCTTGATGATCGAGTGGTAGGGCTTGTCGATCATGCGCACGAAGCCGGTCTCGTAGCATTTGCGGCTTTCTTCGAGGTACGCTTCGTAGCCGGCGACGTCATCGGGCGCGAAAGCGGCGATCTCGGCGTGCATCTTCGCCTTGTCGGTCCAGCAGCGGAAGGTGCGGCCGTCATCGAAGCGCAGTGTGTAGTAGGGTTCGAGCGGCTTGAGCGTGACATGGTCGGCCATGCGCTCGCCATAGAGTTCCCAAAGCGCCTCGAAGACGAACGGGGCGGTGACGATGGTCGGTCCGGCATCGAAGGTGAAGCCGTCCTGCCGGAAGACGCTGGCGCGCCCGCCGATCTGTTCAAGACGGTCGACGATGGTCACACGGTAGCCGCGCGCGCCCAGCCGGGCCGCGGCGGCAAGCCCGCCGAAACCGGCGCCAATGACAACCGCGTGTGGCCGGGTTTCGGTCGCGATGGCGTGGACTGCGGCTGTGTCCGGCGGTGGCTGGTGCAGCGTCATGGTGCGCATCCGCGCAATCTGCGGGAACAGGTCGGGTCGGGTGGTGCGGGGCGGCTTTTCAGCGGATCAGGCATGTTCGGCCTCGGCTTTCGGCGCGCCGGTGCGGGCGGCGATGGTCTCGATCATGCGGGCGTATTTTGCCGGGTCCGCTTCGTGCGCCAGATGGCCGCCGGTCGGCTCCAGCATCACGGTGGCCGAGCCGGCGCGCCGCGCGGTGCGCTCGGACACGGCGGCGGGCACCATCGGGTCGTCCTCGTTGGCGATCAGGAACAGCGGCGTCGTCAGTTCACCGAGCCGTTCCTGAAGTGGGTCGAGATCCCAGTTGGCCATCATGCCGAGCGCGCCGGCGACATGGGACGGCGTTGCGACCAGCGCCTCGTATTGCGCGACGCCTTTGCGATCGACGGCCGAGTTGGTGCGGTCGAGCAGCCGGCGGGTCATCGGCGTATAGCGCGCCTGCATGGCCACGGCATGGGCGGTCAGCGGGCTGAGGAACAACGCCTTGGCGAGCGGGGCGAAAATCGCATTGCTTTCAATGGGTTCGAGTGCGCCGTTGAGGCTGACGATCGCGCCGGGCGCGATGGCACCGGTCAAAACCATTTCGATCAGAATGGCGGCACCGGCCGAATGACCAACGACGATGGACGGCTGAAGACTCTGCGCCTTCAGCAGCGCGGCCAACGCCGCCGCCATGCCCGGCAAGGTCAGCGTGCGACCGCGCCCCTCCGAGGTGAAGCCGTGGCCGGGCAGGTCGATCGCCATCGTGTCGAACCGGGTGGCGAGGATCGGCATCATCTTCGCCCATGAATGTGTCGACGCGCCGGTGCCGTGCACGAGCAGGCATCGGGGCGCATCGGCATCGCCCATCCTTTGGACATGCCAGTCAAGGCCGGCGGCATGCACGAAACGGCTGTGACCGGCGTTCGGCCATTGGCCGGCCATCTCCTGCCAGCGCGCAGGCGCCGCCGCCGTCACCGATTGTCCTCAAGATAGCCGGAGACCACATCGGACATGGTTCTGGCGTCGGCGCGCGGCAGCGTCACATAGTCTGCATGCATGGTCGCCGCGAGCGAACGGGCGGCCTCGCGCGGGCGCCGAGCGATGTCGATGATCACCGCGCGGGTGGCAAGCAAGGCGCACCGGCGGCCGACATCCTCGGCATCTGCACGTGCGGCGGCGCGGTCCTGCGTGCCGTCGAGCGCGACATTGCCCTTGCCGTCGGTCAGAAGGACGATCAGTGGCGACTGGCCGCGGCGGCGAACGCGGTCGGCGACGTCGAGCGCCTGACGCATGCCATCGGCGAGCGGTGTGGGTCCGCCGCCGGGCAGGGCGGTCAGCGACCGTTTGGCCCGCACCAGCGAACGCGTCGGCTCGAGCAACACCTGCGCGCCATCGCCGCGAAATGCGATCAGCGCGACCTGATCACGCCGGACATAGCAATCGGCGAGCAGCAGTTCGACGCAGCCCTTGGCTTCGCCCAGCCGTTCGAGCGCCGCTGAACCTGAAGCGTCCACCGCGAAGATCGCCGTCGATTCGGTGTTGTGCGCATAGCGGACGTAGCGGAAATCCGACGGGCGTACGTCGAGCCGCTCGCCCGGCGTCCAGGGCGGCAGGCCCCGGCTGCGGCGGCGGATCGCCTGCCAGGGCGC
>CAZSFA010000104.1:0-10270 GCA_964606055.1 uncultured Oceaniradius sp. | reverse complement strand
AGATCCAGACGCCCAGGATGATGATCATCGGCAGCCAGGACAGGAGCACGGCAAGGAAGGAGTTGGAGCCGTCGGTCTCGGGCCGCGCGCGGATTTCCACGCCGCGCTCCTCGAGCCGCGTCACCAGTTCGGGATCGCCCGGCGAATAGGTCTGGAACGTCACGCCATTGTCGGCATAGGTGCCGACGATCTGCTCGCCCTGGATGGTGACCGATTCAACGCGGCCGCTCGACACATCCTGTATGAACTGCGTGTAGGAGATATCGCGGCTGGCGCTGCCCTGATTGGGCGACTGGAACATGTTGAACAGCGCGACCAGCATAAGGGCGATGATCGCCCAAAGCGCGAAATTTCTGTAATTCGGGTTCATCTGAACTTCCAAGCCGCGCCGGTTTTCGGCGCATTTCCCATGATGTGGATGAAGATAGGTTGCGCCCCCGGTTTTGCCAAGGCGAGTTGGTCAAACTGCGACCAATGTGTCCGCGCATCGTAAATGCGATCCGAACCCGCGCAGCGGCGGTCGAGGGTAGCCCGGCGTTCCGGCGAGATCGGCGATCGCCGCGGCCAGCGGCCAGTCGCTGGCCGACAGCAATCGGTCAAAACCGCCCGCGCCGTGCTCGCGCGCCACACGCACATCGGCCTCGAACCGGACAAGGCCACCGGTCTTGCGAAGCCGGCATCCGGCGATCGTGAAGCCCTGTCCGTTGCCGCCGGTTCGGCAGAACTGCAGCGCCGCCGCGGCGCGCGCTGCATCGCAAAGTCGGGCCAGGCGACCGGTCTGGGTCAGGACCGCCGCCATCGCCGCCGCCGGCCCCCGCCCATCATGGCCGGCCAGCGCCGCCGGGTCGAGCACGATCCGGCCGTCAACGACATGCCAGACGGCGCGATCGGCAAGGCAGGCCGCGCCATCCTGCGCATCGGCGCGCCGCCGTGCCCGTGCAGCGGCGGCCCGGTCGAGCATCTGCGCGCGCAGGTCCGGATCTGTGGCAAGACGGCCCCGAACGCGCACGCGCTCGAACCGGTCATCGCGGTTGGAAGCATCATCGAGCCAGTCGACACCCTCGCGCGCCAGCCATGCGCGTAGATCGGCGCGTCCGATTCCGAGCAGCGGCCTCACGAACCAGACCCGGCGATCATAGAGCGTGGCCGCATCGATCCCGGCAAGGCCGACCCCGCGCGCCGCGCGCGCATGGCGCATGGCCACCGTCTCGGCCTGATCGTCGGCGGTGTGCCCGGTCAGCACCATCGCCGCGCCGAGCCGCTCGGCAAGCCCGGCCAGCAGGCGATACCGCCCCATCCGGCCGCGCGCCTGAATGGCGGTCGTCTCGGCCCCGGCCGACCATGTCAGGGTATGGTGCGGCACGTCGATGGCCGCGCACCAGCGTGCCACGGTCGCCGCTTCGGCGGCGCTGTCCGGCCTCAGACCGTGATCGACGGTTGCCGCCACGAGGCGATTGCCGGGGTTTTCGCGTTGCAGTTGATGGCGGAACAGATGCGCCAGCGCCATGGAGTCGCCGCCGCCCGACAGCGCGATCAGGACCGGCCGGCCTTGCGGCGGATCGATGGCGCCAAAGGCGCGTGCCGCCGACGCCTCGACGTCGCGCGGACCGCTCACGCGATCAGCAGCGGGCCTTGGCACGCTCTTCAATGATCGCCTGGCGCACATTGGCGTTCATGCCGCCATGGATCTCCAGCGCGTCCGACAGGGTCACGCAAGCCATGTCGCGATTGCCGAGCGCGGCCATGATCGTGCCGATCTTCAGCATGGTCTCGGGCGCCTTGGCGGCCTGCGGGTGCAGCGTGCGCGCCTCGATGAACACCGCCGCCGCATCCTCGTAGCGGCCCTGACCGAGCACGCTTTCGCCAAGCCAGAACCGCGCATCGGCCGCCAGAAGATCGTTGGGATAGAGTTCGATGAACGAGCGGAACAGGTCTTCGGCAAGCCGGTAATCGCCGTTGAGCACGTGGCCGTAACCTGTGCGGTACAACTCCTCGGGGTCCATCCGTCCGGTGATCGAGGCGACCTGTTCGCCATCGATGGCAGCGTTCAGCGCCGAGGACGAAAAGTCGATGTCGGAATCCACGACAGCGCCCGATGGATCGATCGTCAGCGTGCCGAGCGCGCGCGGCGGCGCGCCGGTTGCCGACTGGCCCGGATCGGCCAGCACCACGCGATCGGCGGGTCCGGCTTCGGCAACCGCGACACCGGGTTGCGCGGCCGGCGCGGGGTTGGTCGGCGGCTGCGGCGCGGGCGCTGCGCGCCCTTCCTGCAAGGGCTGGGCCGGCGCGCCGCCTTCCAACTCCTGGAACCGGAACTCGTAGTCTTCCTGCTGCCGGCGCAACTGTTCCTGAAGCTGCAGGAACTGGAAGTTGAGTTCCTCCAACTGGCCGGTGAGCTGGCGCACACGCTCTTCAAGCTGCATCACGCGCGGGTCGGCGACCTGCGCGTGAGCGGCGCCCGCAACCCCCAAAAGGGTCGCTGCCAGGACGGAAATGCCGGCAAATCGGATCATGGCTGTGCGCATGGCGGGACCGCGCCTTCTCATATGCAATCGTTCGGACCCGCTAGCATGCAAACCAGTGCGACGACAATTTGATCGTGCCGCCGGTTCACACCGAAATCGGTCAGCTGCCGGTGCCGCCAAGAAGCGTCACCGCGCGGCGGTTCTGGTTCCAGCACTGGGCCGCGTCGCATACCGCGACGGGGCGCTCCTTGCCGAACGAGATCGTGCGGATGCGCGCATCGGGAACGCCGCGCGAGACCAGGAACGACTTGGTCGCGGCCGCGCGGCGGGCGCCAAGCGCCAGGTTGTATTCGCGCGTGCCGCGTTCGTCGGCATGGCCTTCGACCGTGATCTGGTAGTTCGGGAACTGGTTCAGCCACTGCGCCTGTCGGGCAAGGATCACCTGCGCGTCGGCGCGGATGACCGACGAATCGGTGTCGAAGAAGATGCGATCGCCGACATTGACCGTGAAGTCCTGCGTCGTGCCGGGCGCGGCGCCGCCGGTCAGGCCCAGATCGGCTGGGTTGTTGGGCAGCGTACGATCGTTGGCGCAACCCGCAACGGCCAGTGTCGTCGCAACCGCGATGACCAGAGCGCGCAATGGGCGTTTTGCATTGGAGCCGGTGACGGCCATGACGGCATATCCCTCTCGCATTTGAGGCTTTTCGGAAGCCTTTTGGTAACCCTGTTGCGGTTAACCGCGCTTTGACGAACACGGTTAACGCCGGATTAACCACCCCGTTGCAGCGCGGTGCCGGTCAATTGGGGCAACATCGCGGCATACCGGCCGCAATGCGCCCGCACAGGCCGGCGCGCTCACTCCAGAAGCGGCGACCAGGCAGGGTCCGAGCCGAAACCGGAGACCGGAACCGGCTGCTCGTTGCGGCCGGTCAGATCGATCATGAACAGCTGCGGGCCACCAGCGCCCTGATCCTGCCGGAAGAACATCAGGTAACGGCCGTTGGGCGCCCAGGTCGGCCCTTCATTGTGAAAGCCGGTGGTCAGGATGCGCTCGCCCGACCCATCGGGCCGCATGACGCCGATCGAGAACTGGCCGCCCGACTGCTTGGTAAAGGCGATCAGATCGCCGCGCGGCGACCAGACCGGCGTCGAGTAGACGCCGTTGCCGAACGAGATGCGTGTCGCATCGCCCCCGTTGGCGCCCATGATGTAGAGCTGCTGGCGGCCGCCGCGATCGCTCTCGAAGACGACGCGCTGCCCGTCCGGCGAATAGGAGGGCGAGGTGTCGATCGACGGAGAGTTGGTCAGCCGCGTCGTGTTGCGGCTGCGCAGATCCATCGCATAGATGTTGGCATTGCCGTCGGGCTGCTGAAGGCTCATCACCACGCGCTGCCCATCGGGCGAAAAGCGCGGCGAGAACGTCATGCCGGGGAAATCGCCGACCAGTTCGCGCTGACCGGTCTCAAGCTGCAACAGGTAGACCTTGGGCTCGCCGCCGGCAAAATCCATATAGGTGATTTCCTGGCGCGAGGGCGAAAAGCGCGGGGTCAGCACGATGTCGGCGCCCTGGGTCAGGAACCGCAGATTGGCGCCGTCCTGATCCATGATCGCCAGACGCTTGGTGCGGTTGTCGCGCGGGCCGGACTCGGACACGAACACGACGCGCGTGTCGAAAAAGCCGCGCTCGCCGGTCAGCCGCTCGAAGATCGCGTCCGAGATGATGTGCGCCACCCGGCGCCAGTTCTCGCGATTGGTGAAGAACTGCTCGCCGGTCATCTGTTCGCCCGCGAACGTGTCCCACAGCCGGAACTCGGCGCGCAGCCGGCCGCCGCCCTCCTCGGTCACCCGACCGGTCACCAGCGCCTGCGCATTGATCACGCGCCAGTCCTCAAAACGCGGGATGGCGTCGGGATTGGACACCTGCTCGATGAAGGCGGCGCGGTCGATCGGCGCGAAAAGCCCCGAGCGGCGCAGGTTGTCGGTGACGACCTGGCTGATCTGCCGGCCGATCTCATCGCCCGACAGGAAGTCGGTGACCGCGACCGGCAGCGGTTCGATGTTGCCGCGATTGATGTCGATCTCGACCAGCGCGCGCGCCGGCTGGGCCGCGATCGCCATCGCCGCCACCAGCGTCAGGAGCAGCGCCGTCAAACGCCCGGGAAACGGGCGACCGGCAATCGTGCGAGCGCAATGGCAAGTGGATGTCATGTGCCGTCCTTCGTCATTGTGCGCCGTTTTGGCCGCTGTTGTGTGGCCGTTTTGCGGCGGACGCAGCTGTCGGGGGAGTATCGGGGATCGCAAGACCTCGGGTCGGGGCGCTAAAACATCTCGCTGGGATCGAAGTTCACCACGACCTGCTGCCAGGCCTCGTACTTGTCCTGCGGCAGGTTGAAGCCGTCAAAGCGATTGTTGCAGATCATGATGGCGCGCATGGCGCTGTCGTCGGCGGCGCGGTTGCCCGAACTGTCGATCACCGCCGGTCGGCCTTCGACGCGCCCGTTGCGGTCGAGATTGAAGCGGATCGACACGCGCAGCTGGTCGGCATCGGTCACGCCCGACGGCACGTTCCAGCACGACTGGATCTGTCCGCGCAGCGCGTCCATCTCGCTTTGCGTCAGCGTCGTGCCACCGGTGGTGCGGCGCGCGCCCACCGATGCGGTCTGCTCATTGGAGGCCGCGCCCCCGCCCGACCCCCTGTCACGGTTCAGAAGGCTTGCGACCTCGTCAATCGGGCGCGGCTCTTCCTGATTGCGCGATTCCTGAAGCGGCACCTGGCTGCGCGAGGGGCGCGCCGTCGGCACCGGTAGCGTGTCGGGCAGCACCACGCGCTCGGGCGCGGCCGCCGGTTCGGGCTCGGCCGCCTGCTGCGGCTCGGGCTCGGGCTGCGGCGCGGGTGACGGCTGGGGGAACGGAACGGGGCGCGGCTCGGCCTCGATCAGTTCCTCGACCGGATCGACCGGCACGATCTCGCGCGGGCGGTCTTCCGACGGCGTGGGTGGCGGCGGCTCGGCGGGCTCGGGCAGCCGCACCTCCTCGACCGGGGCTGGCAACTGCTCTTGGGTTTCCGGCGTTGCCTGATCGCGTTCATTGTCGCCGATGTTCACGGCCTCGGGCTCTGGCACCGCGCGCTCGACCGGTTCGGGAGCGGCGGGGCCGTCCTGCGGCGCGTCCTGGGCGCCTTCCTGGGTCTGGGTGATCTCGCCGATCTCGACCAGTTCGACCGGCAGGCTCTCCACATCGCGGACATCGAACGCCTCGGGCTGGCTGAGCGTGAGCACCGCGCCGCCGATCAGCGCGGCATGCAATCCAAGGGAAATGGCGAGCCCGACACGCATCGCGGCGCCCTATCGGTCCCGTTCCTGAAGCGTCACCAGGCCCAGATTGTTGAACCCGGCCTGGTTGATGCGGCCCATCACGCGCATGATCGAGCCGTAATCGGCACCGCGATCGCCACGGATGAAGATGCGCTCGTCAAAGCCCGCCTGCGCGATCGCCTCCAGCCGCGGCACCACCTCGTCGAGCGCGATCTGCGTTTCCTGAAGGAAGATCTCGCCGTTCTCGTTGATGGAGACCGTGATCGGCTGCGTCTCGGTGTTCAGCGCGTTGGCACGGCTTTCCGGCAGTTCGATCGGCACGCCCACGGTCAGAAGCGGTGCCGCGACCATGAAGACGATCAGCAGCACCAGCATGACATCGACGAACGGGGTGATGTTGATTTCGGAGACCAGCTGGTCGCTGCCGCCGCGCCGGCCGCGACGGCCACCCGATGCCCTGCCCTGATATGTCTGTGCCATGGCGATGCTGGCCCTTTCGGTTGCCCCTATTGGGCGGCGGCGCGCTGCTGCGGCTGACGTGACGCATTGGCGTGCTCGTCGATCTGCCGGGACAGGATCGACGAGAACTCATCGGCAAACGATTCCATCCGACCCAGGATCTGCGCCGCCTCGCTCATCAGCTTGTTGTAGGCGACCAGTGCCGGAATCGCCGCGATCAGGCCGATCGCCGTCGCCAGCAGTGCTTCGGCGATGCCCGGCGCAACGACTGCCAGATTGGTGGACTCCGAGGTGGCGATCGCCTGAAACGAGGTCATGATGCCGATCACGGTGCCGAACAGGCCGACATAGACCGCAACCGACCCCAGCGACGCCAAGAAGCCAAGGCGCGCCCGCAGGCGGTCCGATTCGCGCGAGAGCGCCACGTCCATCGCACGGTCGATCCGCGTCTGCAGTCCGGCCGGCGAGCGCGCGCCGCGTTCAAACGATTTGTGCCATTCGCGCATGGCCGCGACGAACACGAGCGAAATGCCGGCGACCTTGCGGTTGGTGGTTTCGCGGTACAGTTCCTCCAGCGACTGGCCGGACCAGAACTCCTCCTCGAAGCGCCGCACCTGCCGCCGCGCGCGGCCAAAGCTCATCGCCTTGTCGAAAATGATGCCCCAACTCCAGACCGACGCGAGCAGCAGCCCGATCATCACAGCCTGAACGATCCATCCGGCCTGCATGAAAAGGCCGATGATCGACATGTCATGCGTCTGGGCGGCCAGCGGTAGCGTTTCCATCTACAAAGACCCTCATGCTGAATGCCGGTGGTGCCCGCGACCGGCTGGCACAAACAACTCCGACCGGCCATCTCAGTGCCCACCACCGCGATGTCGGCCAGAAATTCGGTCAAACAATGGCGTGGGCAGAGCGTGCCCCCGCTGCCCGCGTTAATACTCTGTTACCCTTAACGCTTTGTTACGGCACTATTTGTGCGGTTCGGCGCGCTTTGGCAAGGGCCGAATTGGACCGCCACGTGTGCATTCGCGACACCGGCCGCCCGGCCCTGCAATCATGGCGTGCGACCCGTCGCAAAACGCGCCTGCCACGCGCGATCGAGGCGCTGCGGACGACCCCGCGCATTGATCAGCGCCGCCGTCACAACCGCCTTGACAAGCGCCTGCGCGCCACGCCCGATGGTCTGCGCCATCACGATCCGGGCCTTGCCGATATCGGCGACTTGCGTGGAAACCTCCAACGCCTCCTCGATCCGTGCCGCCGAGAGGTAATCGATCTCCATGCGCCTCACAACCCAAAATTGTGGATTGTCCTGCGAACTCAACTCACTATGCCGCACCCCATGGGCGCGCAGCAAGTCCGACCGGCCCCGCTCCAGCCATTCCAGATAACGGGCATGATAGACCGCGCCGGACATGTCGGTGTCGGCATGGTAGACCCGCACCCGATAGCGATGGATGCCGTCGGCGAGCGTGCCGTCCAGCGCGGGGTCGAGACCGCGCGCCGATTCACCATGGTCGTCGTTTTCAAGCATCGCCTTGCCCTTGTCATGATAGGTGCGCTCACCGGAACCGCAGCTCTTAGGGACGGCGAGGTGATGTTTGCAAGTCTTCGCTTTGGACGCCCGCGCGTGACGTTGGTGGCGACGCTGATCGGCGTGCTCGTGGCGCTGGCGGTGCAGCCGGCTGCCGCCGCCACGTTCGAGGTGCGCCGGTCCATCGCCATGGATCTGTGGGTGACCTGGCCCGGCGCCGAGCGCTGGAACGATGCCGACGTTGTGGAGGCGTTTCCCGAATGGACAGGCTTTGTCGACGCCGAGGACATCGCCGACCTGCGGCAGGCCGGGTTCGACACGGTGCGCCTGCCCGTCGAACCCGCCTTCCTCCTGCATGGCAACGATTCGGCGCGGCGCGAGGCCGTGCTGTCCGGCATCAATCGGGCGGTCGCGTTGCTGGTGGGCGAAGGCCTGAACGTGATCGTCGACCTGCACACGATCCCGCGCGGCGATGAATCCGGCATGGCGGGCACGCGTCAGGTGACAGAGGATCCGGCGGTGTTTGCCCGCTACGACGCCCTGGTCGGCGAGATCGCCGCCGACCTGTCGCGCTGGCCGGCGCAGACGGTTGCGCTCGAACTGATCAACGAGCCGACGCTCGATTGCCATGACGCCGACGAACAGATGCGGTGGCAGGCCAGCCTTGAACGCCTGCACGGCACCGCGCGCGCCGCCAATGCCGACATCACGCTGGTTCTGACGGGGGCCTGCTGGGGTTCGGCGGGCGGCCTCACCGCGCTCGACCCGACCCGGATCGCCGACGACAACACCGTATGGAGCTTTCACAGCTACGAGCCGTTCATCGTCACCCATCAGGGCGCCGGCTGGGTCGACCATCTGGTGCGCCATCTGCGCGATCTGCCCTGGCCGCCCGACGCACTGTCGGGCGACGACTGGGCGGCGATGGTTGCGCGCAACGAGGGGCGCATCCGCGCCGAACTGGACGGCCGCCGGCAAGCCGAGTCGCTCGATTTCCTGCACGATCACACAAGGCGCCTGCGCGGGGGCAACGCCGTCGCGCGCCTTGCAGAGCCCTTCGACCGCGTGGCGCGATGGGCGGACGCCCACGGCATCGCGCGCGGTCGTGTCTTCTTGGGCGAGTTCGGCATGATCGGCCGCGAATGGGGCACCGATCTCGACGTGCCCGAGCCATGGCGGCTCGCCTACATGCGCGATATGATCGCCCTTGCCGAGGAGCACGGGTTTGGCTGGTCGGTCTGGTCCTATGGCGGCGCGTTCGGCCTGGCCCAGGCCTATGGCGGGCAGGCGCTCGACGATCCGTTGTTCGACGATCTGATTGCGCCGCCGAACGACTAGCACAAGACCTGCCAAGCACCGAACCGACCCGGGAAAGTCCCACCCGAAATGCCCGCATCCGCAGACTTCGTCACCGAACTCGTCGGTCTCATCGAAGCGCTCGGCTGCGATGTGTGGCTCGATGGCGGCTGGGCCGTTGATGCCCTTCTCGGAGAGGAGACGCGGCCGCATGACGATGTCGACATCGTCGTGCAGGAGCGTGACCTTGCCAGCATCGGCGCAGCTTTGGCAGCGCGCGGTTTCGCCCCGGTGCAACGCGACGACACGCGGGCGTGGAACTTCGTCCTGGCCGACGCCGACGACCGGCAAGTCGATGTCCACGTGGTGGTGTTCGACGGCGACGGCAACGGCATCTACGGCCCGCCCGAGGATGGCGCGCGATATCCCGCCGAAGCCTTCACCGGCCATGGCGTGGTCGCGGGCACGCCGGTCAAGTGCATGTCGCTGGCCTTTCAACTGGGCAACCGGACCGGATTTGCGCTGCGCGAAAAGGACCACCACGATCTGCGCCTGCTGCACGAAAAACGGGCTGCCGGCCCGGACTGATACCGGCCGTCCGTGGCTTCACATCCCGGCCCTAGCCGTCCTCATCGAACAGGCCCGCCTGCGCCGCCGCCAGATCGGCCGGCGCGTCCAGCCCCATGTGCCGCCAGGCGTTGGCGGTCAGGATGCGGCCGCGCGGCGTGCGCTGGATGAAACCCTGCTGGATCAGATAGGGCTCGATGATGTCTTCGATGGCGTCGCGCGGTTCGGACAGGGCCGCCGCAATCGTCTCGATGCCCACAGGGCCGCCGCCGAAATTGTGCGCGATCTGACCCAGATAGCGACGGTCGAGTTCATCGAGCCCGATCGCATCCACTTCAAGCCGCGACAGCGCCTTGTCGGCAACGGCGCGGTCGACGGTTTCGGCGCCGCCGACATCGGCAAAATCGCGCACGCGACGCAGCAGCCGCCCGGCGATGCGCGGCGTACCGCGCGCCCGCGCCGCGATTTCACGCGCGCCATCGGTGTCGAGCGGCAGGCCGAGAATGCGCGCGCCACGCGTGACGATCGTCTCAAGCTCGTCGACGGTAGAAAACCCCAGCCGGATCGGGATGCCGAAGCGGTCGCGCAGCGGAGTCGTCAAACGGCCGAGCCGCGTCGTCGCCGCGACAAGC
>CAZSFA010000103.1:0-10305 GCA_964606055.1 uncultured Oceaniradius sp. | reverse complement strand
GTGCCGACGCCATTGGCGGCCAGAACGACCACCGAGGCGCGTCGGCGCTGAACCGTGCCGTTGGCATCGTAGTATGCGGCGCCGGTGGCACGCCCCTGCGCGTCGGTCTCGATCTCGAACACGCGCGCTTCGGTGATCAGCTTGACACCGGCGGCGAGCGCCAGCGGCCAATAGGTGATGTCGGTGGACGAGCGCGCCTTGACCGCGCAGCCAAGATCGCACGGCCCGCAATGGTTGCACGCTCCCCTGCCCTCGCCATAGGGCTGCGTGTTGATCGCCGCGTCGGACACCCACCAGTGCCAGCCCAGCCGGTCAAACGCCTTGGCCATGCGCCGCGCGCCCTTGCCGACCGGCAGCGGCGGCATCTGGCGCGGCTCGCGCGGCGGGTTGCCGGGATCGCCATGGATGCCCGAAACGCCCATGATCCGGTCGTTTTCCTCGTAGTATGGCGCGATCGCGTCATAGTCGAACGGCCAGTCGTCGGCGACGCCATCGAGCGAACGCACGCGAAAGTCGCTTGGCCGAAAGCGCGGAAAATGCGCGCCCCAATGCAGCGTGCTGCCGCCCACCGCATTGTACATCAACGGCTTGATCGCGGCGTCGGCATCGTTGATCGGGTAATCCCACGCATTGCCGCGAACGTTCGGGTTGGGGTGATGGGTGGTCTGGCGGGCCAGTTCCCAATCGGAATGCCGCGAGGGAACATCGGCGTAGTCGATCCAGCCGCCCCGCTCCAGGCACGTGACCGAAAGCCCGGCGCGCGCCAGCCGCCAGGCAACGGCAGCCCCGCTTGCGCCGGCGCCGACGATCAGCACATCGACATGCGCGCTCACGGCGCTTCGTCCAGATTGCCCTCGACAACGCGCCAGCATCGCACCTGACGCATTTCCGCAAGGTCGGTCAGCGCCTGCGGCTCGGACTGGCAGCGATCGACCGCATGATGGCAGCGCCCGGCCAGATAACAGCCCTTGGGCAGGTCGATCGGCGACGGGATCTCGCCTTCCAGCTGCTCGATGTCGTCCCGGTCGACGCGCCGCTGCGTCGGATCGGGGTAGAGGTGGGCATCCAGAAGCGACCGCGAATAGGGATGCTGCGGATCGGAAAACACCTGATCGACCGTGCCGGTCTCAACCACCTGACCCAGATACATGACGGCAACGCGATCGCAGAGATACTTCACCGTCGTCAGGTCGTGCGAGATGAACAGGTAGCTCAACCCCAGTTCGGCCTGCAAGCGGCGAAGCAGCCGCACCAGCCCGTCGATGGCACCGGGCGCGAGCACCGATGTCGGCTCATCGAGCACGATGAACTCGGGGTTGGTCGCAATCGCGCGGGCGATGTTGAGCCGCTGCATGGCACCCGCGCCCAACTGGCGCGGCTTTATGGTGGCGATGTCCTCGGGCAGATCGACCAGCCTCAGGAGTTCGCGGATGCGTTCGGCTTTCTGACGGCCGGTCAGCCTGGTGTGCAGGTCAAGCGGTTCGCGCAGGATCTGTTCGGTCGTCCAGCGCGGGTTGATCGCGTCGAACGGATCCTGAAACACGATCTGAAGGCGCGAGCGAAACCGCTTCATCTCGCGCCGCGTGATCGCGCCGATGTCATCGTCATGATAGTGGATCGAACCGGCAGTTGGTTCTTCGAGCCGCAAGAGGCAGCGGCCGACAGTCGTCTTGCCCGAACCGGACTCGCCGACAAGGCCCACCGTCTCGCCCTTGCCGATCGTCAGCGTGAGCGCCTGCACGGCCTGCACGACCTTGTCGGTGCCCCGTATGGGAAAGTTCTTGGCAAGCCCCGAAATCCGGATCAGGTCGGACTTCGGCTCGGCGCCCGCAGCGCTGCGCGCGGTGGTGTCGTCATCGGCGGCCGCCTTTTGCAGCGCCAGCACCGAGCGACTGTAGGCGTGCTGTGGATCGGCGAAGAAATCATGCACCGGCCGGTCTTCGACGATCGCGCCGTCATGCAGCACCATCACACGGTCGCAATAATTGGCGATGACGCCAAGGTCCTGGCTGATCAACAGGATCGACGAGCCGGTGCCCTGCACGGTCTGCCACATCTGGTCGAGAAACTGCGCCTGGATGGTGACGTCCAGGCCCGAGGTCGGCTCGTCGGCGATCAGAAGGCGGGGTCTGGAACTCATCGCCATGGCGATCAGCGCGCGCTGGGCCATGCCGCCGGACAACTCGTGCGCATAGGCGTTCACGCGCCGCTCGGGATCGTTGATGCCGACCATCTTCAGCATCTCGATCGCCTTGTCGCGACCCTCCCGCCCGCTGGAGCGATGGTGGGCGCCATAGACGTTGGCGATCTGCTTGCCGATGCGCAGCATCGGGTTGAGCGAACCGCGCGGGTTCTGCACGATGATGCCAATCTGGTTGCCACGAATGGACCGCAACTCTTCCTCATCCAGCGACAGAAGGTCCTGTCCGCCGAACGCGACCGAACCGGACGCGATCACGCCGGGCGGCCGGACAACGCCCATCATGGCCAGCGCGGCCGTCGACTTGCCCGACCCGGCGTCCCCGACGAGCCCGACGACTTCGCGCTCGTGAATCGTCAGGCTGAGGTCGCGGATCGGCGTGACCGCGCCAAGCGGCGTGTCATAGCGCACCGTCAGACCGTCAACGGCGATGACCGGTTTGCGCGGTTCGGTCGACACGGTCGGTTCGCTGTCAGCCCTAACCAGCATGGCGTCGCTCCAGCGCATTGCCCAGAACGGCAAATCCGAACACGGTCAGCGAGATGGCAATGCCGGGAAACAGCGACGGCCACCATTCGCCAAGCACGATCTGTGACGCGCCGGTGGAAATCATCAGGCCCCATTCGGGCGTTGGCGGGCGCACGCCTGCGCCCACAAAGCTCAGCCCGGCGGTCAGCAGGATCGCAAAACCGATCGTCACCGAAGACTGGATGAGCGCGGGCGCCAGCGAGTTGGGCAGCACATGGCGCAACGCGATTGCAAGTTCGGAGTTGCCGAGCGCGCGTGCCGCCTCGACATAGCCGCGCGTCTTCTGGCTGAGCACTTCGGCGCGGGTCAACCGGATGTAGATCGGCGTATAGAGCAGCGCGAGCGCAATCACGATGTTGACCGTCGACCGCCCGGCCAGCGCCACAAGGATCATCGCCGAGATGAAGACCGGAAACGATTGCAGCACGTCCGACGCGCGCATCATGATCTCGGTTCCGATGTTGCGGAAGTAGCCGGCGATCAGGCCCAGGAACACGCCAAGCGCCAGCGACAGGCCGTTGGCGGCCAGCGCAATCGTCAGATCGATGCGCGGCGCGCTGATCACGCGCGAGAAGATGTCAAATCCGGACGCATCGGTTCCGAACCAGTGCGGCGTCTGCTCGAGCTGGCCGGTCAGCGTCTGGTACATGAGCGACGGCCATTGCCCGATCGGCGGCGGCGGCATCGCCACGCGCGGCGTCGAGATGGTTGGATCATAGGGCGCAATGGACGGGCCGATCACGGCCAGCACGGTCACGGTTGCAACGATCGCCACCCCGAACACGAAGAACCAGTCGGTGCGCTGTCTGGGCGCGGATGCGGAAGCGTCGACGACCGCCATGTCAGAAGGCCACCCTTGGGTCGATGAAGGCATGCAGAATGTCGAGCAGAAGATAGATCAACAGCGAAATCGCGGTGATTACCAGGACCACGCCCTGGATCGCCGGATAATCGAACGCCAGGATCGAGCGGATGGCGTACTGGCCGATACCGCCCAGCGCGAACACGCTTTCGACCAGCACGGCGCCGCCCAGCATGAACCCGTAAAGGATGCCGATCAGCGTCATCGCCGGCGCCATCGCCGCGCGCAGAGCATAAAGCGCCACCCGCCAGCGCGGCAGACCGGCGCAGCGGGCGTAGAGGACGAAATCGCTTTCCAGCGCACGCACCATGTTCTGACGGATCATCTTGACGATCGGCCCGGACAGGATGAAGACCAGCGTCGCCACCGGCAACATGAAGTGGTGCAGCGCCTCAATGAAGGTCGAGATGTTTCCCGCGATCAGGCTGTCGATCAGGATGAAGCCCGTCACCGTTTCGGGCGCCGATGTCAGCGGCGACAGGATGCCGAGCGGCGCGGGCGCTACGCCCAAAATGAAGAAGAAGACATAGACGAACAGAATGCCCCACCAGAACTCCGGCTGCGAGCCGGCAAACAGCGAGTAGACGAAGACCGCCTTGTCCGCCCGCCCGCCGGGCCGCAATGCCGCCAGCATACCGATCGGGATGGAGATGATGAAGGCGACGATGAAGCTGAACGTGATCAGTTCGATCGTAAGCGGCAGGGTCTGACCGATTTCCTGCAACACGGGTGTTCCGGTGACCCACGACGTGCCGAAATCGCCTTGCAGCAGGCCCGTGCCCTCTTCAGGCGCAAGTCCCAGATAGTGCGTCAGCTGGGTCATGACCGGCCGGTCAAGCCCCAGGTTGCGTTCGGCCTGGGCATAGGCTTCTTCACTGGAGTTGAGCCCCACGAATCGCGAGACCGGATCGGCCGGCAGCAGCCGGATCAGGAAGAAGACGGCGACGACCAGAACCAGCAATTGGGTGAAGCCGATCAGGACGCGCCCGGCAATGTATCGCAGCAGCATCGGCAACCGCCCCCGCGGTCAGGTCAAGGACCGTCGCCGGAGCGGCGCGCATGGCACGCCGCTCCAGTGTGGTGAAAGATCAGTTCAGGCTCAGATCAACGAAGCGGATCGAATTGTCCGGGTGCCAGCGCATACCCGAAAGACTGTCGGAAAACGCCCACTGCGTCTGGTACTCGACGATCGGTAGCCAGGCCACGTCCGCCAGAAGCTGGTTCTGGATGTCAACCAGCATCGCATCGCGGGCTGCGGTGTCCGGCTCGACGCGGGCCATGGCCCATGTGTCATCGACGATGGCGTTGGAGTAGTTGACCATGTTGTTCAGGCCGCCCTTGTCGGCCGACACGAAGAACAACTGAACCGCATAACCCGCATCGACGCCGATCGGCTTTTCCTGATCGTTGATCGCAAAAGGCAGGTCCCGCTTGACCAGTTGGCGGTCGCCGTACTGGGTCTGCGGCAGCGGATCGAGCGTCACCGGAATGCCGATCTCGCGCAGTGCCGTCTGGATGATGTTGACGGTCGGCCCGAGCACCGATTCCTTTTCGGCGACATAGGCCAGCGCGAAGCTGTCGGCGAACGCATCAAGACCTTCGCCCCCCGGGAAACCGGCCTCGGCGAGCAGTTCCTTGGCCCGATCGACGTCATAGGCATAGCCGGCCGGCGCGTGGTAGCCCGGATAGTTGGACGGCACCACGCCCTCCCAGCGCGACGCCGCGCCGAAGTAGGCGTTGTCGATGATCTGCTGGTACGGAATGGCGTGCGCGATCGCCTGCCGCAGCTTGACGTTGTCGAACGGCGCGTTGGCGAAGTTCATGTGGATGAACGTGTTTTCGTTGCCGGTCACGCCGGCCACGGTGACGCCTGACACACCGCGCAGCGAGTCGTATTCACGCGGCGTCAGCGTCTGCGCCAGTTGCGCCTGACCGCTGCGCAACACGACCACGCGGTTCGACGACTGCGGAACCCGCTTCATCACCACCCGTTTGATGGCAGGCGCGCCGCCATAATAGTCCTCATTGGCGGTGAAGACGATTTCGTCGTCCTTGGTCCAGCTGTCCAGGCAGTAAGGGCCGAAGCTCGGAACGCCGACATTGTTGGTGTAGTCGTGCGACCACGGATCGTCCTCGGTCGCCTGCGCTTCCATCGCTTCCTTGTCGAAGATGTGCAGACCGAAGATCGTCATCACCGGCAGGAACAGCGCGTTCGGCTCGGACTGGGTGATGGTGACGGTGTAGTCGTCGACCTTGCTCACTTCGTCGCCCAGTTCCTTGGCCGATGCGTCATCGCCGAACACCGCAGGCGTGAAACCCGCGATCGATGCGACGTTCGACAGGAACCAGCCGATCGGCGCGGCGCCCGACACCGATTTGGCGCGCTCGAACGTGTAGAGCACGTCGTCGGCATTGAAGGTCGTGCCGCCGCAGCCCGTCACGCCCTGCCGCAGGTTGAGCGTCCAGGTGAGCGTCGCCGCATCATAGGACCAGCTCTCGACCAGACGGCCTTCGAACTCACCGAAGTCCGGCAGAATGACGCCGTCCTCGTTTGCGCCGGCGCTGGCATAGCCGAACAGCGGCTCCATCAGGTTGACCATGCCGGTCTGGCTGGTCGGAATGGCGGCCGCGGGGCCGTCATAATTGAGACCGGCCGGAACGTCCTCGGCCAAGAACAGCAGCTCTTGCGCGGTCGCCGGCAACACGGAAACAAGCGCCGCGGACAACGCTGTCATGGCTAGAAGTCTGGTTTTCATGGACGGCCCTCCGGAAAATTTGTCCGTACAAATCATGTGGACGGGTGCGCGCTTTTGTCAACCCGGTGTGAGGGCCGAATGACAAACCCGCGCGCGCCGGCCGGCTGTCGCTGCGAGGCGACGAGCCTTCGGCGCCCACCCCGGCAGAGCCAAAACGGCCCTTGACAAGCCGGCCCATTGCCCCAGAATTTGTCCGGACAAATGGGAGGTCCGAATGCGTCGACTGCTGGTTTTCTTTGATCTCAAGAGCGGAACCGATGTCGCTGCCTATGAGGCATGGGCGCGCGATGTGGATATTCCCACCGTGCGCGCGTTGCCCAGCGTTGCCGGCTTCACCGTTCACAAATGCGCCGAGGCGCTGGCCGACGCCACCCCGCCGCACGACTATGTCGAGATCATCGACGTTGCCGATGTCGACCAGTTCTACAAGGACATCGCCACAGACCAGATGAAAGCGGTGTCCGAGCAGTTCGCCGGGTTCACCGACAATCCGGTCTTTGTGTGGACGGACCCGGTGGAGCCGGTCTGACATGGCGGGCACCGACACACGCAAGGTCGCCATCGTCACCGGCGCGGGCCGCCGCGGCGGGCTCGGACAGGGCATCGCAAAGCGGCTCGCCCAAGACGGTTTTGCCATCGTCCTGCACGATCTGGGGCGCACCACCGGGGACATTGCGCCCGCCCATGGTGTCGGCCAGAGCCAGGAAGCCCAGGCCATGGCCGAGGAGTTGCGGGCCGACGGCGCCAGCGTGCACGTCGTGCTCGGCGATCTGCTCGATCCCCAGACGCCAAAGGCGATCGCGGACGAGGCCGTCGCCACGTTCGGCCGCATCGATGCGCTGATCAACAATGCCGGCATCGGCTATCTGTTCGGCCCGATCGTCGACATGGACGAACGCCATCTCGATGCCGTTCTGGGCGTCAATCTCAAGGCGCCCTTCATGATGATCAAGCAGGTCGTCCCGCACATGAAAGCGCACGGCGATGGCGGCCGCATCGTCAACATCGCCAGTCAGGCCGCCAAGTCCGGCTTTGCGTTCGCCTCGGCCTACACCGCCTCCAAGCACGGCCTTGTCGGGCTGACCCGATCGGCAGCGCTCGAACTGGCCGGCGACAACATCACTGTCAACGCGGTCTGCCCGAACCATGTCACGACCGGGCTCGGCGCATGGCAGAACGACTTCATGTCCAAGGCGCGCGGCCAGAGCGTCGATGAGTATCTGGCCGAGATGCGTGCGCGCATTCCACTTGGCCGGCCGGGCCTGGTCGCGGACACGGCCAATGCCTGCGCGTTTTTATGCTCGGACCAGGCAGCCTACATCACCGCCGAGGCGCTCAACGTCTCGGGCGGGGAGGAATACCATTGACCACCGCCCCATCGTCGGCCCGCCGCTCGCTCCTGTTCGTGCCCGGCGCCCGCCCCGACCGTTTCGACAAGG
Organism: uncultured Oceaniradius sp.; assembly: GCA_964606055.1. GTDB lineage: Bacteria > Pseudomonadota > Alphaproteobacteria > Rhizobiales > Rhizobiaceae > Roseitalea. The sequence continues at coordinate 2,520 of CAZSFA010000103.1, read as the reverse complement.
CGGCCGCCAGCGATGCCGACATCGTCTGCATCGACCTTGAGGATTCGGTACCGCCGGCCGGCAAGGACGCGGCGCGCGCCGCAGCGCTCGACTGGCTCACGTCGGCGCCGCGTCAGGCCGGCCGCGAACTGGCGCTGCGCTGCAACGGCGTCAAGACGCTGGCCGGCATCAAGGATCTTGCGGCAATCGCTGATGCGGGCATCACCAACGCCATGGTCGTCTTGCCCAAGGTCGACAGCGCCGACGAGGTGCGCTGGGTCGATGCGCTCCTGGCCGAGGCCGGCGCAAACCTGTCGCTGATGGCGCTGATCGAGTCGGTCGGTGGCCTTGAGAACGTGGGCGACATCGCAAGCGCCGCGCCCCGGCTGCAGATGCTGCTGTTCGGTGCGGCCGACCTTTCGGCCGAACTTGGCGTTTCCATCGCCCATGAGCCGTTGCTCTATGCCCGGTCGCGCTGCGTGCATGCGGCACGGCGCGCCGGCATTGGGCTGCTCGACGTGCCGACGCTTGATTTCAAGAACCTCGAAACCGTTCGGTCGGAGGCCGAGACCGCCAAGTTGCTTGGCTTCACCGGCAAGGCGGTGCTCCACCCGACCAACATCGGGACCGTGAATGCCTGCTTTACGCCGAGCACGGACGAGATCGCGCGCGCCCGCGAGATCGTCGCCCTGTTTGACGCCAGCCCGACCGGTCTGGTCGTCCACAACGGCAAGCTGATCGAAGCGCCGGTCGTGCGCGCCATGCAGAACGTTTTGAACATCGCGCGGCTGACCGGCGCGGCGGCGTCGTGACCGCAATGCCTCCCGCCCTCGCCCCTGCCGGTTCGCTGCCGCTGAAGGACCTGACGATCCTGTCGGCCGAGCAGTATGGCGCCGGACCGTTCGCATCGATGTATCTGGCCGACATGGGCGCGACCGTCATCAAGATCGAGCCGCCGCTGCGGCCCGATGGCAGCGGCGGCGACAGTTCGCGCGCCTCCGGCCCATTCTTTCTGGGCGACAATGATTCGCACTTCTTCCAGACGTTCAACCGCAACAAGCAGTCGCTGACGCTGAACCTGAAGTCCGCCGAAGGTCAGGACATCCTGCACCAACTGGCCCGCAATGCCGATGCGGTGATGAACAACATGCGCGGCGACCAGCCAGAGGCGCTGGGCCTGACCCATGCGCAACTGTCGGTCGCCAACCCGGCGATCGTCTGCGGTCATCTGACCGGCTACGGCCGCGCCGGCGAACGCGCCCGCTGGCCTGCCTATGACTATCTCGCCCAGGCCGAAGCCGGCTTCATGGACCTGACAGGCGATCCGGACGGCGAGCCGCAGCGCATGGGTCTGTCGATCGTCGACTACCTGTCCGGCATCACCATGGCCTTTGCGGTGTCGGCGGCGCTGATCGGCGCCCTCAAGACCGGACGCGGCCGTGATGTCGATGTGACGCTGTACGATGTGGCCATGCATCAGCTGACCTACCCCGCCACCTGGTATCTGAACGAGGGGCACGCCGTCAGCCGCCGGCCCCGCTCCGGCCATCCCAGCGTCGTGCCGTGCGAGACGGTGCCGACCGCCGACGGTCATCTCTTCATTATGTGCGTGCTGCCCAAGTTCTGGACGCAGCTGTGCGAGGGGCTGGGCCAGCCCCAGCTTGCGACCGATCATCGGTTCGCCGACTTCAAGGCGCGCTTCAAGAACCGGCCTGCGCTGATGGCGATCCTCGATGCCGTGTTTGCGACGCAGCCGACGGACCACTGGATGAGCGTCTTCGCCGGCAAGGTGCCGATCGCGCCGGTGCTGACGCTGCCGCAAGCGCTCGACAATCCCTATTTTGCGGCGCGCGGGGGCATTCAGCCGGTCGCACATCCGCAAAAGCCGGATCTGAAGATGATCGCCAGCCCCATACGCCTCGACGGCGCCATCCCGCCCGGGCAGGCCGGCCCGGCGTTGGGCGGCCAGACCGACGACATCCTGGGCCGGCTCGGCTTCAGCGCCGAGGACATCGCCGCGCTGCGCGAAAAACGGGTGGTCTGAGCGATGAAACTCGAAGGCGTCAAAGTCGTCGACCTGTCGCTGTTCCTGCCCGGTCCCTACCTGACGCAGGTCATGGCCGACCATGGCGCGAACGTGATCAAGGTCGAACCGCCATCGGGCGAGCCCGTTCGCAGTGTCGGCTATCGCGCCGGCGGCCAGTCGGTGTGGTTTCGCAACACCCATCGCGGCAAGCGTTCGGTGGTGCTGGATCTGAAGACCGATGCCGGCCGCGAGGCGCTGTTGTCGCTGGCGGCAACGGCCGACGTGTTCGTCGAGGCGTTTCGCCCCGGCGTCGTGGACCGTTTGGGCGTCGGCTACGAAGCGATCAAGGCGCGCAATCCGGGCATCGTCTATGCCTCGATCGCCGCCTTCGGACAGACCGGCCCTCTGGTGAAAACCCCGGCCCACGATCTGGCGATCCAGGCCTATGCCGGAACGCTGTCGCTCAATCTGGGCAAGGACGGCGAGCCCAACAATCCCGGCATGCCGGTCGCCGA
>CAZSFA010000102.1:4556-10448 GCA_964606055.1 uncultured Oceaniradius sp. | reverse complement strand
CGCTCGGCCTGGGCATCGACGTATTCCAGGAACTGGAACGCGGCGTCGGGCTGTTCGGTGTTGGCGAAGATGGCGAGGTTGAAGTCGCCGAGCGCCGATGCGCGCGGCGCGCCTTCCTCGGGCACCGGCAGCAGCGTGACGCCCCAGTCGAACTGGGCATCGGCTGCCATGCGGCCCAGCTCCCACGGGCCGGAAATCGCCATCGCAGCATTGCCGCCATTGAAGGTGCCGGTCGAATCCCACTGGCCGCGGGTGAGGGTATCGGGGCTGGTCAGGCCCTCGTCGAAGAAGCTCTTCCAAAGATCGAGCGCTGCCGCCGCGCCTTCGACATTGATGTTGTCGAACGATCCGCCAGCCATCTGCACCCAGGGCAGGAACTGGAACGTGCCTTCTTCGGAGGCGCGTGCCGAGAACGCGATGCCGTAGACATCGTTGTCGGGGTCGGTCAGCGCGACGGCGGCCTCATACAGTTCGTCCCATGTGGCGGGCGGGTTGTCGGGATCTAGGCCGGCCGCGCGGTACATGTCCTTGTTGAAGTAGAGCGCGATCGTGTTGGAGGCGCGCGGAATGCCGTAGGTGCCGCCATCCCAGGTGAACGAGGACCGCGGGCCGTCGAAATAGTTGTCGAGATCGATCTGGTCGGACTGCTCGATGTATGGGTTCAGATCGAGGAACGCGCCGCGCGATGCGAAGGCGGCGTGATCGGGGTTGTCGATGGCGATGATGTCGGGGTTGGAGCGCGTGGCGAAGGCGCGCAGCGTCTCGGCGACCAGATCGTCAAAGCGCACTTCACGGACATCGATGGTGATGCCGTTGTCCATCTCGCTGAACTCCTGGGCGAACACGCCCTCGGGTGCGTTGGAGGACTCGGTCCACATGGTCAGCGTGACGTCCTGGGCAAAGGCGGTCGATGCGAACAGCGCCGCACCGATCGTGGCAAGTGTGAGGGTCTTCATTGTCATCTCCCGGTTGACATTGAGTGGTTTGGAGTTGGCATTCACGAACCGGCCAAGGCCGGAAACGCGTCAGTGAACCGATCTGCGGCACCACGCCGGACAAACACCGGGCACTGACCGCGCGGGCAGGCGACGTCCGCCACGCTGCCGCCGGCGTGCGTGGCACCGCTCCAGACATGCACCCAGTCGGTGCCGGCCGGCAGCTTGACCGTCATCCGGCTGGTGTCGGGCGCCAGAACCGGCGCGACCAGAACGTCCGCGCCCAGCATGTAGCGGCCGGCATCGTCGAACGCGTCGTGCTCGGCCTCGAAGTGATAGAAGACCGGCGCCATCACCGGCGCGCCCGACCGGGCGAACTCGGCGAAACACTGCTTGAGATAGGGCCGCAGCGCCTCGCGAACACGCAACAGTTCGACGAGGATGGTTTCGACCGCCTCGCCATAGGACCAGATCTCGTTGGGGCCACCGGTATCTGTGAAGATGTTGAACGTGTCCTGGCCATAGGTGACGGGCTCGCCTTCCTTGGGCACGGGCACCCCTTCGGGCACGCGGAAGCCATGCAGCCGGCAGATCGGCGAGAACACGCCGAACTCGAACCAGCGCACCAGCAACTCGCGAAACGCTTCCGAACCGCCATGGCCGTCGTAGAAACCGCCGATGTCGGTCGTCCACCAGCCAAGGCCCGACATGCCCGCGTGAAGACCGGCCGGGATCTGTGCCCGATACCAGTCCCAGTCAGACCAAACATCGCCCGACCACAGGATGACGCCGTGCCGCTGCGAGCCCGCCCAGGCCGACCGGCACAGCAGCACGCCATCAAGGCCGGCCTCGTCGAGCCCTTCGCGATAGCGCTGCTCGTGCACGAACGGGTAGGCGCACAGCATCTCGGCGCCATTGCCCAGCGACGTGCGCACGTTCTCGGGATGGGCCGGACGCATTTCGGGCTCGCAAGCGTCGAGCCAGAAGTGCTTGATGCCGTTGTCGACATAGTTGCGCTTGACGGTGTCCCAGTGGAAGTCGCGCGCATCGGGGTTGAAGGCATCGTAGTATGTGAAGAAGCCCGGCCCGAAAGGATCCTTGTCGGGGAACGGGATGACGGCCGGCACACCGCGCTCGGTGGTCAGCAGCAGGCCCTGTTCGGTCAACGTCTTGTAGTGCTCGGAGGCGGCCGACACGGTCGGCCAGATCGACACCATGGTCTCCACGCCCATCGATTTGAGCTCGGCGACCAGCGCCTTGGGATCGGGCCAGTCGTTGGGGTCGAACTTCCATTCGCCCTGCCGCGTCCAGTGGAAGAAGTCGATGACGATGCACGACAGAGGCAGGCCGCGCGCCAGATGCTCGCGTGCGATCGACAGGAGTTCGTCCTGGGTCCGGTAGCGCAGCTTGCACTGCCAGAAGCCGAGCGCCCAGTCGGGAATGTCTGGCGAATGGCCGGTGGCGTCGTGATAGGTCGAAAGGATGTCGCGCGGGCTGTCGCCGGCCACCACCCAATAGTCCAGAACGCCTGTCGCATCGGCGGTCCAGCGCGTAATGTTGTCTGCGAACTCGGCGCGGCCGGTGGCCGGATTGTTCCACAAGAACCCGTAGCCGCGCGAGGACACGATGAACGGGATGACGGCGTGGGCGTTCTGCTGAAGAAGCGTGGTCGATACGCCCTTCAGATCGGCCTTGCCGTGCTGTGGCTGTCCCAGGCCCCAAAAATGCTCGCCGTCATGGGCGGCAAATGTCGTCTCAAGCCGCCAGGAGCCCGATGCAACGGCCTTGAAGTTGCGCGTCCTTGGCCCGGCGAAATGGCCGCGCGTCTCGGTGAGCAGTTCCTCGCCCGTGTCGGCGCGCACGAAACCGATGACGACCTCGCGCTTCACGTCGGCGCCATAGCGTTCGACGATGCGCAGTTCGGCCCGGATACGGCCGTTGGTCAGCGCGGCGCGGTTGCGGTCGATGGTCACGACGGACGATGGCGTCGCGGCGGGTTCGACAAGGGCCGATACGTGCGGTTCGGTGATTTGGCGGCCCGGGCGGGCGCGCACGCGCACCGCATCGGGGCCCCACGGCTCGACGCGCAGTGTTTCGCCGCCAAAGTGGCAGATCAGGGCGCCGTCTTCGTCGGCAAAGGGGGTTGTCAGTTGTTGGGTCATGTCATCCGATCGCCAGATACGCGCCGTCGAGGATGACGGCGGTTCCGGACATGTAGTCGGCTTCTTCGGAGCCGATAAACGCGGCCAATGCCGCCACTTCCTCGGGTTCGGCGCCGCGGCCGGCCGGAATGCCCGCGAGCACCTCGGCCATGACGTCGTCGGGTATCGCACCGACTGCCTTGGTCTTGATCAGCCCTGGCGCAATGGCCACCGCCCGGATGTCGGGCGCGTGATCGAGCGCCAGCGAGCGCGTCATCGCAAGAACCGCGCCCTTGGTGGCCTGATAGGCTGAAAAGCCCTTCTCGCCGACAAAGCTCTGGACCGATGCGGTGTTGATGATCACGCCCTTGCCGCCGCGTTCGCGCATGTGCTCGACGGCGACCTTTGCACCCATCCAGTAGCCGCGAATGCCGACGCCGGTGATCGCATCGAACTCGTCCAGGGTCTGTTCATGGATCGGTTTGAAAACGGCGGTGAAGGCGTTGTTGTGCCAGATGTCGATGCGGCCGTAGGTTTCGACCGCCGCCGCGCCCAGCGCCCGCACCTGGTCTGGGTCGGCCATGTCTGTCAGGTGGAACGCGCAGCCCAGCTCGTCCGCGACCTCGGCACCCTCGGGATTGACGTCGGCGATCATCACCCTGGCGCCTTCCTGACGGAAGCGCTCGGCGCAGGCGCGGCCGATGCCTTCCGCCCCGCCGGTGACGACATAGACCCGATCCTCGTGTCGATCGGGCACGGGAAACATGCGTGCTGTCACGAGTTCGCCTCTGCACGTGTCTGGTCGACGATCACGGCCTCGCCCTCGCAGACCAGGAACGTCACTTCGTCGGCGAAGTTGGCGGTGTCGCCGCCGGCCACATCGTTCTCGGGCGAAGCCAGCCCGGCCACCATGGCGGCGCGGTCGTCAAACCAGATTTCGGCCGACCCGTCATAGGGCGCCGTCGGCATGTCGCCGGGATCGTCGGCAACGTTGATGCGGTAGCCGCGCATGCCCGGAATGGCGCGCGCGAGCGGCGCATGGGTGTTCACCCAATAGTCGCGAAATGCCGCAACGGGCATGTCCGGCTTCTTCCTGACCAGCGCAATCAGCTTGATCATCGCGTCCTCCACCGCCAAAGGCTGGCGCAGAAAGCAAAATCAGTCAATACAAACGTTTGGATTTTGTTTTGCAGGTGGCGTCGCCGATGGCATGATGACAAATGGCGGCGCATTTGGACGGCGCGATCGCGAACCCAGGAGCATCATGGCCCGGATCGGTCTGAAACAACTGGCAGCACAACTGGGCGTCGACGTCTCGACGGTGTCGCGCGCCCTGCGCAATGATCCGCGGGTCAAGCCCGAGACCACCGAGAGTGTCCGCCGGCTGGCCGAAGAACTTGGATATCGCCCCAACACGGCCGCGCGCGCGCTCCGGGGCGGGCGGTCGGGGCGTGTCGCCGTCCTGTTGTCGCCGCCGCAGCAGCGCTTTGCCAGCCCGATCTTTCTGGAACTGCTCGCCACGCTCGACAACTACCTGCGCGATCAGGCGCTGTCGCTGACCGTGTTTGCGGCGCGCGAGCGCAGCGAGGAACTGGCGATCGTGCGCGCTGTGGTCGAAGACCGGCTGGCAGACGGCATCGTTCTGGGCAGGACCGCGCAGGACGATCAGCGCGTGCGTTTCCTGCTCGATGCCGGTTTTCCGTTCGTCACGTTCGGGCGGACGTCCTGGCAGGACGAGCATTCCTGGGTTGAGATCGACTATGCGCGGGCGGGCGAACTTGCCGTCGGGGCGCTGTCGACCGATGCGCCCGACCGCATCGAGGTGCTGGCGGCCCCCGAGGGGCTGCGGTTTGCCGATGACTATGTGCGTGGCGCGCTGGCCGAGGCCGACCGGCGCGGGCTCGCCGAACCGCATCTGATTCGTGTCGAGATGACCGAAGACATGGGGGAGGCGGTTGCCACCGAGCGCATGGCCGCAGGCCCGCGCAGCGCGTTTGCCTGCATTCAGGATTCGCTGGCTTTCGGGCTTTATCGCGCAGCCGCGCGGCTCGGTCACCGCATCGGCGCCGACGTGGCGCTGTTCGGCGGCCAGAACTTTCCCGGCTCCGAGCACGCGGCGCCGCCGCTGTCGACCTTTTCGACGCAGGACAGCCACGTTGCCGATCTCCTGAGCAAGGTCATGCTCAACCGGCTGTTCGCCGATGGCGGTTTTGTGCCCGAACACCATGTGATCGAGCCGACCGCGCTGTTGCGCCGTTCGCATCGGCTCGACCCTTAGGCGCAGAGTGCACCGGCCGAGACGGGGTGGTTTCAGCGGCCGACGAAGGTGGCCGGGCAGGTCAGCGTCGTTGCTTGGGGCGGGTTTTCGTCGATCGCCAGCGAGACCGCCTTGTGCGCCAGCGCATCGACCGGCACCCTTATGGCGGACAGCCCGCCCGCGACCCATCGATAGTGGGGCGGATCGCCATAGCCGACCATGTCAAGGCGGGCGCGGTCGACCCCGGCGTTCATGCAGGCGGTCAGCGCGCCGTTTGAAATCTCAAAGCCGCCGCAAACGAGCGCGGTGGCGCGATGGCCATCGAGCAGGGCCCGCGTCGCGTGCTCGCCGAATGCAAGGCCGGGCGCGCCGGTGTGGATGAGGTCTCGCGCCGCGTCGAGACCGGCCGCTGCAAGGCCGGAGCGAAAGGCGGCCAGCCTCTCCTTGCCCGACGACAGTTCGCTCGTACCGCCCACATAGCCGATGCGGGTGTGGCCGCGTGCTGCCAGGTGACGGACCGCCGCGCCGATGGCCGGCGCGTCATCGACGAGAACGGCCG
>CAZSFA010000102.1:0-4456 GCA_964606055.1 uncultured Oceaniradius sp. | reverse complement strand
GCATAGAAGTCATTGACCAGGCCGGGCAGCAGTAGGCCGACGATGCGGGTGTCCTCGCCGCGCATGGCGCCGGCGACCGCGCTCCTGACATAGCCCAGTTCGCGCGCCCGGCGCTCAACGGCCTCCCGCGTCTGCGGCTGGACGTTGGGGTTGCCCGACAGCGCGCGCGATACGGTCATGTGCGAGATGCCGAGGTCGGATGCTATGGATTTGATGGTTGCGCGTTTGGCCACGTCTTGCCCGCTTGTCCTGTCCGCTTGGCGTCGATTGCGCCGCCAGCTTGACACAGGATCGCGCCAAATCCTAACTGTTCACGTGAACATCAACCTTCGAATGGGCGGAAATCTTGGCCGATGACCTGCGCGGGCGCTGCGGCCGGCTGATTGAGGAACTCGGGCTCGGCCGCGCGGACGACATCGCAGCCGTGCGCCCCTTGACCGGCGGGGTCGCATCCGACATCGCGGCGGTCACGGTCGGCGGGCAGTCCGTCTGCGTCAAGTTTGCGCTGTCCAAGCTGCGGGTGGCCGAGGATTGGTTTGCGCCTGTCCATCGCAACGCCGCCGAATATGCCTGGCTCCAGGTGGCCGCGCGCGTTGCGCCTGAGAGCGCGATCGCGCTCCATGGCCGGTCTGAGACCGAGCACGGCTTTGCCATGGAGATGGTGACCGGCGGCGATGTCTATCTGTGGAAGGCGGCGCTTCTGGCCGAGGCGCCGGACCGTGGCGAGGCGGGGCAGGTGGGCGACCTGATCGGGCGCATTCACGCCGCGTCTGCCCGGCCGGACTTCGACGCCTCGCCATTTGACAATCGTGATGATTTTCGTGCGCTGCGCATCGAGCCGTACTTGACGTTCTCCGCCGCGCAACACCCCGAAGCGTCAGCACGCATCAACGCCGTCGCCGATCAGCTGTACGAAAGCGCAAACGTGCTGGTACACGGCGATGTCAGCCCCAAGAACATCCTGATGCGGACCGCCGGGCCGGTGATCCTCGATGCCGAATGCGCGACGATGGGCGATGCCTGTTTCGATCCGGCGTTCTGCATCAACCATCTGGTTTTGAAGGCGGTGCATCTTTCCGGCTCGCGGAGCCGGCTGCTGGCGTCGATCGGGGCATGGTGGTCGGCCTATCGCCGCCATGTCGACTGGGAGGAACCGGCCGCGCTTGAGGCGCGTGTTTGCCGGTTGCTGCCATGCCTGATGCTGGCGCGCGTCGACGGCAAGTCGCCGGTCGAATATCTCGATGAAGCCGAAAAGGCGTTCGTGCGGGCGTCGTCGTTGCGGCTGATCGCGGCCGAGCACGAAACGCTCGCGCACCTGATTGCCGCGCTGTCGGCCGAGATCGACGCCGCCGGCCTTTCCTGAACCGTTCGTTTGCGCCGCGTTCAGGCGTTCATGCCCGACTTGCGGCCCCACCAGGTGTCCTTCAGCGGCGCGCCGCCGACGAAGGTGTCATGTCCGAGCACGTCGGCGACACGAAGGCATTCGTTCCATTTCGCCATGCGCTCGGAGCGGGTGAACGAGCCGACCTTGATCTGGCCCGCGCCAAAGCCGGTCGCCATGTGGCTGATCGATACGTCCTCGGTTTCGCCTGATCGCGCCGAGACGACGGTGGTATAGCCATTGGCTCTTGCCGCGTGGAGACAATCGAGCGCCTCGGACACCGTGCCGGCCTGATTGACCTTGATCAGAACCGCGTTGCAGGCGCCGTCGCGCGCGGCGTCGTTCACCAGTTCGGCGTTGGTGACGAGAAAATCGTCGCCGATGATCTGCACGCGCTCGCCGAACTCGCCGGTGAACGCAGCCATGCCTTCGCGGTCGTCCTCGGCCAGCGGGTCTTCGATCGATGCGATCGGATAGGCGTCGATCCAGCGGCCGAGGAGGGCGATCATCTGGTCGCGATCGAGTTCGCGATCCTCCAAAGCGAGCCTGTAGCGGCCGTTCTGGCTGAATTCGGATGCGGCAATATCGAGCGAGATCACCACGCGCTCGCCGGGCTTTTCGCCTGTGTCCTCGATGGCGCGAACCAGCGTTTCGAGCGCCTGTTCGTTGTGCGAGAAGTTCGGCCACCAGCCGCCTTCATCGGCAACGCCCAGCGCCTGACCCGCCTTGGCCATGCGTGCGCCGGCCGCGCGATAGACCTCGGACGTGACCTCCATGACCTCGTCGAAGCTGGAGGCGCCGGGCACCATGACCATGAAGTCCTGCACGTCGACGCGGCGGCCCGCATGGGCGCCGCCGCCGAAGATCTGGATCTCGGGCAGGGGGATGGTCGGCGTTCCGCCCGACAGGTGCGCACAGTGTCGCCACAGCGGCACGTTGCTTGCGGCAGCGCCCGCATGCATGGCGGCGAGCGAGGCGGCGACGACGGCATTGCCGCCCAGTTCGGTCTTGAGCGGTGAGGGATCGAGCGCGATCAGCGCCGCATCGACCGCGCGCTGGTCGGTGGCTTCAAGTCCAACCAGTTGCGGCGCGATCCGCTCGTCGACATTGCGCACGGCCTGCCGGACGTCCTTGCCGCCCAATGCCGCGCCGCCGTCGCGCAGGTCGATCGCCTCGCGCGTGCCCCGGGACGCGCCGGCCGGCGCGATGGCGCGGCCCGATCGGCCCGAGGCGGTCTCGATCTCCACCTCGACGGTCGGGTTGCCCCGGCTGTCCCAGACGCGCCGCGCGCGCACGGCGGTGATTGCGGCGGCGCCGGTATCGTGATCGGTCAACACGCTCTCCTTGCCAGATGGATGCTCGAAAGGACTGATGTTCACGTGAACAATTGCCGGTTTCGACAGCCACGGTCAACCCGCATCGCCATGAAGGCCGGCACGGATCGCGATCGATTTTTTAGCAACTGGTCAAAAAATTCGTTTGACTCACCGACTGTGCCTACGCAGCATGATGTTTCGGAGGCCGGAATGGGTATCGCCGAACGAGACGATCTTGATGGCTTGATGGAGAAGACGGGGCTCGACGCCCTGATGGCGCGCGCCGCCGCCATCCGCGACGCCCATTGGGGCCGCACCGTCACCTACTCGCGCAAGGTCTTCGTACCGCTGACCAATATGTGCCGCGACACCTGCGGCTACTGCACGTTCGTCAAGCACCCGGATTCGCCCGACGCCTCGATCATGACGCCTGAACAGGTTTTGGTCACGGCACGCGCGGGCGAGCGGGCCGGCTGCAAGGAACTGTTGTTCAGCCTCGGCGAAAAGCCCGAACAGCGCTACGAGAAGGCCCGCAAGGCGCTTGGTCTGCTGGGCTATGAGCGCATGATCGATTATCTGCGCGACATGTGCGCACTGGTCCTGCGCGAGACCTCGCTCCTGCCGCACGTCAATGCCGGCACGCTGAGCGAGGACGAGATGGCCGCGTTGCGGCCGGTCTCGGCGTCCATGGGCATGATGCTCGAAACCGTCAGCCGGCGCCTGATGCGGGAAGGGCAGGCGCATCACGCCTGCCCGGACAAGGTGCCCGTGCAGCGCCTGCGCACGCTGGAAAGGGCGGGCAGGGCGCGGGTGCCGTTCACGACGGGCCTGCTGATCGGGATCGGCGAGACCTGGGCCGAGCGGATCGAAACGCTCGACGCGATCAATGAGAGCCATCGCCGGCATGGCCACATCCAGGAGGTGATCGTCCAGAACTTCCAGCGCAAGCCGGACATCGCCATGGCAAGCCATCCCGAGCCGGCGCTCGACGACATGCTGCGGACGCTCGCGGTGGCGCGGATCATTCTCGACCCCGACATCAGCGTGCAGGCGCCGCCCAATCTGAGCGCGCGGCACATCGACTATCTGGCGGCCGGCATCAACGATTGGGGCGGCATTTCGCCGGTGACGATCGACTTCATCAACCCGCAGCACAAATGGCCGCAGATCGAGCGGTTGAGCCGATCATGTGCGCGGGCCGGTTTTGCGCTGACGGAGCGGCTGACGATCTATCCGCGCTTCATGGACGGCGAACCGGCGTTCGTCGACCCCGGCCTCAAGGCGCGCGTCGTCGGCATGGCGCGGGCCGACGGGCTCGCCGCCGACCAATGCCTGGAGGCCGCGACATGAATGCCCATCCCGGCCCGATCGAGGCGCCTGTGGCCGAGGCAATGACCAGGGCTATGGGCCGGTGCTCACCGCCGGTGGCGCGCATACTGGACGAGGCGCTGTCCGGTCGGGACATCACCCAGGTGGCCGGTCAGGCGCTGTTTGGGGCGCAAGGCGCCGATGTCGATGCGGTCGTCGCGGTTGCCGACCACCTGCGCCGGCGGGCCAATGGCGACCGCGTGACGTTCGTGGTCAACCGCAACATCAACTTCACCAACGTCTGTTACATGGGGTGCCGTTTCTGCGGCTTTGCCAAGCGGGCCGAGGACGACAAGGCGGAATGGCTGTCGCTTGAGCGGATCGTCGCCCGCGCGCAGGAGGCCTGGGATCGCGGCGCGACCGAGGTCTGCATTCAGGGCGGGCTGCACCC
>CAZSFA010000101.1:0-10469 GCA_964606055.1 uncultured Oceaniradius sp. | reverse complement strand
TCTACAAGGCGATGGGCGGCTTTGCGACCAACGGCGTCAACATGACCAAGCTGGAGAGCTATCAGCTGAGCGGCGCATTCTTCGCCACACAGTTCTATGCCGACATCGAGGGTCACCCCGAAGACCCCAATGTGAAACTCGCATTCGAGGAGTGCGGGTTCTTCTCCGATCATTTCCGCATTCTGGGCGTCTATGCGGGATCGGATGTGCGCCGGCAGGCGAAGGACTGAGCGCTTTCAGCGAAACGGGGAACCGGTTTGGCGGTTCGAAGGCGCGACCAATAGAACCTCCAGCCGGGCCGTTCCGCCTTCAGCCGGCCCAGTCGCGGATCAACAGCGAGGCGATCGCGCCGGAGGGCGGCAGCGCCACCCCGTCCGAATGGGTGCCGTCCATCATCGCGCCGATTTCGCCGCGCCCGAACCAGCGTGCGTCTTCGAGTTCGTCGTCGATCCGAATGGTATCGGACGTGGCTTCGGCGTAGCAGCCGACCATCAGCGTGTGCGGGAACGGCCAGGGCTGGCTGGCGTGGTAGACGACGCGCCCGATCGGCACGCCCGACTCCTCTTCGGTCTCACGCCGCACCGCGTCTTCAATCGTCTCGCCCGGCTCGACGAAACCGGCAAGGCACGAATACATGCCGGCCGGAAAATGCGGACTGCGGCCCAGCAAACAGCGCTCGCCGTCCGGCGCGATGGTGAGCATGATCACCACCGGATCGGTGCGGGGGAAGTGCTGGCCGCCGCATGTGTTGCAGACCCGTTTGTAGCCGCCATCGGCCATCGCCGTCGGTTCGCCGCAACGGGCGCAGAACCGATGCGTGGCATGCCAGCTGATCAGTGCCGCGCCCTGCGCGAGCGCGCCCAGCGTGTCTTCGTCCATCAGCCCCTGCACATAGATCGAACGGTAGTCGATGGCGGTGAAACCGTCGGGCGGGCTGTCGGGCTCGATCGCGACCGGAGCGGCGAGCACGGGCGCGCCGTCATTGGCAAAGCCGAGCAGGATGATGTCGCCGGGCTCGGCGCCCAGCGCCAGAGCCTCGTCGATCCGGTACCATGACGCATGTCCGGCCCCGTTGGCGCGCAGAAGCGCCCGCCCTGATCCGAGCAACAGGAGCCGCGCGCGGGGATCAGCCAGCGCGTCGCGCACCGATGTCTCGGATCGCTTTTCCGAGCGTCTTTCAAGCGTGTTGCCGGAAAACCCGGTCAGCCGGGAGGGCTCGGTTGTCGGGGCGGCGGCGAGTGGGTTGAACGGCATGGGCCTTCGGGTGGTGATTGCGGCGCGCCGGTCCTACCCCGTCAGAAGCACTTTGAGAACCGGGCGATGAACGCATCGGCTTCGCCCGCCCCATAGGGTTCGGGTTCGCCGGTGCACCAAACCGGGCCGGGCCAGGCCGCATCGGTCTCAAAGCGCGCGATCACATGCACGTGCAGTTGGCGCACCTGGTTGCCGAGCGCGGCGATGTTGATCTTGTCCGCTCCGGTCAACTGCTTGAGCGCGTCGGCGATCTGCCCGGTCTCGAATGTCAGCATCGTCTGGTCGAGCGGCGACAGATCGTGCACTTCCACCGCGCCCGGGCGCTTGGGCACCAGGACGAGCCAGGCAAAACGCCGGTCGTTCATCAGCCGCACCTGTGTCAGCCCGATATCGGCGACAAACAGCGTCTCGCGGATCAGCCGCGGATCCAGGTCGAATGCAATCATCCGGCCACGATAACAGCTTTGACCGGCAAATCGACTTGCAATTGCCCCCACCAACGTCGATATGGATGACGGGAGGTTGGTGGTGGACGCGCCACTCGCCAACCGGGTCAGGTCCGGAAGGAAGCAGCCCTAACGAGCTCCGGCACGGGTCACCGTGCCAGCCTCCCACCCTTCTTTTTCCCGGTCTTTATGCACTCGGTCGCCGCGGTTCCTATGGCCACGCCCCGGCCCGGTGCGCTACATCGGTGCGATGAGCGAGGCGTCTCCCTATCGCGTGCTGGCGCGCAAGTACCGGCCGGCCGACTTCACGGCCCTGATCGGCCAGGAACCGATGGTGCGCACGCTGACCAATGCGTTCGCCGCCGATCGCATCGCCCAGGCATGGATGCTGACCGGCGTGCGCGGTGTCGGCAAGACGACGACCGCCCGCATTCTGGCGCGCGCGCTCAACTACAAGACCGATACCGTCGACAAACCATCGATCGACCTCGACCCGCCAGGCGAGCATTGCCAGGCGATCATGGAAGGCCGGCATGTCGATGTCGTCGAGATGGATGCGGCGTCCCATACAGGCATCGACGACGTCAAGCAGATCATCGATTCGGTGCGCTATGCGCCGGTGTCGGCCCGCTACAAGGTCTACATCATCGATGAGATCCACATGCTGTCGGAGAAGGCGTTCAACGCGCTTCTGAAGACGCTCGAAGAGCCGCCGCCGCATGTGAAGTTCGTCTTTGCGACCACCGAAATCCGCAAGGTGCCGATCACGGTCCTGTCGCGCTGCCAGCGTTTCGACCTGCGGCGCATCGAGATGGCCGATCTGATGGCGCACCTGCGCTGGATCGCCGGCGAGGAAAAGGTTGCGGTGGACGATGATTCGTTGGCGATGATCGCGCGCGCAGCCGAGGGTTCGGCGCGCGACGCGCTCTCCATCCTTGATCAGGCGATTGCCCACAGCGGCGGCACCGTCGATGCCGAAGCGGTGCGCGCCATGCTCGGCCTCGCCGACCGCTCGCGCATCGTCGATCTGTTCGAGCGCATCATGGCCGGCCGCGTTGCCGAGGCGCTGGACGGCTTCAAGGCACTCTACGACATCGGCGCCGATCCGATCGTCACACTCAATGATCTGGCGAGTTTCACGCATCTGGTCACCCGGCTGCGGTACATTCCCGGCGCGATCGATGAGGACCCGACCCTGTCGCCCGACGAGCGCACGCGCGGCACACAGTTCGCCGAGCAACTGCCGGTGACGGCGCTGGCGCGCGCCTGGCAGATGCTGCTCAAGGGCATCGGCGAATGCGAGGCGGCGCATCAGCCCTTCGCCGCCGCCGAGATGTTGATCATCCGACTGGCGCATGCGGCAACGCTGCCGACGCTGGATGAGGCGCTCAAGCGGCTCGATGACGCGCCGCCGGACGCGGCAACGCCGCGGGCCCAGCCGCAATCGTCCCGCGCGCCGGGCGCCGGCGCCGAAGCGGTCGCACCATCGCCGGCCCAGTCGCCGCAGCCGGCCAGAACCGAACAGCCGATGATCGAGCCCGGTGGCGCGTCCGGCGCGACGGCCATGCGGCTCGTCGCCGACAATGCGGATCCGGTGCCAGTGGCGGTAACGCCGGCGGCAAAGCCCGATCCGGTACCTGCGCCCACAGCGCGGCCGCAGGTTCCGGTCAATGGGCTTGAGGACATCGCGACGCTTGCCGAAAAGCACCGCGATCCGCTGATGAAGGTCAACATCCGCCAGTTCCTTCGGCTGGTCTCGCTGGAGCCGGGCCGCCTGTCGGTCAATCTGGCGGACGGTGCGCCCGCATCGCTGGCCGGCGATCTCTCGCGCAAGCTTGGCGACTGGACCGGCACACGCTGGATCGTCTCGGTCAGCCGGGAGCCGGGCGGCAGGACGCTGGCCGAGTCCGATGCCGATCAACGGCAGGCCATCGTCGCGGACGCCGCGCGCGACCCAGACGTGGCGGCGATCCTGAAGGCTTTTCCCGGCGCGCGCATCGTCGATGTGCGGATCAACACGCCGGACGTGGATTTGGGCGTCCCCGATCCCGATATGGACATCGAAGACGATGACGATTGAACCTGTTTGCGAACACGGAGACTGCGATGCGTGACATTATGGGCCTGATGGGCAAGGCCAAGGAAATGCAGGAAAAGATGCAGGCCATGCAGGCCGAACTGGAGACCATGACCACCGATGGCGTTGCCGGCGGCGGCATGGTGACGGTCACGCTGACCGGCAAGGGTGCCATGCAGGGCATCAAGATCGACCCGTCGGTCTTCTCCGAGGACGATGTGGAAATCCTCGAAGACTTGATCGTTGCCGCCCATGGCGACGCCAAGTCGAAGATCGAGCAGATGGTCGCCGACAAGACCCAGGAAATGACGGCAGGCCTGCCGCTTCCGCCCGGCATGAAGCTGCCGTTCTGAGCGATCCGTGCCGTTCTCGCGCCGCCAGTTGGGCAAAGCGGCGGCCGGTGCCGCCGCCTCCGCTGTCTGGCCCTTGGTGTCAGGTGCCGAAGCGATGACCAGTGCGCGTCAGGCCGGCTTCTTCCTGCCCGAAGAGACCGTGCCGCACGAGCGCACGTTCATGCAATGGCCGGTCAGCCGTGTCGTGCATCCCGATGCGGTCTTCCTCGACATGTTGCAGGACTCGATCGCGCTGCTCGCCAACACGATCGCCGAGTTCGAGCCGGTCGTCATGCTGATGGACAGTGGGTTCGAGCGCGCCGCGCGGCGCAAACTCTCCGATCAGGTCGAGATCTGGGACATCCCGACGGACGATTTGTGGGCGCGCGATTCAGGACCGTTGTTCGTCGTCGACGGCAAGGGGGGGCTGGCCGTCAGCCACCTGAACTTCAATGGCTGGGGCGGCAAGCAGACGCATGGCCATGACGGCGAAGTGGCCCGTCGCGTCGCCGAGCGCATGGGCCTGCATCTGTTCGACAACGGCCTTGTCGGCGAACCGGGCGGCGTCGAAGCCGATGGCATGGGCACGCTGATTGCCCATGAAAGCTCTTGGGTGAATCCCAATCGGAATGCCGGCTCCCGTGCGGACGTGGAAGCGATGCTGCTCGATGCGCTGGGCGCCGAGACCATGATCTGGGCGCCCGGTGTCACCGGCGCCGACGTCACCGACTACCACATTGACGCGCTGGCGCGCTTCGTCGCGCCGGGCGTGATCATCATCCAGATGCCCGACGAGATCGTGCCGGGCGATCCGTGGTCGCGTGCTGCCTTTGAGACCCGTGACATCCTGCGGGCGGCAACGGACGCAAATGGCGATCCGTTCGAACTCATCGTCATCCCCGATGCATATGACACGCGCATCCGGTCTGACGAGTTCGTCGCTTCATACGTCAACTACTATGTCTGCAACGGCGCGGTGATTGCCGCGCAGTTCGGCGACCGCGAGACTGACGCGATCGCGGGCGACACGCTGGCCGAACTCCATCCCGATCGCGAACTGGTCATGCTCGATGTCGATCCCATCGGTGAGGTCGGCGGCGGCATCCACTGCGCAACGCGCGAACAGCCGCGTCTCTAGCCGCCATTGCCCCTGGCTCGGGAGCGCCATCGAAGCACCCGCCCGTCGACGAGGATCAGGCCCAGCCCGATCAGCGCCATGCCGACCATGTGCCGCGCAAGCAGCACCTCATCGAGGAAGACGATGCCGAGCCAGATCGCGCTGACCGGCACCAGAAACGTGACCAGCATCAGATTGGTCGCGCCTGCGCCGTCCAGAATGCGGAAGTAGATGAGGTAGGCCAATGACGTTGAAACGAGCGCCAAACCCGCAAGCGCCCACAAGGCGTCAGCGCCGGGCATCGCCAGCGTCCAAGGCCGGTCGACGATGAGCATGATCGGCGCCATCAACAGGCTCGATGCGGTCACCTGACCGGTGGCGATGACAATCGGGTCGACGCCGGCCGCCTTGAACCGGCGGCCGTAGATCGCGGCAAACGCATAGGCAAGCGCCGCGCCCAGACAGGCCAGATAGGCTGCCAGTTGCAGCCCCTCGCTCCCCAGCGACACGCCGCCCACCATCGCCGCAACGCCGATCAGGCCGGCGATGACGCCCGCAATGCGAGCCGGTGTGAGCCTCTCGTCATGGGTCAGCCAATGGGCGACGACGACGGTGAACAAGGGCGTCGTCGCGTTGAGTATGGACGCGACGCCCGAGGCGATCTGCGTCTGGCCATAGACGATCAGCGTGAACGGAATGGCGTTGTTCAGCGCGCCCATCACCCCGAACATCACCCAAAGGCGCGCGTTCATCGGCATCGCCCGCCCGCTCACGCGGACAAAGACATGCAGCGCCAGCGCTGCCAGAAACACCCGCAAGAACACGATCGTCAGCGGCGGCAGGTCGCGGACGATCACGCCGTTGAAGAAGAACGATGCACCGAACACCAGCGACAACGCGACGAGCATCGCCCACTGGACCGGTGTCATCGCCGCGTTGATCGGAGAGCCTTGTGCGCGGAAGGATCGGGACATCGGCCCTCCCTACGATGCCCGCCGACGGGCAGCCACCCGATTCTTGCCGGTTGGGCGCTTTGCCTGACCCGCCAAAACGGCCTAAATCGCAGCCATGTCCGACAAGCGAATCGCAGGCCCGGAGATCGAACGCCTCATCCAGCTTCTGGCCAAGGTGCCGGGGCTTGGGCCACGCTCCGCGCGCCGTGCGGCGCTGCACATGATCAAGCACCGCGAGCAATTGCTCGAGCCTTTGGCGACCGCGATGGCCGAAGCGGCGCAGAAAGTGCGCATCTGCGGACGCTGCGGCAATGTCGATACCACCGACCCGTGCGCGATCTGCACCGATCCGCGCCGCAACGACGCCACCATCATCGTCGTCGAAGATGTCGCCGATCTGTGGGCGCTCGAACGCGCCGGCGCGATGAACGCGCGCTATCATGTGCTCGGCGGAACACTGTCACCGCTCGATGGCGTCGGGCCGGATGATCTGAACATCGCCGGCCTGATCGATCGCGTCGCGGGCGGGCAGGTTGCCGAACTGATCATCGCGGTCAATGCCACCGTCGAGGGACAGGCGACCGCGCACTACATCACCGCGCAACTCGAAGACCTGACGGTCAAGATCACGCGGCTGGCGCATGGTGTGCCGGTCGGCGGTGAACTGGACTATCTGGACGAAGGGACACTGTCGGCGGCGCTGGCGGCACGCACCGATTTCTGACATCGGTCGGCAGGTGACGCGCAAGCCACGATTCTGGCAGATTGCTTCGTAGTCTGAGATCACGGATTGAAGCCCGGAGCCCGCCATGATTCGCCTCGCCGCCATCGTCATCGCCCTGGCCGCCCTCATGCCGGCGACGGCCAGGGCGGACCTTCAGCGCGACTATCAGGCGTTCCTGCAGAACACCGTCTGGCCGCAGGCGCGATCCGCCGGCGTCAGTCGCGCGACATTCGACCGGATCATGGGAAGCCAGCGGCTCAACACCGACATTCCCGGACTGGTCCAACCGGGCCAGCGTACGCCGCAGCGCATTCGCCAGGCCGAGTTCTCGGCGCCGGCGCGCTATTTCAACGAGAACAATCTGGGCGCCATCGTCTCGCAGGGCCAGCGCCTGGCCCGCGAGCATGCGCGGACCATTGCCGCAATCGAACGGCGCTATGGCGTGCCCGGGCGGATCATCCTTGCGATCTGGGGCCGCGAAAGCGCCTTTGGCCGTGTCGCGATCCCGCACGATGCGTTCGAGGTGTTGGGCACCAAGGCGTTCATGTCCACCCGGCCCGAGCTTTTCCAGGGTGAACTGGTCGCCGCCCTGCGCATGGTCGAGCGTGGCTTGGCCACGCCGAACCAGATGAAGTCGTCCTGGGCCGGCGCCCTTGGCCAGCCGCAGTTCCTGCCCACATCCTATCTCGAACATGCCGTCGATTTTGACGGCGACGGCCGCGCCAACATCTGGACGTCGGTGCCCGACACGCTGGCGTCGATCGCCAGCTATCTTGCCCATTTCGGCTGGCAGCAGGGGCGTGACTGGGGCTTTGAGGTCGATGTGCCGGCCGAGATCTCCTGCAGCTTCGAGGGCCCCGATCAGGGGCTGCGCATGCGCGACTGGGTGGCGATGGGTGTCACGCGCGTGTCCGGCCGTCCCTTTCCGGCCGATGAGCTGGGCCGGGAGGGTTATCTGGTCATGCCGGCCGGCCGGTCGGGACCGGCCTTCATCGTCACGCCCAACTTCTACGTCCTCAAGGACTACAACGAGAGCGATCTCTATGCGCTGTTCGTCGGCAATGCCGGTGACCGGATCCAATGGTCCAGCGGGCGCTTCAAACGGTCCTGGGGTCAGGTCGATACGCTCTACCGGTCCGACATTGCCGCCATGCAGCGCGTGCTCGAAGGCAAGGGCTACGATGTGGGTGGCGCCGACGGTCTGCCCGGCTTCAAGACACGGCGTTCGATCGGTGACTGGCAGAACAAGAACGGCCGCGCCCCGACCTGCTTTCCCTCGCAAGCTCTTGTGCGCGCCATCCGCTGACCGTTCGGCAACGGGCAAGAGTGCGCATCCATATGCGACCAAAGGTGTCAATCAGTATTGGCAGCCGCCGATTTGGGCCGACCGCGTTTGTGGCATTGTCCATTGATGACCAAGCGGACGATGAGTGCCGACAATCAGACCTGCTTCAGCGCATCGTGCGGCATCGAGCGCCGGCGGGCTCAAGCAGGCTCGTGACGCAATCGCGGTGTCCTGTCGCCCGCGTCGACGGCCTTGCGGGCCAGTTCGGTTGGCTGTGCTAGTCGCCTTCGCCGTCGACCACGCGCAGGCGCAATGATCCCGACTTGCTCTGCGCGCCTTCGCCCGGCTGCGACGGGTCCGCCGTCGCGGCCGGTTCCTCGAACTCGAGGGCTTCGATCTTGCGGCCGCGCTTGGTCAGCTTGTCGGTCGAGATCAGGATGTCGTCGATGTCGCGATTGGCCTGCCCGAAATGCGTCGCCAGCTTGCGCACCCGATCGTCGAGCCGTCCCAGGTCCTCGGTCAGCCGGATCACCTCGCCCTGGATGAGATGCGCCTGCTCGCGCATGCGCGCATCCTTGAGCAGCGCCTGAATCACCTGAACCGACAACATCAGAAGCGACGGCGCGACGATGACCACGCGCGCCTTGTGCGCGCGCTGCACGATCGCGGTGTGGTTTTCATGGATGTCGGCGAAGATGCTCTCGGATGGCACGAACAGGAAGCCGGTGTCCTGGGTCTCGCCGGCGATGAGGTACTTGTCGGCGATCGCCTTGATATGCACCTCCATGTCGCGGCGGAAACGCTTGGCGGCATCGGCTCTTGCGGCATCGTCCTTTGCGTCGTGAAACGCCGACCATGCCTCCAGCGGGAACTTGGCGTCGATCACCAGCCCGGGTGCTTCGTTCGGCATGGCGATCACGCAATCGGGCCGGCTGCCATTGGTGAGCGTGACCTGGAAGGCATAGCTGCCCATCGGCAGGCCGTCCTCGATGATCGCTTCCATGCGCTGCTGGCCGAACGCGCCGCGCGTCTGCTTGTTGGAGAGGATCGATTGCAGTTCGACCACCTGACCGGCGAGGTTCTGGATGTTCGACTGCGCTGTGTCGATGACCGCGAGCCTCTCGTGCAGCTTGCTCAGATTGTCGTGCGCCGCCTTTTGCTGTTCGCCCAGCGACTGACCGATGCGCGACGACATCGCATCGAGCCGCTGCGAAAGCGTTTCGTTCATTTCGCTGTGCCGCGCGCCGAATATGTCGGCCATCGCGGCCAGCCGGCCCTGCATGTCCGATTGGGTTGCCTGGATGTCGCCGAGCCGGGCTTCGGCTTGTTCGGCGCGGGCCTGCGCCGCCGTCAGGGCGTTGCGGCTCGATGCCGTGTTGCGCCACAGCGCGATGGCGAGAACGGCGAAGGCGACCAGCACCGCCGCCAATGCCGCCATGCCGCCATCGATCGCCTGTCCGCCGATGGTGATGATGTCCCTGTCGATCCAAGAAGTACTGTCCATGGGGCGATCATAGGCGATTCGCGGCCCCGCTGCCGAACCGGCTGTCGCCGCACCGATTGACCTTGCGCAGCGTCTTGCCTAACTGACGATCATGGCTGTCAAACCACTTGTCCTGTTGCCCGATCCGATCCTGCGCGAACGTTCGAAATCCGTCGAGCGCGTCGATGATCAGTTGCGCGCGCTGGCCGACGACATGCTCGAGACGATGTATGACGCGCCCGGCATCGGCCTTGCTGCGATCCAGATCGGCGAACCGATCCGTATGCTGGTCGCCGATGTCGCCAAGGAAGATGAGCCCAAGGCGCCGCACGTTTTGATCAACCCCGAAATCGTTGCCAGTTCCGACGATACCGGCGTCTACGAGGAAGGCTGCCTGTCGATCCCGGACTACTATGCCGATGTCGAGCGCCCCGCATCGGTGACCGTGACCTACATCGATCGCGACGGCACCGAACAGACGCTGGAAGCCGATGGCGTTCTGGCCACCTGCCTTCAGCACGAGATCGATCACCTGAACGGCGTCCTGTTCATCGATCATATCTCCAAGCTCAAGCGCGACATGGTGATCAAGCGCTTCCGCAAGCTCGCAAGGCAGCGCGGCGACGACCGCATCGTCGCCTGACGCCGTCTGCAACGCCATGCGCATCATCTTCATGGGAACGCCGGCGTTTTCGGTGCCGACGCTTGAGGCGCTGCACGGCGCCGGTCACGACATCGTCGCCTGCTACACGCAGCCGCCGCGCCCCGCTGGCCGACGTGGCCTGACGTTGAAGAAAT
>CAZSFA010000100.1:0-10657 GCA_964606055.1 uncultured Oceaniradius sp. | reverse complement strand
ACATCGGCGCTCGATGACCGCGATCTGCGTCTGGCCCGCCGCGAGATGCAGGTGGTCTTTCAGGACCCCTACGGCTCGTTCAATCCGCGCCAGACGGTCGAGCGCCTGGTGGCCGAACCCTTGCATCTGGAAGAGACGCCGATTGCGCGGTCAGAGCGCCGCGACCGGGTGGCGATCGCGCTCGACGAGGTGGGCATGCCGGGCGAAGCGATGTTCCGCTATCCGCATGAGTTCTCCGGCGGGCAACGCCAGCGACTGGCCATCGCGCGCGCGATCATCACCCGGCCG
This sequence comes from uncultured Oceaniradius sp., assembly GCA_964606055.1. Taxonomy (GTDB): domain Bacteria; phylum Pseudomonadota; class Alphaproteobacteria; order Rhizobiales; family Rhizobiaceae; genus Roseitalea. The sequence goes on along the minus strand of CAZSFA010000100.1, from coordinate 10,369 downwards.
AAGCTGGTCGTCTGCGACGAACCGGTCTCGGCGCTGGATGTGTCGATCCGCGCGCAGATCCTCGATCTCTTCGCCAAGCTCAACGACGAACTGGGCCTTGCCTACCTGTTCATCACGCATGACCTGACGGTGGCACGCGCGATCACGCAGGAGGTGATGGTCATGGACCATGGCCGGATCGTCGAGCGCGGCGCGACCGCCGACGTGCTCGATGACCCGCAGACCGAGGCGGCGCAACGCCTTGTCGCCGCCGCGCCCGACCTGCATCGCGCCATCGAACGGCGCGTGGGCATCCGCGCAAGGCCGCTGCCGGTCACCGGAAGGCCGTCATGACTCAGGCAGCGACGAGCGCGAGGACCCCGACGACGATCGCCAGTCCCGTCATCGCGCGCCAGAAGACGTCGAGCGCACGGTCGATGTCGCCGGCATCGGCATCCATGCGCCCCTCGCCGTTCATGAAGGCTTCCTCGGCGCGATCCTCGCCATAGGAGCGCGGGCCACCGAGCGCCAGACCCGTGACGACGGCCATGGCGCATTCGGGCCAGCCGGCATTGGGCGAGCGGTGCAGTCCCGCGTCGCCGACGACGGTCGCCCAACGCGCGCGCAGACTGTCCCAGCCAGTCGGCAGCAGAATGAGGAGCGCGGTCAGTCGTGCAGGCACCCAATTGGCGAGATCGTCCAGCCGGGCCGCCGCCTTGCCGAACGCGCGATGGGTATCGGTCTTGTGGCCGATCATCGAGTCGGCGGTGTTGAGCAGCTTGTAGGCCAGCAATCCGGGCAACCCGAACACCGCATACCAGAAGGCCGGCGCGACGACGCCATCGGACGCGTTTTCCGCAAGGCTCTCGATCGCGGCGCGGCTGACGCCCGCTTCGTCCAGCGTTTCGGGGTCGCGCCCGACGATCCGCGACACGGCCTTGCGGCCGCCGACAAGCCCCTCGGCGCGCAGGCCCGCCGCGACGGCGTGCACATGGTCGGCAAGCGATTTCTGCGCCAGGAGGACGGCGACGATGACCACTTCGGCCAGAAGACCAAGACCGCCGAACGCGGCGAACAGATCATGGAGGAACACGCCCACGATCACCGCGCCGATCATCAGGCCCGCGATTGCGACAAAGCCCCATTTCTCGCGCTCGGTCTCGCTGCGGCCCGGCGTGTTCAGCCGCGTGTCCGCCTCGCCGATCAGCCAGCCAAAGCCGACCACCGGATGCGGAACGCGGCCCCAAAGCCAATCGGGATCACCGACGAACCGGTCGATCAAGAGCGCGACAAGCAAGATGACGAGGTGTTCAGCCATGGTCGCCCGCAGATGGGTCGGTCAGACCGCGTTGGCAAGCGCCGCATCGAGCCGGCCCAGCGCCGCCTCGTCCGCCGGCAGGCCGAAACGCAGCCAGCACGCATCCTCGGCGAAGGCGCGCGTCAGGATGTGGGCGCGGGCGAGCGCTTCGTGGATGGCCGGCGCGCGATCATGCGCGACAAGGACAAACAGGTCCGTGCCGCCGATGGTCTGAAGGCCGTGGCTCGCAAGCAGGCTCGCCAGTCGCATGCGATCGCGCACCAGCCGGGTACGCGTTTCGGCGATCCATGCGATGTCGCGCATGGCGCGCCCGGCGATGAACAGCGCCGGTCCCGGCGCCGCCCACGGCCCGAGCAGGGCCTTCAACCGCGTCACATCACGGGGCGGCCCGATGGCAAAACCGAGCCGAATGCCGGCAAGGCCGAAGAACTTGCCGAATGAGCGCAGGACGAGCAGCCCGTCCGGCCCGGTCTGCGGCACGAGCGAGGCCTCCGGCGCGACATCGGCAAAGGCTTCGTCCGCGATCACCAGTCCATTTTGCGCCCGTATCGCGTCGATGGCGGTCTGGTCATGGCCTTCGCCCACGTAGCGCCCGTCCGGATTGTTCGGGTTGCCGATGACGACGCAGTCAAACCCGTCCTCGGGCTTTGGAATGTCGCGCAACCGCCCGACAATCCGGTCGCGCGTCGCAAGACAGCGCTCGAACTCGTTGTAGGTCGGCTCGACAATGCCGATCCGCCGGTTCAGCCCCACCCATTGCGGCAGCCGCTGGATGATCGCCTGCGTGCCCGGCGCGGCGATGATCGCGGCCCCTTCGGGCACGCCGTAGTAAACGCGCGCCGCGTCGAGCGCATAGTCCTCAAGGCTCTGCTCGGGCAGGCGATGCCACACCTCGGCCGGGATCGGCGGCACCGGCCAGGCATGCGGGTTGATGCCGGTCGAAAGGTCCAACCAGTCCTCGCGCGCGCCGCCATGTTCGACGATCGCGGCGTCCAGTCCGCCGCCATGACGTGGCAGGTTGCGCATCGGTTGGCCCTATGCCCGGTCGATCACATGGCACCACGATCCGCTCACGGCGCCGACTCGCCGCCCATACTGCCCCAGATCGGCACCCAGCGCATCGCGCGCCGCAAAAAGAGCCTCTCCCGTCCCTTCGCGAACGATGGATGCATAGTGGAACTCGTGCGCGGTCAGCGGCATCGGCCACGGGCTGGCGGCCAGCGGCGCGAGCCGGCGGTAGCCCAGATGACGCTTGCGCGCCGCAAAACTGGTTTCCACCGGCAATAGGCCGAGCATGGCGTGCGCTGCGCCATCGCCATCGGTCAGTGTTTGGCCGAGCACTATGTAGCCTCCGCACTCGCCATAGATCGCCGCGCCCCGGTCGCGCGCGGCCGTCATGCCGGCGCGGAACGTGTTGGCGGCGGCGATGGCGCCCGCATGGAGTTCGGGATACCCGCCGGGCAGGAACACGGCGTCGGCGTCGGGCGCGGGCGCTTCATCGGCCAGCGGCGAGAAGAAGGACAGTTCCGCACCCTGCGCCCGCCAACCATCGAGCAGATGCGGATAGGCGAAGGCGAATGCGACATCGCGCGCAACGGCCACGCGCTGGCCGAGCGGCGGCAACAATGAAGGCGACCCCGCATCGACAAGGGACTGCCCGATCGTCAGCCCTCCGATCGCGGGCAGGTCGCAGTGCCGCCGCATGACCCGGCCGGCATGATCGATGAACGATTCGAGTGCGCCATGCTCGCCCGCCTGAACCAGACCCAGATGCCGCGAAGGCAGGGCAAGGTCTGCATCGTTTGGTACCACGCCGAGAACCGCCGTCTCGCCAAGCGCCGCGCGCAGCATCGCCTCGTGTCGCGCGCTGCCCACGCGGTTGAGAATGACGCCGGCAATCGGCACATCGGCACGATGATCGCGATAGCCGGCAACCAGCGCCGCAACCGACTGCGCCATTCGCGAGGCATCAACCACGAACACCACCGGCAGGCCGAGCAATGCGGCCAGATCGGCGGCGCTGCCGCTCCCGTCGGCGGCGCCGTCATGCAGCCCCATCATCGCCTCGACGACCAGCAGCCGGTCGCGGCCATGGGTCTCGGCGAGCGCGCGCAAAAGGCCCGGCCGCATCGCCCATGGATCAAGGTTGAGGCAGGTTTCACCGCTCGCCGCGGTATGAAAGGCCGGGTCGATGTAATCCGGTCCGGCCTTGGCTGGCGCGACTTCAACGCCCGATGCGCCAAGCGCCCGCAAGAGGCCCAGCGTGACCACGGTCTTGCCGCTGCCCGAATGCGGAGCGGCGATCAGGAAGCCGTTCATCCGGCGCGATCGCGCAGCTTGGCGCCAAGCGGATCGGCATCGAGCGCGCGGCCTTCGGTGAGTGCACCCAGCCAGTCGAGCCCGGCGCGCAACCGCACCACATCGCCGACGACGACGATGGCCGGCGGCGCAAGGCCGGATGCTGCGACATCGCGTTCGGCCGCGCCCAGCGTGGTTTCCAGCACCTGCTGTCGGTCGGTTGCCGCGTGGCATACGAAGGCGACCGGTTCGGACGCCGGCCGCCCCGCTTCAATCAAACGCGCTGCGATCGCGCCGATGTGCTTCATGGCCATGTACATGACGATGACCGGCGCACCGTGCGAAACATGGTTCCAGTCGATGGCGTCGGGCACAAGGCCGCTCGAATCATGGCCGGTCAGGAACGTCACCGCATGGTTGGTGTCGCGGTGCGTCGCCGGAATGCCGGCATAGGCAAGGCCGCCGATCCCGGCCGTCACGCCGGGCACGATGCGGAAGGCGATGTCATGGGCAACCAGCGTCAGCGCCTCTTCGGCTCCGCGACCGAAAACGAATGGATCGCCGCCCTTCAGCCGCAGAACGCGCTTGTCTTGCCGCGCCAGTTCGACAAGGCGCAACGAAATGTCGCGCTGATTGGGCGAGGGCTTGCCGCCGCGCTTGCCGGCATATTCGCGTTGCGCGCCGGGCCGGGCCAGCGCAAGGCAGGCCGCATCGACCAGTGCGTCGTGCACGATCACATCGGCGTGGGCGAGCGCGTGCTCGGCGAGCCGCGTCAAAAGCCCCGGATCGCCGGGACCCGCCCCCACCAGCCACACATGGCCGGGCGTGAACTCCGGAAGGGGCGTTACCACGCCAAGTCTGTGTGCTTTGTCTGCCATCACCCCTCACCTATAAGTCAGCAATGACCGATCGGCCAATGGGCGAAAAAACCGACGCTGCGGCGCGCAAGCCTGCCGGGCCGCTCAGGCGCGGCTGGACAACCGGCGCGTGCGCCACCGCCGCCACAAAGGCCGCGCTGACGGCCCTGCTGACCGGCGATGTTCCCGATCCGGTGACAATTACCCTGCCCAAGGGCGAAACACCGGCCTTTGCGCTGGCCCATGAGGCACTTGGCGATGGTTTTGCCGAGGCCGGCATCGTCAAGGATGCGGGCGATGACCCCGATGTGACGCACGGAGCGATGATCATTGCGCGGGTTGCACGCGGCGCACCGGGCGGCGGCCTGACCTTTCATGCCGGCGACGGCGTCGGAACCGTTACCATGGCCGGCCTGCCGGTCGCACCGGGTCAGGCGGCGATCAACCCGGTGCCCCGCGCGATGATGGCCGATGTCGTCACCGACCTCTGCGCGGCGCATGGCGTGGCGGCCGACATCGCCATCACCATCACAGTGCCCGGTGGCGCCGAAATCGCAACCAGGACATGGAACCCACGGCTTGGCATCGTCGGCGGGATATCGATCCTTGGCACGACCGGCATCGTGCACCCGTTCTCCTGCGCGGCATGGATTCACTCCATCCATCGCGGCATCGACGTGGCCCGCGCCGCCGGCCTGCCGCATGTGATCGGCGCCACCGGCTCGACATCGGAAGACGCGGCCCGGGCGATCTACGACCTGCCCGAAATCGCGCTGCTCGACATGGGCGATTTCGCGGGCGGGCTGCTCAAATACCTGCGCGCCCACCCGCTGCCAAAGCTGACGATCGCGGGCGGCTTCGCCAAGATCACCAAGCTGGCACAGGGCGCGCTCGACCTGCATTCGGCGCGCAGCCAGGTCGACATGGCCTTTCTGGCCGGGATCGCGGCCGCAAGGGGCGCGAACGAAGACATGATCGACCGGATTCAATCTGCGAACACCGCCGGCCATGTGCTTGAGATGACTCGCGCATCGGACATCGACATGGCGACCGACATCGCGGCCCGTGCCCTGACCGTGATCAAGGAGACGCTGCGCGGCGCGCCGGTCGCGGCCGAATGCATGATCGTTGATCGCGCCGGCACCGTCATCGCGCGTACGGGCTTTGCATGACCAGGACCGTGCTCATCCTGGGCGGCACGCGCGAGGCGGCCGACCTTGCCACCGAACTGGTCGCGCGCCATCCCGATGCGCGGGTGATCACCTCGCTCGCCGGGCGCACGCGATCGCCCGAACCGGTGGCCGGAGAGCTGCGCGTCGGCGGGTTCGGCGGCGCCGACGGGCTGGCGCGCTACATCGGCGAGGAAGGCGTCGACACGCTGATCGATGCCACTCACCCCTTCGCACGCCAAATCTCGGCCAATGCGCGTGCCGCCGCCGCAACGACCGGCGTGAGCTTCGAGGTGCGCAGCCGTCCCCCTTGGTCGCGCCGTCCCGGCGATCAATGGATCGAGGTCGCGGGCGAAGCCGACGCCGCGCGGGCGATCGCCCCCGGCGCCAGTGTCCTGCTCGCGCTCGGCAGCCAGCATCTGGCCCCGTTCGTCACCCGCGCCGACGTCCATTTCATCGTCCGCATGGTGGACCCGCCGGCCGCGCCATTGCCGTTTGCCCGTCACACGCTGGTCATCGGCAAGCCGGCCGCGACGAGCGTGGCGGAAGCCGATCTCATGCGCGCCCATGCCGTCACCCATGTCGTCGCGCGCAATGCGGGCGGCGCGCGCGGCTATGGCAAGATCGAAGCGGCGCGGACGCTCGGCATCACGGTGATCATGATCACCCGCTGACACGTTTCTTGCCGGCGTTACGCAGGACATGGCTGAACCCGGCATCGTAAAGCGCGCTGTCGCGGAACTCGGCCGCGCCGAACACCGGCCCGACCAGCACCAGCGCCGTGCGGGTGATCTTTTCCGCCCGCACCTGCGCCTTCATGTCGGCCAGTGTCGTTCGGATGTACTTCTCGTCCGGCCATGTCGCGCGATAGGCGATGATGACCGGGCAGTCGGCGCCATAATGCGGTTCGAGCGCCCGGCGGATGTGGTCGAGATTGCGGATCGACAGGTGGATCGCCAGCGTCGCGCCCGACCGGCCCAGCGTCTCCAGTTCCTCGCCATCGGGCATGGCGGATGCCTTGCCCGACGTGCGGGTGACGATCACGGTCTGCGCGATCTCGGGCAGGGTCAGCTCGGTCTTCAGCGCTGCTGCTGCGGCGGCGAAGGCCGGAACGCCGGGCACGACGTCATAGGCGATGCCCAAATCATCCAATCGCCGCATCTGCTCGGCGATCGCGCCATAGATCGACGGGTCGCCCGAATGCACGCGCGCGACATCGAGGTCCGCGGCGTGCGCCGCCTCGATCTCGGCGATGATCGCGTCAAGATGCATCGGCGCGGTGTCGATCACCCGCGCACCCTCGGGCGCGGCGGCGACGACCTCGGGCGGCACCAGCGAACCGGCATAAAGACACACCGGACAGCGCTCGATGAGCCTGAGCCCGCGCACGGTGATCAGATCGGCGGCGCCCGGTCCGGCGCCGATGAAGTGGACAGTCATGTCGGGCTCCCCCTGGACTTTCCCGCATAGCCGCGTGGCGTGTAGACCCAGGTCCGGCCGTCGCCGGTGGCGACCGTACGCGTGTCCGATGAACCGACGATCACCACCGTCAGCATGTCGACGTCATCGACCAACAAGGCGCCAAGCGGCACGATGCGCAGCGCTTCGCCGTCACGGCCCAGATTGCTGGCCAGCATCACCGGCGTGTCCGCCGGGCGATGGGCGAGCAACTCCTCGCGCGCCCATGCCAGCTGGGTCCGCCGACGCTTCGACACGGGATTGTAGAAGGCGACGACGAAATCGCCCTCGCCCGCCGCGCGCACCCGGCGCTGAATGTCGGCCCAGGGCGTGAGCAGATCGGACAGCGAAATCGCACAGAAATCATGCCCAAGCGGCGCGCCGGCACGGGCCGCAGCCGCCTGCAACGCCGAAATGCCCGGCGCGACGGCGATTGCGATCCGCCGCGCGGGTTCGCTCAACGTGCCCTGATCGATGAGTTCGTAGACCAGCGTCGCCATCGCATAGATGCCAGCATCGCCCGAGCAGACCAGCGCGACATCGCGCCCCTGCCCCGCCAGTTCCATCGCATGGCGCACGCGATCCTCCTCGCGGCCGAGATCAAAATCATGGCGGGTCTTGCCGCCGGCGAGCGAACCGACCAGATCGAGATAGAGCGAGTAGCCGACAAGGTCGGTCGCGCGCGCGATCATCGCGGTTGCCTGCGGCGATCGCCACTCGTGCGACCCCGGACCGATCCCGACGACCGAAAGGCTGCCGCGCGCGCGGCCCGGCAGGCGGGCCGCGACAAACGGTTCGGCCGCGCGGGCAATGGCGCATGTGGCGCGCGCCGACTTGCGCTTTTCAACGATCAGCGCCCCTTCCGCTCCGGCGGCGGCCAGCGCCGCGCCCTCGGCCACGCCATGACAGCCCACCTCGGCGAAAACGATGTCCGACGGATTGGCGAGGCGCGGCGTCTCGGCCTCAAGCGTCGCGGCATCGAAAAACCGCGCCGGCACGCCAAAGCGCTCGGCAACAGCATGGACGGCCGGTTCGTCCGCCTTCAGATCGAGCGAGACGACGACGCCCACGGCTTCCGGCGCCAAACCCGCATCCGCCAGCGCCCGCTCGGCGAGATCGATGGCTTCCGCCGGATCGCAGCCGCGCTCGCAGCCCATGCCGAGCGCCAGCACGCGCCGATGATAGACCAGCGTCCTGGCGCTGCCGTCGGCTGGTGCCTCGGTTGCCACGAGGCGATGGCCGGCATCGTCGGCGAAGGTGAGATCGGAGCCGCTCAGCCATGGCGCATCGCCCTCAAGCCGCACCGGCGCGCCGGCGACCAGATCGGCCATGAACGGTTTGGCATCGGCATGGTTGGCAAGCGTGTAGCCCTCGGGCGGCGCATCCAGCGCGACACCGAAGCGCAGATCGCCGGCCGTGGTGATGGCCGGGTCGCAATCGAGCGCGGCGGCGACCACGCGCGCCAGATCGTTCGCACCGCGATGCCCGCCCAGCAGCGGCACGACGGCGCTGCCGTCCTCGGCAACTGCGATCACCGGCGGTTCGGCGGCTTTGCCGGCGAGGGCTGGCGCCAAAAGCCGGATCACCGCACCGGCCGCCATGATCGCGACAATCGGCGTGCCATCGGCGAACAGCGCGCGCAGATGATCGCCGGCATCGGTGAACTGCCGATCAGCCTCGGACTGCGGCACACGCCGCGCCGCGCCGTGGATCGTTCCACCTGTCGCCGAGCCGATCTGGCGCGCAGCCGGCAGCGCCGACGGCGACAGGACGATGATGGCCGGCGCGTTCACGATCGCACCACCAGGGCTTCGGCGTCCTTCTGGACGAGGATGATCGAGAAATAGGGTGCGGTCGCGTCGGGCAGATCCGCAAGCGGGCTGAGCCGCTCGGTTTCGAGGCTGACCCGTTCGGCGTAAAGCGCAGCATCGGTCAGGCCCAGCCGGTCGAGCAGCGCGCGGATGCGCGGCAGATGCCGGCCGACCTTGATGATCGCGGCCGCCTGACAGGTATCCAGGTGCCGCGCGATCAGGGCATCGTCGAGCGGCGCCGGGATCACGGTCAAGACCGCATTGCGCGCCGCCAGCGGCTGGCCGAGCGCGCCGGCCGCCGCAACCAGCGACGAGACGCCCGGCACGATCTGCGTGCGGAAACGATCGGCCAGCCTTCCGAACAGATACATGAACGAGCCGTAGAAGAACGGGTCGCCCTCGCACAGCACCGCCACGTCGCGGCCGGCCTGCAAATGCGCTGCGATGTCTCCGGCGGCATGGTCATAGACCTCGGCAGCCGGAAAACGCTCGACACGCATCGGCACGCGAATGGCGATCTCGATCGTGTCGGTGCCGATGAGTTCGGCAACGATCGAGCGCGCGAAACTGTCGCCCGTGTCCGGTGCTGGCCAGGCAATCACCGGCGATTGCGTGATGATCCGGTGTGCGCGCATGGTGATCAGGTCGGGCGCGCCCGGGCCGACGCCGACGCCGTAAAGCGTGCCCGCGCTCATGGCCGCTTGATCCAGGCCCATTGCGTGACCGGCATTGACGGCCGCCAGCCGTGAAACGGCCCGACGGGCGCGGCGATCTCGACTGCGATGCGTTGCAACTCGCCCGCGTGCGCAGCAAACGCTGCCAGCAACACCGCCTCGCTTTCCAGGGTGACCGCATGGGCGACCAGCCTGCCATGCGGCTTGAGCGCCGCCATCGACGCGGCGATCGATGCCTCCGACAGGCCACCGCCGATGAACACGGCATCGGGTGATTCGAGCCCGTCGAGCGCGTCGGGCGCAGTGCCTTCGATCAGCGTCAGTTTGGGCGTGCCAAGCGCCAGCGCGTTGCGCGCCGCCATCACACGGCGTTCGGTCTTGGGTTCGATGCCGATGGCGCGCGCTTCGGGCGCGCCGCGCATCCACTCGACACCGATCGAACCGCAGCCGGCGCCGATGTCCCACAACACCTGCCCGCGCAACGGCACCAGCTTGGCCAGCGCCAGCGCGCGGGGCGTGCGCTTGGTCATCTTGCCGTCATGCTCGAACGCGCTGTCCGGCAAGCCCGTGCGCGGCAAGATCAGCGCATCGGGGCCGGCGACGCACTCGACGGCAACCGTGTGGAAATCGGGCACATCGGCGGGCGGCGCATCGGCCGTGCCCGCAAAGATCGCTTCATCAGGCCCGCCCAGCGCGGCCAACACAGTGAGTTTGGAGGCACCATAGCCCCGATCGCGCAGCAGCCCGGCAATCTCGGCGGGCGATTCGCCGTCACGGGTCAAAACGAGCAGCCGCGCGCCCGGCG
>CAZSFA010000099.1:0-10872 GCA_964606055.1 uncultured Oceaniradius sp. | reverse complement strand
ACAGAACAGAGCCGAGCGGCCTTGCGCCATTTGAAGACATCCGGGACCGGTCCGCCGATCCCGCTGCTCACGACTGGGTAACGCAGTGTTCACCGCGCCCCCACTGGCGCGATCGTCTCCCCCGTCACACAATGAAAACGCGGGCACAGGGCCCGCATCGGTCCTCGGGCGAACAGGGAGAAACGCCATGACCACGAAAACCGACACGGTCCTCGACCTGGCGCGGATGATGATCAAGCAGGCCAAGCTGCTCAAGAATGCCGGCCTGATGGTCGAGGCGCGCCAGCTTGCGCGGCGCGCCATCGCGCTCAACACGCTCGGCCACAATGCCGGGGAACTCGTGCCCGTGCGCGCCGGCCAACGCCGCCGCTAGGCGGCTCGGGTCATTCCCCGTCAAGCGTCTCCTTGACCTTGGTGGCCAGTTGCTTGAGCGAGAACGGCTTGGGCAGGAACGCGAACTGCGCCCCTTCGGGCAGGTTCTTGGCAAACGCGTCCTCGGCATAGCCGGAGACGAAGATGAACTTGATGTCGGGCCGGCTCGCCCGCACTTCACGGAGCAAGGACGGGCCGTCCATTTCGGGCATCACGACGTCGGAGACGACGATGTCGACCGTGTCGCCAGCCTCCTCCATCACCTCCATCGCTTCCATGCCGTCGGCGGCTTCCAGCACGGTGTAGCCGCGTGAGGTCAGCGCCCGCACCCCGCCCATGCGCACCGCGTCCTCGTCCTCGACCAACAGCACCGTCGCCGAGCCGGACAGGTCGCGCTTGGCCTCGTCAGGCACCTCCTTGCGCTGCGGCGCGACTTCGGCGGCGTCGGCGACATGGCGCGGCAGGAGGATCGTGAACGTCGTCCCCTCGCCGACTTCGGAGGTCGCAAAGATCGTCCCGCCGGTCTGCTTGACGATGCCGTAGACCATCGACAGCCCCAGCCCGGTGCCGCGCCCGACCTCCTTGGTGGTGAAGAACGGCTCGAAGATCTGTTCGAGCACGTCGGGCGCAATGCCGGTGCCGGTGTCGGCGACATCAATCGCCACGTAATCACCGGGCTCGACCGCTTCGCTGCCCGCGTCGGGCACCGCATCGGCCGCCACGTTGCGGGTGCGGATCGCAAGTTCGCCGCCCTCCTCCATCGCGTCGCGCGCATTGACCGCGAGGTTGACGATCACCTGCTCGAACTGGCCCAGATCCGCCTTGACCGGCCACAGATCGCGCCCGTGCTCGATGGTCAGCTTGATCTCGTTGCCGATCAGCCGGCTGAGCAGCATGCGCAGATCAGCCAGAACATCCGTCAGCGAGAGCACTTCGGGCCGCAGCGTCTGGCGACGCGAAAACGCCAGCAGCTGCCGCACCAGCGATGCGGCGCGGTTGGCGTTCTGCTTGATGTTCATGATGTCGGGGAACGAAGGGTCGGACGGCCGGTGGTTGGTCAGGAGCAGGTCCGACGCCATGATGATGGCGGTCAGGACGTTGTTGAAATCGTGCGCGATGCCGCCGGCAAGCTGGCCGACGGCCTGCATCTTCTGGCTTTCCGCCATCTGCGCCTCGAGTGCCCTCTGCTCGGTCGTGTCCATCGCGTGCACGATGGCGGCTTCCTCGCCGCCGGCGGTCTCGACCGGACCGGTGACGGCGTTGACGAAGATGCGCACATGGCGTTCCTCGCCGTCGCCGGGCAGGACCGTGTCGAACGGCTCGATCTTGGCCTTGTTGGCCCGGGCGGCGGCGAACGCCTTGTCGAAACGTTCCCGGTCGCGCTCGTGAATGATCGCCTCGAACTTGACCTGGCGCGCGATCGCGTCGTGATCGGCCATCGGCGCAAACAGCACGGCGAACGAAGCGTTGGTGCGCAGGATGCGGCCATCGGCGTCGAGCGCGGCGATCGCCATGGGCGTCGAGTTGAAAAAGCGGGTGAAACGCACTTCGGCGCTGCGCAGGTCCTGCGCCCGGCCCTCGCCCTCGCCGCGATGGATGACGATGGTCCGCGACGGAACGGCCGTGCCGTCGCGCGCGGTCTGAACGCGATGCACCAGTTGCGCGGGCAGCCGCTCGCCATTGGACTTGGCAAGGTCCACTTCGACGATCGCGCTGCGCACGTTGCCCGGCTCGGCCTTGACGCCAGACAGCAGCGTGAGGCCCTCGCCCACGATCAGATCGTCCAGCTTGACCGCGCCCGGCACGAAGCCTGTCAGGTCGATGCCGAGCCATTCTGCCAGCGTCGCGTTGATGTACTGGACCTGGCCGCTCGCATCGGCCGAGTAGAAGCCGACCGGCGCACGATCGAGATGATCGATCGCCTTTTGCAGTTCGAGGAAATAGGCCTCCTGCGCCTCGCGCTCGCTGGTGATATCGGCGATGCGCCAGGCCTTGAGCGGATGCGGAGCGACACGGGTCGGCACCGGATGAACGCTGGCACGGTACCAGCGCGGTTCGCCAGCCGCCTCGCCAAGGCCGCGCAACAGCCGAAACTCCTCCTCGGCATCGGCGCCGCGCGCCGCGCTGTTGGCCAGCCGGTAGAGCGCGTTGGCCGCATCGTCATGGCGCGACAGGACCAGTTCCGGCGTTTGCGCGGCGACATCGCCGCCGGTGCCGATCAGCGCCCGATAGGCACTGTTGGTGTAGACGACCGCATCGCTGTCATCGGTGATGCACACGCCCTCGCCCAGGCTTTCGGCAAACGCGTTGACCACCTCGGCGTCGCGCGCCTCGCCGAAGAACTCCACCAGCCCGATCAGCGACGCAAACAGGTAGAACACCCCGACCATCGCAAGGATGCCCAAGAGCGCGAGCAGGAAGCCCTCGTTGATGCCGTCGCGGAAGATGAAGACGAATGCCGCCACGCCAAGCGCGATCGCGCCGGCAATGGTCAATCGGACAGTTGTGGAAGGCCCGTTGGCCGGTCTGACATGCGGTTTCAGGCGGCGTTGGACCCGCCTGGCCTTTGCGGTCGGTCTCGTCCCATTTTCCACAATTTTGTCTGCCAGTTCGAAGCGCCCGGAATCGTTGAATCATAATCGGTATAAAGGCGAAACCCCGCCAACAGAAATTTGTGCGGGCAGCGGGTTGTTGCTAGCAGTTCAACAGCAGGGAGTAGGAGGGCGGTATGACCTGGCTGACCGGATTGTTCACCAACGGCGCCACTGCGCCCGCGGCATGGGGCATGTTGCTGCTGCTGGCCGCATTGCTGGCGGTGATCGTGTTCGTCCAGTTGCGCCGCTCGCGCAGCGGCCTTTTCATGTCGGTGGGCCGCAATCGCCGCCCGCGCCTTGCGGTGATGGACGCGACGGCGGTCGACAACCGGCGGCGGCTGGTGCTGGTCCGGCGCGACGGCGTCGAGCACCTGATCCTGATCGGCGGCACCAACGATCTGGTCATCGAGCAGAACATAGACGCATCGGCCGCGATCGAGGAAGCCGAGCAGGCCACCATGCGGCGCGCCCAGCGGTCGCGCGGCAAGCGCCAGCAGCCCAAACCCTCCGCCGATGCGGTGCCGGCGACGCCGTCGCCGACGCCCGTTCCGGCACCGGAGCGGCCCGAGGTCGCACCCACACCGGCCGTGGCCGCAGCCGCGCTGCAACCGGCCGGCGCGCCATCGCAAGCCGGCGCCGATGGCCATGAAAGCCCGGTGGACACGGCAATGCCGCCGGCTGCCACCGCGGCGCCATTGGCCGCCAGCGCGGCCTCCCGGGAACTGGCGCCGCACACACCTCCCGCCGAACGGCCACCGGTCGCGCAGGCGGGTTCGGCCACGGCAAACGGCCATGGCGGCATGGGCGATGGCGATCCGCAGTCCGCCACGCGGGCCACACCAGTCACGGAAGGCGAGCGGGACCCTGTGCCGCTTGACGAATTGCCGTCGGCCCATGCAGCCGACCCGGCATTGGCCGGCACTGCGCCAAATGCGTCACCCGACGGGGCCATGAGTGCCGAAGAAGTACGGGCACTCGCCAGCACCGACGAGATGATGGCCGAGATATCGAGCGTCCTCAAAGGCGTCGGCGAGACCATGTCTCTGCCGCTGAAGCAGGATCAGGCCCCGATGCCGGCCAACATCGACATCGCCGGCGTCGAAACGCCGGCGCCCTCGGACATCGACCACCGGCCTGTCGGACCGCTGGCTGGCGATGAGGCCGAACCGGAATTGCCGGTGTCGGCGGACGAAGCCGGGACAGGTTCGGACGTCAATGGAACGCCGGGGGACCTCGATCGCTTCGCTGAACCACGACCCGAGCCCGCGCCGCCCGCTGCCTTGCCGATCGCGCCGACCGAACGGACGCGCAATGAGGCGCCCGGCGCGGCGGCCGAAACAGACGCGGCAGGCACGGAGTTGGATCAACCGCCCGCGTCCAACGTCACGCCGCTGGCGCCATTTGCCGAACTGCGCTCGACCGCCGGCGAGTGGATCGGCGCCGAGCCGGCAACGACCGCCGAGCCAATCGCGGTGGCGGATCAGCTCCCCGCGCACGGATCATCGGATGAGCCTCCAGCGGACAACCCGAACGAGGACGAGGCCGCGCAGGATCACGTCGAAGCCGGCACGACGTCGCAGGAGCCGTCCGCCGCAGACAAGGCCGACGACCTGAAGTCCGAAATGGAACGATTGCTGGACCAGCTCGTCAGCGCCACCCGCGCGCAGAAGTAGCATCCCGCTTCGCGCGACCGTGCGGCTCCGCTCGAACATGGCCCAGTGGCAGCCCGCCGAACTGGCCCCGTCGAGTGGACCGCCCGGCGCTGATGTGGCAACCAACCAAATGCGCGAAACGGTCCATTTGGAAAGGATGCGTGCCTTCTGACAATTCCGTTCCGGCGCATCCACAGATCGGCGCACTTTTTTTTCAGTCATTGCCAACACACCCGTTCATTCACGACGTCACGACAGCAGGCCTTCTTTTCGCACATGGATTTTCTCTACTCGCGCGACCGAGGCGATGTCGGTCGCCTTCGCGCCATTATCGGCCGGTTTGCGCGATCCTACCCCTCGCAAAGGGTCTACGAGCTTGAAGGCCGCTGGGGCTGTTTCGTTTCCACCGGCTCGCAGTATCAGTCGCTCGCGCCCCATGATGGCGATGAACGCATCACCATCGTTTCGGGTGACCCGCTGTGCGGAGCAAAACCGGATGTCCCTGACGAGCCATCATCCAGAACAGCGGCGATCGCGCGCATCTGGAAATCGGGACACATGGACACGCGCACGAACCATCCCTGTGCGCTGATCGGAATCTGCAAGACAACCGGTACGATCGAAATCCGTACAGATGCTCTGGGCAGCATCCCGGTCTATCTGGGACAAGTGGGACGCTCGTTTGCATTTGGTAGCAGCCCGGACCTTGTCGCCATGGTTGTTCCGAGTTCGTTTGACCGGCTTTCGGCCGTCGAACGCCTGTGTACGCGGCAGATCACCTTTCCGCACACGCTCTACACGACCATACGCGAACTGCCGCCCGGATCGACGACGGTTCTGGACCAATCGCGCCCGATGCAATCGACGCGATGGTGGCAGGCGCCGCATCCGGAAGATGAGCCCAGTCAGGGCCATTGGGCCGAAAGGCTGCAGGACATCGTCGCCGACACGTTCCGCATGATCGGCGACCAGGTTTCAACGACCGGCACGATCACGCTGAGCGCCGGCCTCGACAGCAGGTTCCTGCTTTCGATGATCCACAGGGACCGCCTTCTGGACGTGGAGGCGATCAACATCTCGTCGGGTCCAAATCTGAACCGCCTGATTGCCAGACAGGTGGCCCGGACGCTTGACGTGCCGCTGACGCAGATCGAGCGTGTACGCGATCATTACTCGGCGATCCTGATGGACGGTCATCCCGAGATCGGAACGAACGTGTGTTTGCGCGATGCGCATTTCACGCCAAGTGCGTTGGGCGAACTCGCGCATCCCAAAGTCCTCCTCAGCGGCTTCATGGCCGACCCAATTCTGGTAGGGCGTGACACGTTCAGCGACCGGCGCGCCATGGCAATGCGATCCGGTGCGCTCGATTCGTCCTCCCCGTTTTGGGCGGCCGACCGCGTCTACCTGCGGTTCGGCGAGGATGACCGGCAGTCGATTGCGGAGAGATGGCGTGCCGCGGAGCGGCAAATTGGAATGGACCCTCAGCACGCGACACCGATGCGAAGGCTGCTTCCCGCAACACGCGCGGGCGCCAAGGGTCACTTTGAGTCCGCTCGGCGGGCCTATCCCGTCTACGAGCCTTTCATGACGCAACGTGCCCTGGAACTGGGGTTCAAGATGCGGCGTCCGACCATGCCCGAACGCGCCAAATCCGACTTCTACGGCCCGTACCTCGATGCGACGTCCCATATTCCGGTCAACCCCGGCGTTCCCGGCTGGCGCAAGATCTGGGGCAAGGTCGCGCAGCAGGTGTTGCCAAGGGAGATGTGGCCCGAAAGCTGGATTCAGCCGGGCGAATGGCGAGAAGAAAAAGGCGCACTGAACAAGGAAGCAAGGCGGCTTCAGCGCGCCGCCGTCGCCACGCTTTCCGATCAGTTGAGTGTCGACTTGTCCGACATCACGGACAAACGGCTGCTCTCGATGATCACGACAACGGTCCAAGCGCTCGAGCGCTGCCGATGATGGACGCGTGTCCCGTTTGATCGGAGACCCGTCGGGCCGGAGGGCGCGGAACTTCCCTCCGGCCGAACCGGTGTCATTTGGGCTTCAGCCCAAGTGCCCGCTCGCATGGGCGAGCATCGTGTAGACGCGCCCGGTGTCCGACGACAGATAGTTGAGCGCCGTCTGGCCGTCGCGATCGGTGCGCTCGACATCGCCGAGCAGCCGCTCGAAATCGCTGACGTAGCGATCGACGGACGTTCGGAACGCTGCATCCGCATCATAGCGCGACTTGATGCCATCGAACGTGCGCTTGCCGGCGGCCGAATAAAGACCGCGCGAGAACACGCCCCGCTCGCCGCGGCGGTGCCGCTCCCAGGCCCGAACCGCCGCATCGGGCTCGATTGCCTGCGTGATCTCGACGGTCAGCGAGTTGAGCGACTGGCCGCCCGCCGATGCCGCACGGCCGTTGGACGCCGGCTCGTCATCGCTCGACGCACGCCGCAAAAGATCGCGCACCCAGCCGCCCGAAGGCTGATCGCTCGCCGGCGCCGCATTGGCCGTGGGCCGTGCTTTGCCGCTTTCGGCCACCGGGCCGCGCAGGGCCGGCGCAGCGGCCGGTTTCACGGCTGCCACGGTTGCGGCCTGTCCGGACGATGCGGCAACGCCGCCATTATCCGCCCGGACTTGCGGCTTTTTTGAGCGCAATCGGTCTCCCCTGTCGAACGCCCGCCCTGACTCGTCGACGATGCGTGACAGTTCCTTGAGCGCGTTGATCTGCTCGGTCACCGCACGGCGCATCGCATTGGCGCTTTCGCGGGTTTCCTCGGGCAGTTCCAGAACGCCGCGCTTGACCTCCTTGCGGGTCGCTTCCAGCTCGTTTCGGATGTCGGCCGAGGCGCGCCGCATTTCGTCGGTCGCCTTGGAGAACTGCTGCATGGCGCCATCGGCGGTCTTGCGCAACTCGTTCGACATACGCTCGGTCGATTCCTTGGCGGTCCGGCCGGCGGTGCCCAGCGAGCGGGAGATGACCTCTTCGAGCGATCCCAGAAGCTTGCCGATCTCGTCGGACTTGGCCACCAGGCCGGTCGACAGCTTTTCGAGTGCCTTGCCGCGGTCGTCCAGCTTGTTGTCGAGATTGCCCTGCGCCTTGGTCAGAAGGTCGGACGCCGATTCCAGCACCTTGGAGTGCTCGTTGAAGCGGTTGGCGATCGCATCGACATCGGTCAGGGTCCGGTTCGACACATAGTCCAGCTTGTCGGCGTTGGTGCCCAGAAGCGAGACGGTGGTGCCAAGGTTCTCGGCGATCTTGCCGATCCGGTTCTCAAGGCTTCGGGTCTGGTCGCCCAGTTCGCCCTCCAGCTTGCCCAGATTGCCGCTGGCAGCCTCGATCAACTGGCCCAACTCGCCGTTGGACGATTGCAGCCGGCCGAGCAGGTCCTCGACACGCTCGCTGAGATTGCCCTGCATGGTCTCGACGGCCGAGATCGTGTTGACCGTCTGGTTGGCGAGCGCACTGACAAGCGCCTCGTTCTCGCTGCGCAGCCGCTCGGTTGCGGCCTGCGTTGCCTCCTCCAGCTGCGCGGCGATGTTGGCGCCATCGCTGCCCAGACGTTCGACCAGCGGCGCGGCCGTCTTCTCGAGGGCTTCCTGGATCGTCGATGCGTGATCGGCGATCTGCCGGTCGTAGCGTGCAACGTCGTCGCTGAGAGCGGCCTGGTGCCGCGACAGGATCTCGTTGAGCCGCGCGGACAGGCTCTCGCCCTGTTCGGCACCGAGCGCGGCCACGCGCGCCGTCTCGTCCTTGATCGCCTCGCGGGTCTCGGCGACGCGCTCGCGCAGCACGCCCGCCAGTTGACCGGCGCTCTCTTCCAGCACCCGGCGCACATGGTCAATGCCGACAGAAAGGGCGTTCTGCATCGTGTTGGTGCGCTCGTCGATGATGCCGGCATGCTCCATGATGGACTGCTCGACGGCGGCGGTGGACGCACGCAACTGCTCGACGGTCTGGCTGGCCCGTTCCTCGACGGCGGCGGCGATGTCGCCGGACACGGCACTCATGTGCTGGGCGAGCGCCTCGGCCTTGGCGTCAAGATCGGCGCCGGGCACGTCCAGCGCGCTCGACAGCTGTTCTGTCGTTGCCATCACCGCGCCGTGCAGCGCGGCGGTGCGCTGTTCCAGCCGACGCAGGAAGTTGTTGGCGTTGTCGTTGACCGCGTTGACCGTCTTGTCGGTCTGCGAGGTCAACTCGCCCAGAACCTCTTCATTGCCTTCGCGCAATTGCGACGTGGCCGCATCGGCGACGGTCTTGAGCATGGAGGCGATCTCGGCGCCTTCGCTGCCCAGCCGTTCGGTCGCCGCCTGCGCGACCTCGTTAAGCATCGTGGCGACCTGGGCGCTGTCGTTGCCGAGCCGTTCGGTGGCATTGAACGTCGTCTCGCCGATCAGTTCGACCAGTTGGCTGCCATCGTTGGTCAGGCGCTCGGTTGCGGCATTGGCGATCTCGGCCAGCCGCTCGGAGACCGACACGCCATCGGTGTTGAGCCGATCGACCGCCTCCTGGGCCGACTGGGCGATCTGCGCGGCAATGCGCGCGCTGTCGGTGCCGAGCCGTTGGGTGGTGCGCTCTGCGGCATCGCTGAACGCGTCGGTCACCTGGGCCGAGTCCGAACCCAGCTTGTCGAGCGCAGACTGCACGATCTGCGTCAGGTTCTCGGCCATCTGCGCGCTGTCGGCGCCAAGGCGCTCGGTCGTCCGCTGGGCCGCATCGCCAAAGGCATCGGTCACCTGCGTGGAGTCCGCGCCAAGCTTTTCCAAAGCGGCCTGCGCGATTTCCGTCAGGCGGTCCGCGATCTGGACGCTGTCCTCGCCGAGCCGTTCGGTGGTCCGCTGGGCAGCTTCGCTGAAGGCGTCGGTGATCTGCATGCTGTCGCCGCTGAGCTTTTCGGTGGCGGCACGCGCCACCTCGTCGAGCCGTTCGGCGATCTGCGCGCTGTCCGCGCTCAGCTGCTCGGTCGCAGTGCGCGCAACATCGGCGAACGCCTGCGTGACACGTTCGCCATCGGCGCCGAGGCGGTCGATGAGCGGCGCGGCCACCTCGTCCAACAGGCTGCGGATCGACCCGGTGTGCTCGCCCAACCGCTGATCGTAGGTGTTGATGTCCTCGGCCAGCCGGCGCTGGTGCTCGATCAGGACGCCGCCCAGCGTTTCGCTGAGCTGGGTGTTCTGTTCGGCCCCGAACTCGGCAACGCGATCGGTCTCTTCCTTGATCGCACGGTGGGTCTCCATGACGCGCTCGCGCAGCGATGCGGCCAGTTGGCCGGCGCTGTCTTCCAGCACGCGACGGACGTTCTCGATGCCCATCGACAGGGCTTCCTGCATCGTCGAGGTGCGCTCGTCGATCACGTTGGAGTGGTTGGTGAACGACTGCTCCATCGACAGCGTCGAATCGCGCATCGTCTCCATGGCCGCGTTGGTGCGTACCTTCACCGTTTCGGTGATCTCGTTGGAGACCGCCGCAAGACGCTGCGCGAGGATCTCGCCCTTGGTCTCGAGGTCAGCCGCAGGCGCGTTGAGCGCACCGGTCAGGCGTTCGGTCGTCGCGGTCACCGCGCCGTAGAGCGCGATGGTCTTCTCATCGAGCCGGCGCAGGAACGCATCGGCATTCTCGTTGACGCGCTCGGTTGTCGCGTTGCCGACCGTTGCGACCTTTGCCGCCATCTCGGCCGAACGGCGCTCCATGGCCTCCGCCTGCTCGTCGAGCGCGGACGTCAGCTTCTGCGTGTTGTGATAGGCCGCGTTGTAGACCGCCTCGGTCTTCTCGTCGAAACGCTTGGAGAACTGATCGGCATCGGCCGTCAGGCGCTCGACGCTGCGCTCGGTGGCCGAACGGAACCGCTCGGCCAGATCGCCGGTCTTGGCGTCGATTTCACCGCCCATACGGTCGGCGACCGCGTTGAGCGACGTCGCAAAGCTCGCGGAGCGCTCGTCCAGCGTCTTGGCGAGGGCCGCCTGGATCTCGCCGGTCTGGCGGGCCACGCCGTAGCGGGCCTCCTCCGCCGATTCGATGATCGAGCTGACGCCGCCCGAAAGCGTCTGCGCAATGGCGCGCGTGCGCTCGACCAGCGTTTCGTTGAGCTGCCGCGAACGCGTGTCGAGCGCCGCATTGAGCCGTTCGGTTCCGGTATTGACCGCCGAAATCCGCGTCTCGAACTCCTCAAGCAGGTGTCCGCCGCGTTTGTCGAGCGTGTTTTCCAGACCGGCCATGCGCGCATCGAACTCGGTCGTCAGCGTGCGCGACGCCTCGCTCACAT
>CAZSFA010000098.1:0-10952 GCA_964606055.1 uncultured Oceaniradius sp. | reverse complement strand
GGACATGATCGAGATGCCGTCGGGCAATCGCATGATCCTTCTGAGCGAAGGCCGCCTCCTCAATCTGGGCAACGCGACCGGCCATCCCTCATTCGTGATGAGCGCCTCGTTCACCAACCAGGTGCTGGCGCAAATCGAGTTGTGGACGCGCGGCGAGACCTACAAGAACGAGGTCTATGTCCTGCCCAAGCATCTGGACGAGAAGGTCGCCCGCCTGCACCTTGACCGGATCGGCGCCAGACTGACCGAACTGTCCGAGGAGCAAGCCGACTATATCGGCATCAAGCCCCAGGGACCGTTCAAGCCCGAGCATTACCGGTACTGACACGGCGCAACCGGCGGTTTTGCACCGAACCATCTTCACGGCGATTCCCGCGCCGGTTATGGTTCGGTGATTCGTGTGTTCAGTGTTCTGCGTTGCCCGTCCGGCTCCGGCCGTGACGGAAACGCTGCATTGCGCATGAACGAGCAAAAGGGGATCTGAATGCCGCAGACGGGCCGGATGCGCGGGGGTCAACGCATCCGATGCAAGTCGACCGGGCAACAAAGCGACGCCGGCGACCGCCGGCGAAAAGGACTGCGCGCGCTTTCTGCCGCCACCTGCCTTATCGCAACACCGGTCCTGTCCGGCATCGCCATGGCACAGGGCGGTGCACCCGCACCCGACGAGATGACTGTGCTCGGCGTCAGCTTCGACACGGTCGAGGTCGTGCAGTTCGCGCTTCTGGCCGGCGCGCTTGCCGCCGCGATCGGCTCCGCGCTCTGGCTGATCCGCGAACGCGGACGCACCGCATCGCAGAACCTGTCGCTGCGCGGCCAGATCTCGGCCATGTCCTCGCGGATGAACCAGCTCGAGGCACTCGCCAATGCTGAAGGGCAGCGCGCGATCGTCTGGGCCGACAAGGAAGTGCGTCCGGCGCTGATCGGCAAGCTCGACCCGCATATCGGCGCGCCCGATGCCCGCTCGGAGTTTCTCGCCTTCGGCCGCTGGCTGGAGCCGCGCTCGGCCGCCCGGCTCGACGAGGCGGTCGCCCATTTGCGCGACAAGGCGATCGCCTTCCATGACGTGGTCGAAACCGCGATCGGCACCCCGATCGAGGTCAGCGGCCGCACCACCGGCGGCAGCGCGATCGTGCGCTTTGCTTCGCTTTCGGGCGAACGCGCCGAGCATGCGCGTCTGGCCGCCGAACACGCGCGGGTGGCGGCAACGCTTCAGTCGCTGCAAGCGCTGCTCGATCGCGCCGACATGCCGGTCTGGCTGCGTGGCTCCGACGGCCGGCTGGCCTGGGTCAACAGCGCCTACGCAAAGGCCGTCGAATGCGCCGATGCAGAGGCTGTCGTGACCGGACGCAGCGAACTGTTCGGCAGCCAGTCGACGGCCACGATGACCGAGCACCGCCTGCGCGAGGGCGCCTATGAAGGCACCGTTTCCACGGTCGTGCGCGGCGACCGGATGGTCTATGACGTGCTCGATGTCGAAGGATCGTTCGGCTCTGCCGGACTTGGCCACGACCGCACCGAGACCGAGGCGGTGCGCGCAGAACTCAACACCACGATCCGCAGCCAGGAGGAAACGCTCAACGAGCTGACCACGGCCGTTGCGATGTTCGACGAGAAGGCGCGCATGCGGTTCCACAATCAGGCGTTCGCCGAAATGTGGGAGTTGGACGACACCTTTCTGGCCAGCAAACCCGACATGTCGATGTTCCTCGATCGTATGCGCGCGGACGGCAAACTGCCCGAACAGCCCGAATGGCGCCGCTGGAAACAGGACCTGCTCGCCGCGTTCCAGGCGGTCGAGGCGCAGCAGCACTGGTGGTACCTTCCCGATGGCCGGACCATGCGCGTGGTCGCCAGCCCGCATCCGCGCGGCGGGCTGACCTGGGTGTTTGAGAACCTCACCGAGCGCATCGATCTGGAAAGCCGTTACGAGACGATGGTGCGCGTTCAGGGCGAAACGCTCGATCATCTGGCCGAGGGCGTTGCCGTGTTCGGCTCGGACGGCACGCTGCAACTGGCCAACCCGGCCTTTGAGCGCTTCTGGGGCGTATCGCACCTGATGGCGCATGAGCGGGTGCACATTTCGGCCATTGCCGAAGCCTGCCAGGCAAGGCTTGGAACATCGGACCCCTGGGAGCATTTTGCCGGCATCGTCACCGGTTTCGAGGACGATCGCGCCGAGGACAATGGCCGCGCCCAGGCCGACGAGCGCACCCTGTCATGGTCGGTCGTTCCGCTGCCCAACGGCCAGACCATGATCACCTTCGTCGACATCACCGCCGCCGACCAGATCGAACGCGCACTGCGCGACCGCAACGAGGCGCTGGAGCGGACCGCGCTTTTGCGCGACCGCTTCATCCGCCATGTGTCCTATGAACTGCGTGTGCCGCTGACCTCGATATCGGGCTTTGCCGAACTGCTCGCCATGGCGTCGACCGGCGCGCTCAATGAAAAGCAGGCCGACTATCTGAGCCACATTTCGGCGTCATCGCGCGATCTGGAAGACCTGACCAGCGACATCATCGACCTGGCCAGCATCGATGCGGGCGTGCTCGAACTCGATCTTGAAACCGTCGAGATCGAGCCGGTGATGCGCGCCGTCGGCGAAAAGCTGCGCCCGCGTTTCGATGAGCATGACATCGAACTCGTCGTGCGCGTCGAGCCGGACACAGGCAGCATCGTCGCCGACCGGGCGCGGCTCGAGCAGATCATGATCAACGTGCTTGCCAACGCAGCCGATTTCGCCCC
This sequence comes from uncultured Oceaniradius sp., assembly GCA_964606055.1. Taxonomy (GTDB): domain Bacteria; phylum Pseudomonadota; class Alphaproteobacteria; order Rhizobiales; family Rhizobiaceae; genus Roseitalea. The sequence goes on along the minus strand of CAZSFA010000098.1, from coordinate 8,204 downwards.
GGCCAAGACGGCGGTGACCTTTGCCGTCACCCGCAACGACACCGGCGTTGTCTTCAAGGTTCGCGATCGCGGTCCGGGCATTGACGAGAGCGCGCTGGCCGATGTGTTCGAGCGGTTTCATACCGAGCGCGCCGGCCGGCGGCGCGGCGCCGGCCTGGGCCTTGCGATCGTCAAGAGCTTCGTCACCCTGCACGACGGCGAGGTTTCCATCCATTCAGCGCCCGATCAGGGCACTGAAGTGACATTCACTTTCCCGCAGGCGCCGACCCGTGTCAGCGTCGCCGCACAGTAAGCCCGGCGCGGATCGCGCCGAGCGCCGTTTCGAACCGCTCACGGAAACCGCAATGGCGGACCTGGCGGCGCGCTGCGCACGCATAACGCGTGTCGGCGACTGCTATGCGCTGTCGGGTGATCTGGGCGCCGGCAAGACCAGCTTCGCGCGCGCCTTCATCCATGCGCTCGCCGGCACGACGCGGTTCGACGTGCCCAGCCCGACCTTCACGCTCGTTCAGACTTACCAAACCGATCCGCCGGTGGCCCATTTCGACTTCTATCGCATCGGCGGCCCCGACGAGGTCGAGGAACTGGGGCTGACCGATGCGCTGGAGACCGGCGCGGCGTTGATCGAATGGCCCCAACGGGCAGCGGCCGCCCTGCCCGACGCGACGATCCGGATCGCACTGGACGAGACCGAGGGCGGCACGGCGCGGTGCGTCGCGATCGACGCTCCGACCGCGTTCATCGCGCGGCTGGACGCCGAACCGTCGTCATGACCGCCGGCTACAGCCATCGGCGCGTGTTCACCGTGCCGCCGGGCATCGCCTTTCTGCCGGCGGTGGCCGATGCGCTGCTGGACGGGCGCCTCGTGCCCGGTTTCGCCTGGAACGGCGATCCGATGTCGCTGGCGCGCGCGACGATCTATGTGCCCACGCGGCGCGCGGCGCGCGAGCTGCGTTCGGTCTTCATGGATGCGCTGGGCGCGGAAACCATCTTGTTGCCGCGCATCCGGCCGCTCGGTGAGTTCGATGAGGACGCCGCGTTCTTTGCCGGCGATGGCACGACGGCGCTGGACATCGCGCCGGCCATCGATCCGCTTGAGCGCCAGCTTGCGCTGGGCACCATGATCGCGCGCTGGACCGACGCGATGACCGACCAGCTCTACGCGCTTTACGGCGAGGAACGGTTGACGACGCCGGTCTCCACCGCCGACGCGTTCTGGATGGCCGCTGATCTCGGCGCGTTGATCGATCAGCTCGAAACAGAACGGATCGACTTCGAGCGGATCGAGGCGGCCGCCGCCGCCGAGGTCTCGCAATGGTGGCAGGTCACGCTTGCCTTCCTGCAGATCGTCAAGCGCGGCTGGCCGGACTACCTGGCTGAACGCAGCCGGCTCGATCCGGCCGCGCACCGCAATGCCATGCTGCGCGCGGAGGCCGAACGCCTGCGGGCGAGCCCGCCCGACGGGCCGATCGTGGTCGCGGGATCGACCGGCACCATCAACGCCACCGCCGATCTGATCGCGGCCATCGCCCGCTTGCCGCAAGGCGCGGCCGTCCTGCCCGGCTATGACAGCACGCTCGATGCGCCCACGCGCGCGCTTCTCGATGCACCCGGCGAGATCGCCTCGGTCATCGGGCATCCACAGTTCGGCATGCGCAAACTGGTGCGCACCATCGGCGTGGCGCACGATGCCGTTGAGCCGCTCGCAACGGACCGGGCCGGCACGCGGGCCGAGCGTCGCCAATGGGTGGCGGCCGCGCTCGCCCCTGCGCCGCGGACAGGAGCATGGGCCGACCAGCAGGCCAGCCTGACCGAACGCGCCTTCGATGACGTCGCCATCCTGCACGCAGCCAACGAACGGGCCGAGGCGCTGGCAATTGCCTGTGCGCTGCGCGCCGCCATTCTGGAACCGGGCAAGACCGCCGCGCTGGTGACGCCCGACCGCAATCTGGCGCGGCGCGTGTCGGCCGAATTGCAGCGGTTCGGCATCAACGCCGATGATTCCGGCGGCACGGCGTTCGCCTTGACACCGCAGGGCATCCTCCTTGCACTGGCCGTCGATCTGGCGCGCGGCGAAGCGGACCCGGCAACGCTGCTGGCGCTCCTCAAACACCCGCTGGCGCGATTTGGCGCAACCGAGGAGGACCATGCCGGCGCGACCCATCTGATCGAGATGATGGTCCTGCGCGGCGGCACCGGGCGGATCACACTGGCCGCGTTTTCCGCGTTCGCCGAGGCCGGCCTGACGCAATGGGCTGACGACCGGCGCCGCAAGCCCGACTGGTTCGCCCGCATCACGCCCGACGACTTCGCGCGCGTGCGCGCCCTGTCCAGCCGCATCGAAGCGGCGTTCGCCCCGTTGGCCGAACTGCCGAACACGGACCTGCGCACCGTCGGCCGTGCCACCGTGGCGGTTCTGGAGGCGATCGCGACGGACGCCGATGGCGCGTTCGGCACGCTCTACGCAGGCGATGCCGGCCAGGCGCTAGAAGGCTTCCTGTCGCGGCTGCTCGAATGCCCGCTCAATCTCGATGTCGCCATCAACGAATGGCCGGACATGCTGCGCGCTCTGACTGCGACGCTGGCGATCAAGCCCGACTATGGCGGCCATCCGCGCATTGCGATCTGGGGCGCGTTGGAAGCGCGCCTGCAAAGCGTCGATCTGATGGTGCTTGGCGGGCTCAATGACGGTGTCTGGCCCGCGCAAACCACAGATGACGCGTTCCTGACCCGGCGCATGAAGGATGAGATCGGCCTGCAACCGCCCGAGCGACGCATCGGTCTGGCCGCACACGACCTGCAAATGGCACTCGGTCAGCCAAGCGTGCTTCTGACGCGCTCGCAGCGCCAGGGCAACACGCCGTCGGTCGCCTCGCGCTGGCTGCAACGGCTCGAAACGCTGGCCGGCAGGACAGCGTGCGCGCGGATGCGTGCCGAAGGCGCGCGCTATACCGCGATAGCCGACGCCGTCGACCACCCGGTCACGCGGTCGCCGGCCCCGCGACCAGCGCCCAAACCGCCGATCGCGGCGCGACCCAAACGGCTCTCGGTCACAGAAGTCGAAACGCTGCGCCGCGACCCCTATGCGATCCATGCGCGCAAGGTGCTGCGCCTGAAGCGGCTTGACCCGCTGGTGCGCGATCCCGATTTTGCCGATCGAGGCGCGCTGATCCATGCGGTGATGGAGGAGGCGGCGCGCGCCGGCATCGATTTCACCGGCGCCGATGCGGTCGGCACGCTGACCGGGCTTGCCCGCACGGTCTTCGATGCCGATGCGCTGCCGCCGGAGATCGATGCTCTGTGGTGGGCGCGCATGTCGGCGGCGATCCCCAACATCGTCGCCTGGGAGCGGGACCGCGATCCCGGGATCAAGGGCCGTCTTCCCGAACTGTCCGCCCGACCCACCGCGATCGCCGGCACCGATGTGGTGCTGACCGGCCGCGCCGACCGGATCGACCCGCGCCATGACGGCGGCGCCGACATCATCGATTTCAAGACCGGCGCGGCGCCCTCGCTCAAACAGGTCGACCGCCTGCTCGCTCCGCAACTGCCGCTTGAAGCGGCGCTTCTGGCGCGCGGCGCATTCGCCGATGTCACCGCCGAACCGGCAGACCTGATCTATGTGCGGCTCGGCCCGCGCGGCGAAATCGTGCCGACCCGCGTCAACGGCGGCAAGAATGACGATGCTGCGACGCTCGCCGAGCGCGCCTGGGAGAAACTCACCGGCCTTGCCCATTTCTACGCTGACCCCGCCAATGGCTACACATCGCGCGTGATGCCGGTCTTCGAAAACGCGCTCGATGGCGAGTACGACCATCTCGCCCGCGCGCACGAATGGATCAACGCACCGTCGGGAACTGACCGCGATGGCTGAGGGCGCGCCCGCAAACCCGGTGCCCGATGCGCGCACGCGCGCCGATCAGTCGCGCGCCGCCGACCCGGTCCAGTCGGCCTGGGTGTCGGCCAATGCCGGTGCAGGCAAGACCTGGGTGTTGGCAACGCGGGTCATCCGCATTCTGCTCGGCGGCACCGATCCGTCGAAGATCCTGTGCCTGACCTATACCCGCGCGGCCGCCGCGGAGATGAAATCGCGCGTGTTCGGCCGGCTCGGCCAGTGGGTCACCATGGCCGACGATGCGTTGCGCGCCGAGATCGACGCGATCGAGGGCAGGCCGCCGGCCGCCGAACGGATGGCCTTTGCACGCACCCTGTTCGCGCGCGCGCTGGAAACGCCCGGCGGGCTCAAGATCCAGACCATCCACGCATTTTGCGAAGCGCTGCTGCACCGCTTTCCGCTCGAGGCCAACATTGCCGGCCATTTCGAACTGGTCGATCCCGAAGCGCAGGCACTTTTGGTCGCGCAGGCGCGGCGTGGCCTTCTGGGCGATGCCGATGCGCGCCTGACCGTGGGCACCGGTGACGCGGTGATGCGCATCCTGGCAATCACCGGCGAAAACGGGCTTGAGAACCTGCTCGATGAGATCGTCGCCCGGCGGATCGCCATTACCGATCTGATCCGGCAACTCGGCACCGGCGATGATCGGCGCGACGCCTACCATGCGGCGCTCGATCTGGACGCAAGCGACACCTCGGACAGTCTCGTCGAATCTGCATGGCCCCTCCCCGGCCTCGATCCCGGCACGCTGCAAGCACTGGCCGACAGCCTGCCCGACAAGGGCGCCAATGACGCGCGCAAACTGACGACGAACGCGTTGGCCGCCGGCCGGACCACCGATCCGGCCGAGCGTTTCGCGATGCTCGAAGCGTGCTTCTTCACCGAAAGGGGCGTCGCCCGCGGCACCGGGCGACTGTTCAGCGCCGGCGCCGTCAAGACGCTGCCCGACTTCGCCGAACGGTACGATGCCGCCCGGACCCATGTCGCCCGACTGCGCGACCGCCTGCACCTGATGGCCGAGGTCGACAACACGCTCGATGTCCTGTCGATCGCAGACGGGCTGATCGCCCGCTATGAGCGCTTGAAGCGCGCGCGCGGCCTTCTCGACTTCGAGGATCTGATCGCCCGCACGGCCAACATGCTGCTGCGCGACGACGCCGCGCTTTGGGTGCGCTACAAGCTCGACCAGGGCATCGACCACATCTTGATCGATGAGGCGCAGGACACCGCGCCCGCCCAATGGGATGTGATCCGCACGCTGGCGGGCGAGTTCTTCGCCGGCGCCGGCGCCAGTGAGACCGGCCGAACTGTGTTCGCGGTCGGCGACGAGAAGCAGTCGATCTACTCATTCCAGGGCGCGGATCCGGACCAGTTCGCCGAAAGCCGCGATCTGTTTGCCGGCGCGGCCGACGCGGCGCGGCGCCCGTTCGAGACGGTCCGGCTGCAAGCATCGTTCCGGTCGACGCAAGCCGTCCTCGACGCGGTCGACTGCGTGTTCGCCGACGAGACGGCGCGCGCCGGCCTGACGCGCGATGACGCACCGGTGCGCCATCGCTCACTGCGCAAGGATGCCTCGGGCAACGATGTCCTCGGACAGGTCGATATCTGGGAGACGGTCGCCAAGTCCCGAACCGATCCGCCCGAGGACTGGACGGCCCCGGTCGACGCGACCGCCGAACCCGCGATCATTGTCGCCGACCGCATCGCCGACACGATCGCCCGCTGGGTCGGCAACGGCACGGTCAACACAGCCACCGGCAAGCCGATCACGGCCGGCGACATCCTTGTGCTGGTGCGCTCGCGCGACGGTTTCGTCAACGCGCTCTCGCGCGCCCTCAAGGACCGCGCGATCGCCGTTGCGGGCGCCGACCGGCTGACGCTCACCGATCATATCGCGGTCCTCGACCTGATCGCGCTCGGCCGGGTGATGCTGAACCCGGCGGACGATCTGTCGCTGGCCGCGCTGCTCAAGAGCCCGCTCTTCGGCCTTGATGACGACGCGCTGTTCGATCTTGCCCATGATCGCGGCGCCGACACGCTGTGGACGCGCCTTGCGACCCACGGCGGAAAGACCGCGCAGACGGCGCATCGCCAGTTGGATGAATGGCGCCAGTTGGCGGCCAGCCTGCCGGTGCACGACTTCTACGCCCAGGTTCTGGCCGCCGGCGACGCCCGCGCCGGGCTCACCGGCCGCCTCGGCCCGGAAACCGGCGACGTGATCGACGAGTTCCTGGCGCTCGCGCTGGCCACCGAGCGCACAGGCCCGCCGGCGCTTGAGACGTTTGTGAGCGCGCTTGAGACGCACGCGCCCCAGATCAAGCGCGAGATGGACCCCGATCGCGGCGAGGTCCGCATCATGACGGTGCACGGGGCCAAGGGGCTGGAGGCGCCGATCGTCTTTCTGGTCGACCGCGGCGGCGCACCGTTTCATGCCAGCCAGGCGCCCGGCCTGCTGCGCATTGGCCTTGGCGGTCCCGGCGAGCCCGCCCTTGAAGGGTTCTTGTGGCGCGGCACGCCCGGTGTCAGATCGCAGGTGCATGCCGATGCGATGACCCGGCTGGAACAAGCCGCGCGTGAGGAGTACCGACGGCTTCTGTATGTCGGCATGACCCGCGCCGCCGACCGGTTGATCGTTGCCGGCTATCGCGGCTCGCGCCCGTCATCTGAGCCGACCTGGCACGACATGGTCGCAAGCGCGCTTGCTGAAAAGGGCGAAACCGTCGAGACCGATCACGGCGCGGTCGTACGGTTCCCCGCAGGGCTCGGAGCCGACTCCGGCAGCGCGCCCGCCGCACCGGACGCCGAGACCGCAGCGCCCACCATGCCCGCCGGGTTCAGCGCCAAGGCGCCGCCCGAGCCGCCACCGGCACGACCGTTGATCCCCTCGGGTGCGGCCGGCCTCGCCATTGCCGATGGCGCGCCCGAGACGCAGGCCGGATCGCCATCGCTGCTGGCGCGGTCATCACAGCCGGCGACGCCGATCGGCCCGGCCCTGCGCGGCACGATCGTCCATACGCTGCTGCAAATGCTGCCGGACATCGAGCCGTCGGAGCGCACCGAAAAAGCGCGGCGGTACTGCGCGGCCGTCGCACCTGCACTCGACCGGGCACAGGTGGACGATATACTCGCGCAGGTCTTTGCGATCATCGACAATGCGCGCTTTGCGCCGCTGTTCGGTAGCCGGTCGATCGCCGAAGTTCCGGTCATGGGAACCATCGAGATCGGCGGGCAGGACCGCGCCGTCTCTGGCGTGATCGACCGGCTTGCGGTCGTCGATGAAACGGTGTGGATCGTCGACTACAAGACCGGCCGCTTCGCGCCACGAACCGAGGACGAGGTGCCCGTGTCGCATGTCAGGCAGATGGCGCTCTATCGCGCGTTGATCGCGCCGCTCTACCCGCACAAGACGGTGCTGGCCGCGCTGCTCTACACCGCCGGCCCGACGACGATCGAACTGTCTCCGCCACGCCTGGACGCGGTCCGCGCCGACCTCGCGCAGGCGTGAGAATCGCGCTATGTCATGTGGCTTGAAAGAAGGTGCGGCAGTGCCCACCTTCCGCGCGACAATTGCGAAAGGAGGTCCGCCATGGCGACCGTCAAAGTCGACGAGAACAACTTCCAGACCGACGTTCTGGGCGCGTCCGAGCCCGTGGTGGTCGATTTCTGGGCCGAGTGGTGCGGACCCTGCAAGATGATCGCCCCCGCCCTTGAGGAACTCTCGAGCGAGTTCGATGGTCAGGTGAAGGTTGCCAAGGTGAACATCGATGAGAACCCGCAGATCGCCGCGCAATACGGCATCCGCTCCATTCCGACCCTCTACATGTTCAAGGGCGGCGAAGTGGTCGACCGCATGGTCGGCGCCGCGCCCAAGGGCAAACTGTCCGACTGGATGAAGAGCGCCGCCAACTGACGTTGCCAAGCGGCAGACGATCAAGGCCCGGCCATCGCGCCGGGCTTTTTTCTTTGCTTATAGCTGGGCCGGCCTCGCCGCCGGCCCTTGACGACACGGCACCGGGCCATACAAAGCCGCCGACCGGACACAAAGGACATCCCCGATGGGTTTCAAATGCGGGATTGTCGGCCTGCCCAATGTGGGCAAGTCGACGCTTTTCAACGCGCTGACCAAGACGGCGGCCGCGCAAGCGGCCAACTATCCGTTCTGCACCATCGAGCCGAACACGGGCGAAGTGGCCGTGCCCGACCCACGCCTCGACCGGATCGCGCACATCGCGCAATCCAAGGAGATCGTGCCGACGCGGATTTCGTTCGTCGACATTGCCGGCCTCGTGCGCGGCGCTTCCAAGGGCGA
>CAZSFA010000097.1:0-10965 GCA_964606055.1 uncultured Oceaniradius sp. | reverse complement strand
CCAGTTCCGCCATATCCGCATGCGGGACATACCGGAGCATGCCGCCAGTGGCGGGCCGTATAGCACTCCAAACGCAGCGTTCAAACGGAAAATGGCACGGACGCGCTCAATAGAGCGGTTCGGTCATGATCACCTCGCCGCCCTGCCGCAATGCCTTGATCTGCGCGGTGCCATCCGTGCCGATCGCGACGACGATTTCGGTCACCATGCCCTCGCGCATGTTCCGCTCCAGTTCCGGCGCGCGGAACTCATCGGCATAGAAACGGTCGATGCCGTAGTCGACGCGCAGATTGGCGATGCTGGCGTCGGCGTAGCGCGTGGTGCCGCGCAGGAACGGCATTTCACCGGGCCGTTCGAGCGTGACCGAAACCGGCTCGTGCACGCCCTCCTCGCCTTCGGCAAAGCTGACATAGACATCGACATGGCGCAGTTGGCGATTGCCGATCTGCGCCTTGAGCGGGTCGAGCGGCCCCCCCTCGATGAAGGACGCCGGGTAATCCAGCCGCACGAAATGGCCGCGCAACAGATCGCGCGGATCGACCGGCGCCGTACGGAGCACGATCTCCTCGCCATCACGCAGGATCGTGGCGCGGCCTTCGATCATCCATGCAATCAGCCCGCACAGGGCCAGTGTCGCAAGGATCGCGGCCGGCAGCAGGAACGGCTTTCCGGGCATTGCAGCGCGCTCAGCCATCCTCGCCTCCTCCGGCATTGGCTCGCCGTACGCGGCGTTCAAAGACATAAATGCCGAGCGCCAGCAGCGTCAGCGTCAACCCGATCACCAGGAACAGACCGGCCGTGCCCAGAAGCGTTGCGACCGTCGCCTCATAGAGCACCATGATCTCGCCCACGAACAGGACATAGCCGAACCAGCGAATGGCCACCGACCGCGCGCCGAACGCAAACAGCACAAAAAGCGCAAAGGCGAGCGTGACCGGCCCGACCACCAGAAGGGGGAGCAGATCCTCGCTTTCCAGATGCAAGGCGATCAGGGCCGCCGTGCCGGCCGCAAAGGCAATCGCAAGTCCGCGCGGTCCGTAACCCGGCACTGCGGACAGCATCTGTGGCCGGAACCGCGCCACCGCCAGTGTGACGATGCTCAGTGCAAGCACGACGAGCCAGATGGTCAGGCGCACGCCATCGGGAAGGTCCTGATAGTAGTTGAGCGTAGCGTCGATCACATCGATCAGGAACGGCACCAGCCCCAGGACGAACGCGCCGATCGCCGCCCGGCCGACCCAGCGCGCGCCCAGCCAGCGCGCCACGCCCCAACCACTCACGCAGAAGGCGACAAGGATCGCGAACTCCGGCGTCAAAAGGTCGGATGCCAGCGGCCGGGTCGCATGCCACCACGCGACGGCACCAAGCGACGCCAGCGACAGCACTTGGCTGCGCACCAGAAGACCGGCGGCGCCCAGACCTAAGGCGAAGCCAAGCATGGCCGCGTTCACATCGCCCGGCAGGTGGTACATCTGGCCGACCAAAGCGACCCCGCCAACATAGCCTGCTCCGGCGACCAGATAGAAAGCCTCTTCCAGTCGGCGCCCGTAACGGCCGCCACGACCACGCACGAGCGCGCCGCCGATCAGACCGCCGCCGATGATGACCATGATCGCGGCGACCTTGGCCAGCCGCGGGATTGCCGCCCAGTTGGCGGAGATGAACATCAGGATCGCGGCGGCAAAGCTGACGGCCGCAAAGACCGCGACGATTCGGAAGAACGAGAAGCTCCGGCCGGGCTTTTTGGCACTCCGGCCGGCGGTTTTGGCGACATCGGCGAAAAGCGCATCGGCAACCGTGTCGTCGATCACGCCACGATTGCGCCAATCTTTGATCCTGCTTTCCAGATAGCTTGCCATGCGAAAACAGAAAACCCTTCCATATCAGCATGTTGCCAAAGCAATATCGACCACCGAACGGTCACAACCATGGCAAAATTGTGCAATGCAAAAAACGCATATCTGCCATGCACCAGAAGCGCTTATCAGGGCCCCGCCTCGCGCCTATATCGGCCCTGTCACAACAACAAGACCGGATCAAACCGGTCACGTCAACGAAAGGACACGACGCCATGAACATCGCACGTTCATTCAGCGATTGGCGCAAGGCACGCAAGACCTACAACGAGTTGAGCCGTTTGACCACGCGCGAACTCGACGATCTGGGCATTGCTCGCGGCGAAATCGCTGAGATCGCGCGCCGCTCGGTGCGCTAAGACCGACATACCCATTCGCAGGCGCGGCCATCCTCCTCCCAGGCCGGCGCGGCGAAGAAGGGCAAGGCACCTCCTCCCGGCCAAGCCCTTCACCCAAAGAACACCTGCCGATCCTCCCCGGCAGGTGTTTTTTTGTGTTCTGCCAACAGTTTGTCGCCTGTTCGCACCTGCAAAAACGCATGACCGATATGCGAAATCAGGACTACTCCAAAGCGCTTTGAATGCCCAGATTGGGCGCGTCGGAAACACCGACCCGGTTCTCACCGCCAAACACACCGAAAGGACAGAACGATGAGAAAACTCGCTCATTCCCTCAAAGCATGGCGTTCGGTCCGCGATACCGAATACCAGCTGCGCCGCCTCTCCGAGCGCGAACTCGACGATATCGGTTTCGCTCCCGGTGACATTGCAGACGCCGCACGCGCCGCAGCGCCGCAGTCCTGATCGGCCAAACACCAGACACAACGGCGCGACGGCCCTCCCTTTCGCGCCGCCGCGCACGCACTGCACCCGCCGGTTGAACCGCGCGGGTGCTTTTTTGTCTCGGGCCGGGACCGTTGGGCGCGATTGCCGGTCGCTGCACGCTGCGCTAAAGCGCTGCGATGACCGATCCCATTCACATCATCGGCGGCGGGCTCGCAGGGTCCGAAGCGGCCTGGCAGATCGCGCAGGCCGGCCTGCCCGTGATCGTGCACGAAATGCGCGGCACCCGCGGCACCGAGGCACACAAGACCGACAAGCTGGCCGAACTGGTCTGCTCGAACTCCTTTCGCTCCGATGATGCCGAGCACAATGCCGTCGGCCTGCTGCATGCCGAAATGCGGCTCGCCGGATCGCTGATCATGGCCAGCGGCGACGCCCATCAGGTGCCCGCAGGCTCGGCGCTGGCCGTCGACCGTGACGGCTTTGCCGATGCGGTGAGCAAGGCGCTGCACGATCACCCGATGGTTACCGTCGAACGCGGCGAAGTCGCCGGCCTGCCGCCGGCCGACTGGGGACCATCGATCATCGCCACCGGTCCATTGACCGCGCCGGCGCTGGCCGACGCCATCCAGCGCGAAACCGGTCAGGACGCGCTGGCCTTCTTCGATGCCATCGCGCCGATCGCCCATTTCGACACGATCGATCTGGACACTGCCTGGTTCCAGTCCCGCTATGACAAGGTGGGACCGGGCGGCACGGGCAAGGACTACATCAACTGCCCGATGGACCAGGCGCAATACAACGCCTTCATTGATGCGCTGCTGGACGGCGAGACGACCGAGTTCAAGCAATGGGAAGGCACGCCCTATTTCGACGGCTGCCTGCCGATCGAGGTGATGGCGTCGCGCGGGCGCGAAACCCTGCGGCACGGTCCGATGAAACCGATGGGCCTGACCAACGCCCACAAGCCCGATGAAAAGCCCTACGCGGTCGTTCAGCTGCGCCAGGACAACGCGCTGGGCACGCTCTACAACATGGTCGGCTTCCAGACCAAGCTGCGCTAGGGCGCGCAGAAGGCGGGGCTTCAGATGATACCTGGCCTGCCGAACGCCGAGTTCGCGCGGCTGGGCGGCCTGCACCGCAACACCTATCTGAACTCGCCGGTCCTGCTGGCACCCGACCTGCGGCTCAAATCGCGCCCGCATGTGCGTTTTGCCGGCCAGATCACCGGCTGCGAGGGGTACGTCGAATCGGCGGCGATCGGCCTGCTCGCCGGCCGTTTCGCGGTGGCCGAGCGTGCCGGGCGGGCACCGGACCTGCCACCGCCGACCACCGCTTTCGGTGCGCTTTTGGGCCACATCACGGGCGGGCATCTGGTCTCCGACGACGAACCGGGCAAGCGCTCCTTCCAGCCCATGAACATCAATTTCGGCCTGTTCCCCCCGCTGGAGCCCGGTGCGATCCGCCGGCCCGACGGCCATGTCGGCCGGTTCCGGGGCAAGGACAAGGCGATCGCCAAGAAGCGCGCGATCACCGGCCGCGCCATGACCGACGCACGGGACTGGCTGGGCGTTCCGGTGCAGCAGGCGGCCGAGTAACCGGCGCGGCTCAGCCGGCCAGCGCAAACCGCATCATGCGCCATTGGACGGTGATCGGCGAGATGGCGACCGGCGTCGAACGCGCGGCGGCGCCAACGCGGTTGGCCCGCGCCAGCACCGCCTCGGCGACCGCCAACACGGAAAATGGCGATTTCAGCGCTTTGGGGACGGCACGCAAAGCGGCGCGTGCCTTGGCCGCATGATCCCGGCCCAGGGCGATGAATGCGGCGATCGCCGGCGCGAACGCGATGTCTTCCTCGTCCGACAGCCATCGCTCGGCATCCGCGCCCGATGCGGCGAGAAGATCGGCCGGCAGGTAACACTGCCCGCGCGCACGATGCACCGGCATCTGGCGCAGCAGGTTGGCGATGCCGTAGGCAACGCCCGCATGGCCCGCCGCATCAGCGGTCGGCGGCGACGCGCCGCCGTTAAGCACCTGACCGGCCATCTGCATGAGCATCGAAACCGTTTCGCCCAAATGCCCCTCAAGATCAGTCCGCGAGGGCATCGGATCGGCATAGAGATCGAAAATACGCGCTTCGAGCAGGTTGTCGAATGCGGCCACCGGCAGGTCATGGCGCGCGATCACATCCAGAAGCGGCGCTGCGATCGCGTGAGCGGCCGCCTCTTCGGTCCGATCACCCGCGATCACCTCGCGCCACCATTGCAGGCGGATTTCGCCCGGCAGCGGCTCCGAGACCAGATCGCGCAAACGCGCCGTTTCGGCGTTGAACAGATAGAGCGCCGCAAGCGCCTCGCGCGCGGGTGCCGGCGCAAACAGCACGGACACGTAGCGCTCGCGATCGGCCGCGCGCAGCTGCGGCAAAAGCGGTTCTGGAGACTGTGTCATTGCGCCGGCGGCGCCGTCATCGGGCGGCATCGACCGCGATCAGGGCGGCCGCGACCGCGCGCTCCTCGGCAAGCAGCACATTGTAGGTCCGCACCGCCGCCCCGGTCGCCATCGTCTCGGTGACGATGCCGACATCCTTGAGCGCGGCACGCAGATCGCGCGGCAGAACGCGCAGGTCCGGACCGCAGCCGACGAGCAGCACCTCGATCCCCGATGGATCGTCGAACACACGTGTCAGACGCCCGGCATCGATCTCGTCGAACCCGCCCACATCCCAGCCATGAATGCCCGACGGCAACGCCAGGATCGATCCGCGATGCGACATGTCCGCAAAGCGAAAGCCGCCATTGCCGTAGGCATCGATCGGCGCGCGCCCGGGAAAATGGGCATCGCGGATTTCTAGACCGGCGCGGATGGGCTGGGCCATGTCAGGTCTCGATGTCGATCGGCGCGGTGTTGGCCGTGGCCGCCTTTTCCTTCTTGGCGTCATCGCTCTCCTGCGACAACGCGCCGGGGCGCAGGCGGAACATGATCAGGATCGGCGCCGCGATGAAGATCGACGAATAGGTGCCGATCACCACGCCGAAGATCATCGCCGCAACGAACGAACGCAGCACTTCGCCGCCGAAGATGAACAGCGCCATCAGCGCAAGCAGCGTCGTCACCGAGGTCAGGATGGTGCGCGGCAAGGTCTGGTTCATCGACATGTCGAGAAGCTCGGGGATCGACATCTTCTTGTATCGCCTGAGATTCTCGCGCACGCGGTCATAGACCACGACCGTATCGTTGAGCGAGTAGCCCACGATCGTCAAAATCGCCGCGATCGAGGACAGGTTGAACTCGAGCCCGGTTATGACGAACATTCCGATCGTCAGAAGCACATCGTGCGTGGTCGCGATGATCGCCCCGAGCGCGAACTGCCACTCAAAGCGCAGCCAGATGTAGATCAGGATCGCTCCGAGCGCCGCCAGAACGGCGATCGTGCCGGCTGTCGCCAACTCGCCCGACACGGTCGGGCCCACCACCTCGACACGTCGGATCTCGTAGTCGGCCTCCAGCACCGCCCGCACCTGCGTGATGACGCTCTGTTCGGCATTGTCGCCAGCGCCCTGGCTCTCGATGCGGATCAGCACGTCGCGATCGGTTCCGAAACCCTGCACCTGCACATCGCCCAGGTTGAGATCGGACAGCGCCGAGCGAATCGCGCCGGTGTCGGCCACCTCGCCGCGCGATTGCACCTCGATCAGCGAGCCGCCCTTGAAGTCGATGCCGAGGTTCATGTTGACCGTGGCAAACAGCGCCATCGATGCGACCACGACCAGCGAGGACAGCGTGAACGAATAGCGGCGCAACCACATGAACTTGATCTTGGTGTCCGGCCGCAGGTGACGTCCGAACCCTAGCGGCAGGTCCTTGGGTTTGCGCTGCTTGATCCAGAACGCCATCATCCAGCGCGTCAGGATGAACGCGGTGAACACCGTCGTTATGATGCCGATGGCCAGCGTCACCGCAAAGCCGCGGATCGGACCGGAACCCAGATAGAACAGGATGATCGCCGCGATCAGCGTTGTCACATTGGCATCGACGATCGTCGTGAACGCGCGCTGGAAGCCACTGTCGACCGCCTGGATCAGACTTCGCCCGCCCATGCGCTCTTCGCGTATGCGCTCGAAGATCAGAACGTTGGAGTCGACCGCCATGCCGACGGTCAGAACGATGCCCGCAATGCCCGGCAGCGTAAGCGTCGCGCCGAGCGCGGTCAGCATGGCCAGCACCAGCGTGACGTTGATGATCAGCGCCAGGTTGGCGACCAGACCCAGAAAGCCGTAAGCGCCGAACATGAACAGGACGACCAGCGTCGCGCCGATCACGCCCGCGATTTCGCCGGCGGCGATCGAATCGGCGCCGAGCGACGGTCCGACAGTGCGCTCCTCGACGAATGTCGGGGCCAGCGGCAGCGCGCCGGCGCGCAACAGGATCGCCAGGTCATTGGCGCCATCAACGGTGAAGTTGCCCGAAATCTGGCCCGATCCGCCCAGGATCGGCTCGCGGATCACAGGCGCCGAGATCACCTGGTTGTCCAGAACGATGGCAAAGGGCCGGCCGACGTTTTCCTGCGTGGCCCGGCCGAAGCGCTGCGCGCCGGTGCCGTCAAAGCGGAAGGTGACGATCGGTTCGTTGGTCTGTTGGTCGAAACCGGCCTGCGCGTCCTCAAGGTTCTCACCGGTCACGATCTCGCGCGTTTCGATGACGTAGGGAATCGGCGGGTCGTCGGTTGAGTAAAGGATCTCGGTGCCGACCGGCGGGCGCGTCGCAAGCGCGTCCTCGACCGGCGTCGTCACATCCACCATCTGGAAGGTGAGCCGCGCGGTCGTGCCGATCAGATCCTTGAGGCGCTGCGGGTCATCAAGGCCCGGCACCTGAACGATGATCCGGTCGGTGCCCTGCCGCTGGATAACGGGTTCGGTCGTGCCCAGTTCATCGATACGGCCGCGAATGACCTCGACCGTCTGCGTGACGGCGCCTGACATGCGATGGTCAAGACCCTGATCGGTGATGTTGAGCGTAAAGCGGCCGTCCGTGCCCGTATCGAGGTTGATCTCGCGGATCGTGCCGCCGGTCAGAACGCCGGTCGAGACGGGCGCGGTCAACTCCTCGAGCGCATCGCGCGCGGCCGCTTCATCGTCCGGGTTGCGCAACTGGAAGGTGACCCGCTGCCCCTGCCCCGAAAGGCCGGTGTAGCCGATGCCCTCGGCACGCAGCAGGCGCCGCACTTCGTCGCGCACGCTTTCAAGCCGCTGTTCGACCAGGTCGTCCCGGTCCAGCCGCAATTGCAGATGCACGCCGCCCTGAAGGTCAAGGCCAAGCGCCAGCCGGTCATTGGGCAGGAACCCGGGCAGGTTGTCGCGCACCGCCTGCGGATAAAGGTTGGGCAGCGCGAACAGGATGCCGGCGAGCACCGCCAGCCATATCAATGCTGTCTTCCAGGGCGCGAAATAGAGCATGTGCGTTCCTATCAGCGGGAAACAGCGCTTGCGCGCACCGTTCGCCTGTTGGGGCTCACTTCGGGCCGATCCTGCCGCCCAATTGTGGCAATGCCGTCACGGCGCGCCGCATCGTTTGCGGCGCCCCGCTTCAAAGCCGCCGGGTATCAGGCCTTCTTGGCGTCGTTCGCGGCCACGGGCTCGCCCTTGACCCTGACCTCGGCGACCATCGAGCGCACGACGCGCACCTTGGTGCCCTGCGCGATCTCGACTTCCAGTTCGTTGTCTTCCAGCACCTTCGTCACCTTGCCGACGACGCCGCCGCCGGTGACGATCGTGTCGTTGCGGCGAATTGCGCCGAGCATCTCCTCACGCCGTTTCATCTGCTGGCGCTGCGGCCGGATGATCAGGAAGTACATGATCACGAAGATCAAAATGAACGGGAGCAGGCTCATGATCAGGCCTGGCCCGCCTACCGCGCCTCCTGCCTGTGCGAAAGCCGGTGTGACAAACATGCAATTCTCCTGAAGGGCGGTGGTCGGGTGGCCCGCACCTTCGATGAGTGCCGACCTTGAATTTTGCGGCGAATATAGTCAGGCAAAGCCTCGATGCAACCGAAACCGGGGCGGGCATGCACCGCCGCCGAAAGTGACGAAGGACACGGCGATGGCCATCGAGCAGACCGATGCGGCACAAGCGATTGCCGCCCACCTTGAACGGCTGGTCGCCGCCATCGACAAGCTCGCGCCGGAAGCAGCGCCCCGACCCGACTTTGACGCCGCCGATTGTTTCGTTTGGGATGCCGGCCGGCTGGCGCCGGTGGCGCGCGTCAACAGGATCGACATCGCGCTGATCAAGGGCGTCGACCGCGTGCGCGACATCCTGGTCGAGAACACGCAACGGTTCGCGTCGGGCCTGCCCGCCAACAACGTTCTGTTGTGGGGCGCGCGCGGCATGGGGAAATCGTCACTGGTCAAGGCAGCCCACGCCGCGATCAATGCCGAACAAGGCGACGCCATGCTCAGGCTGATCGAAATCCACCGCGAGGACATTGATGCCCTGCCACGCCTGCTGGCAACGCTGCGCGATGCCGACCACCGCTTCATCGTCTTTTGCGACGATCTGAGTTTCGATGCCGACGACACCTCCTACAAGTCGCTCAAGGCCGCGCTCGATGGCGGCGTGGAAGGCCGTCCCGACAATGTGATCTTCTATGCGACGTCCAACCGCCGGCACCTTCTGCCGCGCGACATGATCGAGAACGAGCGCTCGACGGCGATCAATCCGTCAGAGGCGGTCGAGGAGAAGGTGTCGCTGTCGGACAGGTTCGGGCTGTGGCTGGGCTTTCACAAGTGCTCGCAGGATGAGTATCTGGCGATGGTCGATGCCTATGTCGCCCATTACGGGCTGAAGGTTGATGCGGCCACGCTGCGCGCGGATGCGCTGGAGTGGTCGACCACACGCGGCGCACGCTCCGGCCGCGTCGCCTGGCAGTTCATCACCGATCTGGCGGGCCGGCTCGGGCAGCGCTTGGAGGGGTGAACCAGCATTCCTGGCTCCGTGATCCTCGGCCTTGAGCCGAGGGTCCATGCCGTGATGCCAATCAAAGAGCGCCCGCTCACGAAGAACGGGCGCGTCGTCTCAACTGAACGGAAGGGACCCTCGGATCGAGCCTGAGGGTGACCGGCAATCGCCGGTCACTCCGCCGGCACGGCGAACTGGTTCATCGTGTTGGCGCCGCCGCCGGCCTTGAGCGCCGCCTCGCCCGCAAAGTACTCCTTGTGATCATCGCCAATGTCCGAGCCGGCCATGTTCTGGTGCTTGACGCAGGCGATGCCCTGCCGGATCTCTTGGCGCTGGACGCCGGCGACGTAGCCCAGCATCGCCTGTTCGCCGAAGTACGCTTTGGCCAGATTGTCGGTCGATAGCGCCGCAGTGTGGTAGGTCGGCAGCGTGATCAGATGGTGGAAGATGCCCGCTTCGCGTGACGCATCGGCCTGGAAGGTGCGTATCCGCTCGTCGGCCTCGGCCGCCAGATCGCTGTCGTCATAGTCGGCGCTCATCAGCCGGTCGCGATCATAGGCCGACACGTCTTTGCCGGCCTCGACCCATGCATCGAACACCTGCTGGCGGAAATTGAGCGTCCAGTTGAACGAGGGCGAGTTGTTGTAGACGAGCTTGGCATTCGGCACGGCCTCGCGCACCGCATCCATCATCCCCTTGATCTGGCCGATATGCGGCTTTTCGGTCTCGATCCAGATCAGGTCCGCGCCGTTTTCGAGCGAGGTCACCGAATCAAGCACGCAGCGTTCGGCGCCCGTGCCGGGGCGGAACTGGAACAGCCCGCTCGCCGTCCGCTTGACGCGCATCAGCGCCCCGTCGCGCCGCAGCAACACGTCGTTCGGGCTGATCGTTTCGCCGGCAACGGGTTCGGCATCGAGAAAGGCGTTGTACCGGTCGCCCAGATCGCCGGGCTGCTTGGAGACCGCGATCTGCTTGGTCAATCCGGCACCCAGCGAATCGGTGCGCGTGACGATGATGCCGTCTTCGACGCCCAGTTCGAGAAAAGCGTAGCGGCAGGCACGGATCTTGGCGAGGAAGTCGGCGTGCGGCACGGTGACCTTGCCGTCCTGATGCCCGCACTGCTTTTCGTCCGAGACCTGGTTTTCGATCTGAAGCGCGCAGGCACCCGCTTCGATCATCTTCTTGGCCAGAAGATAGGTCGCCTCCTCATTGCCGAAACCGGCATCGATGTCGGCGATGATCGGAACGACATGGGTTTGGTAGGCGTCGATCTTCTTCTGCGTCTGGGCGGCGCGCAGTTCGTCGCCTGCCGAACTGGCCTCGTCAAGCGCGCCGAACAGGCCGCCCAGTTCGCGGGCGTCGGCCTGCTTG
>CAZSFA010000096.1:0-11104 GCA_964606055.1 uncultured Oceaniradius sp. | reverse complement strand
AACATCGCCGAGAGCTATGCCAGCTTCGAGGATGGCGAGATGTGGCTTATCAACAGCCATATTCCTGAGTATCTCGAAGCCAATCGCTTCAATCACGATCCGCGCAGGCGACGCAAGCTGCTGCTCAACCGTCGCCAGATCGCGCGCATGGTCAACGCGACCGACCGCGAAGGCATGACCATCGTGCCGCTCAAGCTCTATTTCAACGAACGCGGACGGGCCAAGCTCGAACTCGCCGTTGCGCGCGGCAAGAAGCTGCACGACAAGCGTGAGACCGAGAAGAAGCGCGACTGGAACCGGGAAAAGGCGCGCCTGCTGCGCGATCGCGGTTGATCAGCGGGCGCCGGCGGAAGCGTTTGCGGCGGGCTCCAAACTGACTGCGCGGCAGGAAACCGCGGCCCAACGAGCATTCAGGCCCGCATTGCGGTGCTGCGAACCAAACGTGCGGCTGAGGCCGATGGCGCCCGTTCTCTTTCGGCGCACATGCCTGCGGCATCGGCGACCACGCCCATGACCTCGTCGAACATCGCTTCGGTCAGCCGCCCTGTGTTTATGTTGTAGCGCGAGCAGTGATAGCTGGACACCAGATCCAGGCCGCCAAGCCGCGAAACGGCGCCATGTCCGAACCGGTGCTGCGACACCGTGCCCCCCAGCGCCCGCACCGTGGACTCATGGGCGATGCGGCCAAGCGTCAGAACAACCGCCAGCCGATCGAACCGCGCCAGCGTCGCCGAGAGGTGGCTCCGGCAGGCGTTGATTTCGCTTGCCGTCGGCCGGTTCTGCGGCGGCACGCACCGCACCGCATTGGTGATCGCACACCCAAGCAGTCGGGGACCGTTTCCGGGATGGGTCGGTGGTGCGTCTGTTGCCATGCCGTGACGACGCAAGGCGGCAAACAGGACCGCGCCGGACTGATCGCCCACGAAAGGCCGCCCGGTGCGGTTTGCGCCGCGCAAACCCGGCGCAAGACCGACGATCAGGACGCGGACCGCGCGTTCATGGGCATGACAAGCAACCCAGGTCGGCACGGGGGCGTTGTGCCAGTCCGGTTCGCGCCGACGCCATTGGCCGACATAGTCGGCAAGCCTGGGGCAGATCGCGCAGTCGGCCGGCGGGTCGGCATGCGCGATGCCGTGGGCGTCAGTCGTCGTAGCCTTCATCGCCGATGTCGTCGTCGGCGCTGACCTGGGCAGGCATGCGAGAACTCGCCCGGTCGGACGGCGCGCGCCCGATCTCGTCCTCCAGCGTCTTGATGTCGATGAAATGGTCCGCATTGCGCCGCAGATCGTCGGCGATCATCGGCGGATTGGACGACATGGTCGAAACGATGGTCACCTTGCAGCCGCGACGTTGCAGTGCATCGACCAGCGACCGGAAATCGCCGTCACCGGAAAACAGCACGGCATGGTCGATCGACGCCGAAAGCTCCATGGCATCGATCGTCAGCTCGATGTCCATATTGCCCTTCACCTTGCGGCGTCCGCTGGAGTCGGTGAACTCCTTGGCCGGCTTGGTGATAACCTTGTACCCGTTGTAATCCAGCCAATCGATCAGCGGCCGGATCGAGGAGTACTCCTGATCCTCGATCAGCGCCGTATAATAATAGGCCCGCATCACATAGCCGCGCTTTTGAAAATGCTTCAACATCTTGCGGTAGTCGATGTCGAAACCAAGCGCCTTGGCTGCAGCGTAAAGATTGGCCCCGTCGATGAACAACGCGATTTTTTCGCGTTGGTCGAACATTTCCCGCTCATTGTGAAAAGTCATGTCGAATTACAGCCTTATGAGTCCCGTCTGATTGGCTTTTCATGCCTTTGCCATGAAATCAAGGCCAGCGCCTGCGTCGTGCGCTGGTCGTTCTGGAATGTCGGCTTTGGTCATGAGCACACGGCCGCTTGCGCAGTCGCATCGCGCGCGTTATATGCCGGTCAATCCCGAATTGCCATCTAACATTCGAAGGATCGCACATGGCTCGCGTGACGGTCGAAGACTGCATTGATAAGGTTGAGAACCGGTTTGACCTCGTTTTGCTGGCCGCGCACCGCGCTCGGCAGGTGTCCCAGGGCGCTCCCATCACGGTGGATCGCGACAACGACAAGAACCCCGTGGTTGCCCTGCGTGAGATTGCCGACCAGACGCTTTCGCCGGGCGATCTCGAAGAGGACCTGATCCACTCGCTGCAGAAGCACGTCGAGGTGGACGAGCCCGAGGCGGAGATCGCCGATATGGCGGAACCGTCGGATTCGCCCGATGCTCCCGAGCAACTGACATTCGGCGGCGGCCAGATGAGCGAAGACGAGTTGCTGGCCGGCATTGAAGGTCTGGTGCCGCCAGAAAAATCGGACGACTGAGCTGCGCGCAGCCCACAGCGTCCGCAACGTTGCCGATCGGCCCGGGCTGCTGCTTGCGCCGATCGTCACACATGCGTGCGGCGAAACGGCTCGCCAGCACGGGGCCGCGCATTTTCCAAACACGCCGACAAGCGCCTATATAGCGTTGGCGGGTCAAGGGCCCGGCCGGTGAACGCGGAGGGCGTGCGTCCATGATGCGCCAGTACGAGCTTGTCGAGCGCGTCCAGCGCTACAAGCCGCAGGTCAATGAGGGCCTTCTGAACAAGGCCTATGTCTACGCCATGAACAAGCATGGCGGACAGACGCGCGCGTCCGGCGATCCCTACTTTTCCCATCCGCTCGAGGTTGCCGCGATCCTCACCGACATGCGCATGGATGAATCGACCATCGCCGTCGGCCTGCTGCACGACACGATCGAGGACACCAGCGCCACCAAGATCGAGATCGAGGAACTGTTCGGGCAGGACACCGCCCAGCTGGTGGACGGCCTGACCAAGCTGGGCCGCCTCGATCTTGTCTCCAAGAAGGCCGCCCAGGCCGAAAACCTGCGCAAACTGCTGCTTGCCATCGCCGACGACGTGCGGGTGCTGCTCGTCAAGCTGGCCGACCGGCTGCACAACATGCGCACGCTTGATTTCGTCCGCGAAGACAAGCGCGCCCGCATCGCCGAAGAGACCATGGACATCTACGCGCCGCTTGCCGGCCGGATGGGCATGCAGGACATGCGCGATGAGCTTGAGGAACTCGCCTTCCGCCACCTCAATCCCGAGGCCTATGTCACGGTCACCGATCGGCTCAACCAGATCGCCAACCGCAATGCGGGCATGTTGGAAGACATCACCGGCACGCTGCGCGGCCTTCTGGCCGACAATGGCATTCATGCGCAGGTGTCGAGCCGCCGCAAGAAGGCCTGGTCGGTCTTCAAGAAGATGGAATCCAAGGGACTGTCGTTCGAGCAGCTGTCCGACATCTTCGGCTTTCGCGTGCTCGTTGACACGGAAGACGAGTGCTACCGCGCGCTCGGCGTTGTCCACCGCAAATGGAACATGGTTCCGGGCCGCTTCAAGGACTACATTTCAACGCCCAAGCAGAACGCCTACCAGTCGATTCACACCACAATCGTCGGCCCGTCCAAACAGCGCGTGGAACTGCAGATCCGAACCCACGAAATGCACGAAGTTGCCGAATACGGCGTTGCGGCGCATGCGCTCTACAAGGACATCAGCACCGACGGGCTCAACGGTGAAAAGCGCAAGAAGAACGGCAAGGCGAAGGCCGCCAACAACAACGGCGCGATCGAAATCCCGCGCTCGTCGTTTCACGACACCACGGCCTATGCCTGGCTGCGGCGGACCATCGAATCACTGGCCGAGGGCGATCACCCCGAGCAGTTTCTCGAGCACACCAAGCTCGAACTGTTTCAGGATCAGGTGTTCTGCTTCACCCCCAAGGGCAAGCTGATCACCTTGCCGCGCGGCGCCATTCCCGTCGACTTCGCCTATGCGGTGCACACCGATGTCGGCGACAGCTGCATCGGCGCCAAGATCAACGGCCGCATCATGCCGCTGGTCACCCAGTTGCAGAACGGCGATGAGGTCGAGATCATCCGGTCGGGCACAGCGTCACCTCCCGCTGCCTGGGAAAGCATCGTCAAGACCGGCAAGGCGCGCGCCGCGATCCGGCGGGCGACGCGTGCCGCCGTGCGCAAGCAGTATTCGGGTCTCGGCCATCGCATTCTGGAGCGCGCGTTCGAGCGCGCCGGTCGGCCGTTCTCGCGCGAGATCCTCAAGGAAGGGCTCGGCCGGCTGGCATTTGACGATGTCGATGACATGCTGGCGGCGCTCGGCCGCGGCGAACTTGCGCCCGTCCATGTCATCAAGGCCGTGTTCCCCGATTACCAGCACGAGAAACTGGACGCGCCCAGCCATGCCGCGCTGATCGGCGAGGGCTGGTTCAACCTGACCGACGCATCGGGCATGATGTTTCGCTTCCCCGACCGGCCCGAGGCCGGCACGGGCAAGCCGACGGCCGATGCCGGCGGCGCCGACCCGACTGTACCCATTCGCGGCGCGGCCGGTGATTTGCCTGTGCGGTTCTCGCCCGAGGGCGCGGTTCCCGGCGATCGCATCGTCGGCATCTCGACGCCCGGCAAGGGCATCACGATCTATCCCATCCAGTCGCCGGCGCTGGCCGCCTATGACGACCAGCCCGACCGCTGGATCGATGTGCGGTGGGACATCGACGAAACCGCCCGCAGCCGCTTTCCCGCGCAAATCGTCGTCACGGTTGTCAACGCACCGGGGTCGCTGGCCGACATTGCGACCGTCATCGCCAACAACGACGCCAACATCCACACGCTGTCGATGGTGCGCACCGCACCGGACTTCACGGAGATGATCTTTGATCTGGAGGTCTGGGACCTGCGCCACCTGACGCGGCTGCTGGGTCAGTTGCGTGACAGCAATGCGGTCTCGACCGCTGAACGGGTCAACGGATAGCGGGGGACCATCGGTGAACACGCAAGAGGTTCTGGACATCTTCAAATCGGCCGGCGCCGTGCTGGAGGGCCATTTCGTCCTCTCCTCCGGGCTGCACAGTCCGGTCTTCCTGCAGAAGGCGCGCGTCTTCATGCACGCGGACAAGACCGAACGCTTGTGCCGTGCATTGGCGCGGAGCATCCGGGCCGAACTGGGCGAAGGGATCGACTATGTGGTCGGCCCGGCCGTCGGCGGCATCATCCCCGCCTATGAAACATCCCGCCATCTTGGCGTGCCTGCCGTCTGGGTCGAGCGCGAAGAGGGCACATTCCGTCTGCGCCGTTTCGAGATCGAACCCGATGCCCGCGTGGTGATCGTCGAGGACATCGTCACAACGGGACTGTCGGTGCGCGAGACGGTTCAATGCATGCGGGACGTCGGCGCCAGTGTCCTTGCGGCCGCCTGCCTGATCGATCGCTCCGCCGGAAAGGCCGATGTGGGGGTGCCGCTCATCGCACTGGCCGACTATGAGGTCCCCGCCTATCGTGCGGACCAGTTGCCGGCGGAACTTGCCGCGGTTCCGGCGACGAAACCGGGAAGCCGTGGTCTGTGATTTCTGTCACGGCGGCCTCCTGATGCGGCGATGTACCGGCCGGGACGTGTGCGGCGTGCGTTGTCGCCTGTGGCAGGAGTATGGTCATGCTGTTTAGTCGGCGCGATCCGGAGACCCGTTGGACGCGGATGCGCGTCAGGCTTGTGCCGCGCCGCAACTACGCCCGCTCGATGCGCTACTATGGCAAGCGGATCATCCGGTTGCGGGCGACGCCCCACGCGATTGCCGCCGGTGTCGCGGCGGGCGCGTTCGCCTCGTTCACGCCGTTGATGGGGTTTCACTTCATCCTGTCGTTTGCACTCGCCTTTGCCGCGCGCGGCTCGATGATTGCCGCAGCGCTCGGAACGGCGGTCGGCAATCCGCTGACCTTTCCGGCGATCTGGGCATCGACGCTGGCTCTTGGTCGCTGGCTTCTGGGCATCGACGGCGGAGCCGAAGGCGCGCAGTTCGGCCGGGCCTGGGCCGAGCAGGGCTTTGCCGCGCTGTGGGAGCCCTGGGTGAAGCCGATGCTCGTCGGCGGCGTGCCGCTGGGGCTGGCTGTGGGCGCTCTGGCATATATGATCACGCGCACCGCGGTATCGGCCTTCCAGACGCGCAGGGCGGCGTTGCACGCCGAACGGGCGCTGCGCAGACAGCGCGAGGAGGCCGCCCGTTCCGAAATCGGCATGCCGGAGAAATCATGATCATCGGCCTTGGCAGCGACCTGATCGACATTCGTCGCGTCGAAAACACGCTCAAGCGACACGGCGAGCGCTTCACCACGCGCGTGTTCACCGACATCGAACGGGCCAAGTCCGATCGCCGGCGCATGCGCGCGGCGTCCTATGCCAAGCGCTTTGCCGCCAAGGAAGCCTGTGCCAAGGCGCTCGGCACCGGCATTGCGCGCGGCGTTTACTGGCGCGACATGGGCGTGGTCAACCTGCCCGGCGGAAAGCCGACGATGGAACTGACCGGCGGTGCCAAGGCGCGGCTCGCCAAAATGCTGCCCGCCGACCATGATGCGGCCATACATCTGACGATAACCGACGACCATCCGCTGGCGCAGGCCTTCGTCATCATAGAGGCCATTCCGCGCGCGCGGTGATGGCCCGATCGCCACACGGAGCGTCGGTGACGGCAGCCGGGCGCGGATCGCCGGACTTTGAACGGGGCGTCATTGCCGCCCCACGCGCGAAAGGCTAAGAGCGCACCATATTGCCGGAACGGTGATTTGCCCGACGCTCGCCGAGCGTTGACCATCGATTGCCGATTTGTCTCATTGATACGGAGCACGGGCCATGAGCGTGGCTGAAAAGACCGACAAGAAGTCCAATGCCGTCCTCGAGACGATCTCGGTCATCGTCCAGGCGCTGCTGCTGGCGCTGGTCATCCGCACGCTCCTGTTCCAGCCGTTCTCGATACCCTCCGGGTCGATGCGGCCGACCCTGCTTGAGGGCGACTATTTGTTTGTCTCCAAGTTCGCCTACGGCTACTCGCGTCATTCGCTGCCGTTCAGCCCCGGCCTGTTTGAGGGCCGCATCTGGTCGGGCACACCCGAGCGCGGCGATGTGGCGGTGTTCAAGCTGCCCTCCAACACCCGCTTCGACTACATCAAGCGTGTCATCGGCCTGCCCGGCGATCGTGTCCAGATGCGCGGTGGCGCGCTGTACTTGAACGGTGAGGCGGTGGAGCGCGAGGCGGCCGGCACCATCCAGGACGTGGACATCACCGAACGCCGCGATCCGATCGATGTCTATGTGGAAACGCTGCCCAACGGCGTCAGCTACCGCACGCTCGACCTGCAACAGGGCACCATTGGAGACGACACGCGCGAGTTCGTGGTGCCCGAAGGGCACTACTTCATGCTCGGCGACAATCGCGACAACTCCGCCGACAGCCGGTTCGCGGTCGGGTTCGTGCCACACGAGAACCTTGTCGGTCGCGCCAACATCATCTTCTTCTCGATCGCCGGTGGCGCATCGCCGCTGGAACTGTGGCGCTGGCCGGGCGAGTTGCGCTGGGGTCGTTTCTTCGATTCGGCGGTCACCGACATCGCGCAATGACCGCGACCGGTACCGAAGCTGTGCGAGAAGACGCGCTGAGCGACGATGCGCTGGCGCTGATCGAGTCCGCAACCGGCCACACCTTCAACGACCGCCAGCGGCTTGCGCGTGCTATGACACACGCCAGCGCGCGCGGGACCGACGGCGTCGACTACGAGCGGCTGGAGTTCCTCGGCGACAGGGTGCTCGGCCTTTGTGTCGCCGAAATGGTCTTCGGCGCGTTCGGCGACGCCGATGAGGGCGAACTGTCCGTGCGGCTCAATGCGCTTGTCAACGCGCACACGCTCGCATCGGTCGCCGACGACATCGGCCTGGGCACGATCATCCGCACCGGCGCCGATCTCGATGATGTCCGTTCGGCACGGCTCAAGAGCGTCCGTGCCGATGTGGTCGAGGCGCTGATCGCAGCGCTCTACCTCGATGGTGGCCTTGATGCCGCGCGCCCGTTCATCCGGCGCTACTGGACCGAGCGCGCCCAGCATGCCGCCGCGGCCCGCCGCGATGCCAAGACAGAGCTCCAGGAATGGTCGCACCGGCGCCATGGCGTGACGCCGAGCTACCGCGTCATCGAACGGCGGGGGCCTGACCATGCGCCCTCGTTCACAGTCGAGGTTGCCGTCGGCGATCTCAACGCCGAGCGTGCCGAAGGTGCCTCCAAGCGCCAGGCCGAACAGCGGGCGGCGACGCGCGTTCTTGAACGCGAAGGCGTCTGGCAACCCGAAACCGGAGAGGGCGCATGACCGACAGCCAGGCCACGCCGCAAAGTGAGGGCGTCGGCGCCGGGGCATCCGACACCCGCTCGGGCTTTGTTGCGCTGATCGGCGCGCCCAACGCGGGCAAGTCGACGCTGCTCAACCGACTGGTCGGCGCCAAGGTCTCGATTGTCTCGCGCAAGGTGCAGACCACCCGTGCGCCGGTGCGTGGCGTTGCGATCGAGGGCAGCAGCCAGATCGTCTTCGTGGACACGCCGGGCATCTTCGCACCGCGCCGCCGGCTTGATCGGGCGATGGTATCGGCCGCCTGGTCCGGTGCCCGCGATGCTGATCTGGTGCTCGTCCTGATCGACGCACGCAAGGGCATCGGAGCCGACGAGGCGTCGATCCTCGAAACGCTGGGCGACGTGACAAAGCCAAAATGGCTGCTTTTGAACAAGGTCGACGCGATCGAACCACCGGTGCTGCTCGAACTGGCCGCAACGCTCAATGCGCGTGCCGACTTCGACCAGACCTTCATGATCTCGGCGCTGACCGGCTCGGGCTGCGACGATCTGCGGCAAGCGCTCGCCGATGCCATGCAACCCGGCCCGTGGTTCTATCCAGAGGACCAGTTGTCCGATCTTCCGATGCGCATGCTTGCCGCCGAGATCACGCGCGAAAAGCTCTACGAGCGCCTGCATCAGGAACTGCCCTACGCCTCGACCGTCGAGACGGAGAAGTGGGAGGAGCGCAAGGATGGCTCGGTGCGCATCGAGCAGGTCATCTATGTCGAACGCGACAGCCAGAAGAAGATCGTGCTCGGCAAGGGCGGTTCGGCGATCAAGGCGATTTCGATGGCGGCGCGCACGGAACTGGCCGAGCTGATCGAGCAGCCGGTGCACCTGTTCCTGTTCGTCAAGGTGCGCGAGAACTGGGGCGATGATCCCGAGCGCTACCGCGAAATGGGCCTCGATTTCGGGGGGTAGAGGCGGTGCAATGGTCCGACCGGGGCGTCATCATCGGCACCCGCAAACATGGTGAGACCAGCCTGATCGTGGAACTGATGACGGCCGAACACGGCCGCCATCTGGGTCTGGTGCGCGGCGGCCGGTCCCGCCGCATGCAACCGCTGCTGCAACCGGGCAACCATGTCCAGGCCGTATGGCGCGCGCGCCTCGACAGCCATCTGGGCACATATGCCATCGAACCGCTCGAACTGGCGGCCGCCAGGCTGATGTCCAGCCGCTGCGCGCTTGCGGGCCTGCAATTGTTGGGCTCGCATCTGCGCCTTCTGGCCGAGCGGGACCCGCATCGCGCCCTCTACGAGGCGGCGCGCGTGATGCTCGAACACCTGACCGAGCCCGAAATCGCCGGTCCACTGATGGTCAAGTTCGAGGTGCGATTGCTTGACGAGTTGGGTTTCGGCCTCGACCTCAGCCGATGTGCCGGGTCCGGCGTCACGCAAGACCTGGTCTATGTCTCGCCCAGGAGCGGGCAGGCGGTCAGCCGCGATGCCGGCGCGCCCTGGGCCGACAAGCTTCTTGCGCTGCCCCGCTTCCTGATCGCCGACACCGATCGCAAATGCGCGCCGGCCGAACTGTCCGAAGCGTTCGCGCTGACCGGCTTCTTCCTGCATCGCGATGTCTGGACTGTGCGCGATCAGGATGCGCCTGCCAGCCGTGCCGAGTTCATCCGTGCGGTGCAAAAGGCATCGGTCCCGGCGGACTGATCACGCGGCCGGTTCCGGCGCTGCGCGGTCAACGGCGCGCTCCTGGATCGGCCAGTGCACGATGGCGGCGACCAGCCCCAGCACGACGGCGAACCACCACACCGGATCATAGCTGCCCAACACCTCGAACAGATAGCCGCCCAGCCAGACGCCGAGGAACGATCCGATCTGGTGCGACAGGAACACCACGCCGCCAAGCATGCCCAGGTGCCGGGTGCCGAACATGACGGCGACCAGTGCATTGGTGGGCGGCACCGTCGACAGCCACAACAGGCCCATCACGACCGAGAAGACCATGATGCTGACGCCGGTCTGCGGCAACAGCAAGAACGCGGTGATCGCGATCGAGCGCGCGATGTAGATCAGGGCAAGGAAAATCGGTTTGGAGTGCCGCTGTCCGATGATCCCTGCCGCAAGCGAGCCGATGATGTTGAAAAACCCGATCGCGGCAATGCCCAGAACCGCAAAACGCGCGTCGATCCCGATGTCGGCGATGTAGGCGGGAAAATGCGCGGTGATGAAGGCGATCTGAAACCCGCAGACGAAAAAGCCCGCCGCCAGAAGGACGAACGAGGTGTGGCCGAACGCTTCGCGCAGCGCCGCGCCGACCGACTGCTCGATTTCGTCCTGGCTGGTCCGTCCCGAGGCCGCATTGCCGCGCAACGGGATCGCAAGCACCGGGATCAGCAGCATCAATGCCGACATCACCAGAAGCGAGTCTTGCCAGCCATAAGCGCTGATCAGGGCTTGGCTGACCGGGGCAAACAGGAACATGCCCGCCGAGCCCGCAGCGGTCCCGATGCCGAAGGCGAAGCTGCGCTGTTCTGGCGAGACGTTGCGGGCAAAGGCTGCCAGAACGATGCCGAACGAGCCGGCCGCAACGCCCAGACCAACCAGAACGCCGCCGCCGAGATGCAGGTGCCAGAGCGTTTCCGGCGTCGCCATCAGCACAAGGCCGGCGGCATACATCACTCCGGCCAGCGCAAGCACGCGCCATGTGCCGAACCGGTCGGCAATGGCGCCGAAGAACGGTTGCCCAAGGCCCCACATCAGGTTCTGGATCGCCATGGCCAAGCCGAAATCGGTGCGCGTCCACCCGGTGTCGGTCAGAAGCGGGATCTGGAAAAAGCCCATCGCCGATCGCGGGCCGAACGAAAGCGCGGCAATCAGGCAGCCTGCGGCAATGATCAGCCATGG
>CAZSFA010000095.1:1853-11112 GCA_964606055.1 uncultured Oceaniradius sp. | reverse complement strand
TTGCGGCGACTTATGCCGGCAACGACGAGAAGGCCAAGGCCTTCACCGAGGCGACCGGCATCAAGACCTACAAATGGGATGTCGCCGATTACGAGGCCTGCAAGGCGGGCATTGCCAGTGTCGAGGAAGAGAACGGCCCGATCGACGTTCTGGTCAACAATGCCGGCATCACCCGCGATGCGATGTTCCACCGCATGACGCCCGAGCAATGGAACCAGGTCATCTCGACCAATCTCAACGGCGTCTTCAATATGACCCATCCGGTCTGGCCGGGCATGCGCGAGCGCAAGTTCGGTCGGGTGATCAACATCTCCTCGATCAATGGTCAGAAGGGCCAGGCCGGACAAGCCAATTACTCGGCCGCCAAGGCTGGCGATATCGGCTTCACCCGCGCTCTGGCGCAGGAAGGCGCGCGCGCCGGGATCACCGTCAATGCCGTCTGCCCGGGCTATATCGGCACGGAGATGGTCAGGGCGATCGACGAGAAGGTACTCAACGAGCGCATCATTCCGCAGATTCCGGTCGGCCGGCTTGGCGAGCCCGAAGAGATCGCGCGGTGCGTGGTCTTCCTGGCGTCCGACGATGCGGGCTTCATCTCCGGTTCGACCATCTCGGCGAACGGCGCGCAGTACTTCAGCTGAGTTGGCGCATGGCCGGGGGGCGAACCCCGGCCACATCGCTTGCCATTGACGGACATCAATGCTGCGGCGTCTCCGCATGTGGCATCGGCTCGGCGTAACCACGCTGGGAGGAGTGCGGCATGGCGCGGACGGCACCAGACTATGACGTGGCCATCATCGGTTCGGGCCTTGGTGGTCTGACAGCGGGAGCGATTCTGGCCAAAGCCGGGCATCGCGTCTGTGTCATCGAGAAGAACGATCATATCGGCGGTTCGGCCTCGACCTACCGGCGGGGCGATCTGGTCATCGAGACCGCGCTGCACGAAACCGCCGACCCGAACGATCCCACCGATCCAAAGCACTTCGTGCTCAAGCGATTGGGGCTGTTCGACGCGCTTGAATGGGTGCCGGTTGGGCCACTTTACGCAGCCGAGGGCGGGCCGCTGGGCGATACGCCATTCGTGATTGGCGAAGGCTTTGACCATGCGCGCGCCCAGGCCTCGGCGCGATTTGGCCCCGGCTCCAGCGCGCTCCTTGACCGGATGGAGCGCATCCGCGAGGCGATGGCCGGCATGATGGAGGCGCGAGACCCGCCGTCGCTGGTCAAGCTGGTGCATGGGCTGGCCGGAATGGGGCCGGTGATGTCCGATTGGCGACGCACACTGTCTGAGGTGTTCGCAGCCGATCTGGGTGACGATGAAGCTGCCAAATGCGCGTTCGGTGCCAATCTGCCCTACTATGGCGATGATCCCGCCCGTTTGTGGTGGATCTTCTACGCGGTCGCGCAAAGCTCGTACATCGCGGCCGGCGGCTGTTATGTGAAGGGTGGTTCGTCGGTCCTCACGCAGGCCATCGCGAACGTCATCATCGACAATGGCGGGGCCGTTCTGACCGGACGCCGCGCCGTTTCGGTCATGCCGCCTCGGAACCGGATGCCGGGCTGGGTCGAGCATGAACCCGCCGATGGCCGGGAAAGCGCACGCACGATGGCACGCGCGGTGGCTGCCAACTGTGCTCCACATGCGCTCGCCGGCCTGCTGGGTGGCGATCAGGCCAGGCGCCTCGCGGGCGCCTATCGCGATCGTGCGGTGTCGACGTCTTTGTTCACCGCCTTTTATGGCGTGCGCCGGGACGCGGCCGCGAGACTGCCCAAGCACTACTCGACCATCCTGTTTCCCGACTGGATGACGCGATTTGGAGACTATGCGAAGGCCGGCGGCCTGATGGGCGCCGCCCCGGGCGAACGCCTGCCGCCGGTGGCCGTGGTCAACCTGGGTGCGATCGACAGTGGACTTGGCGGGCCGGACGCTCCGATTCTCGTTTCAGTGACCGGGACGGATCATGCGAGCAACTGGCAGGACCTGGATCGTGACGGCGCCAAGTCGCGCGAGCAGGCATGGACCGAAGCGCTGGCCGAGATGCTGGATGTACGCTGGCCCGGCTTTGCCGCTGCCGTGACCGATACGGCCTTCCATTCCGCGCAGACGCTGGCTGACTATCTGGGCACGCCCGATGGCGCGGTCTACGGCTTTGCCATGCGTCCACCGCAACGACCGATCTGGTTCGGCATGGGGCGCTCGCCGCGTACGCCGGTGCCCGGGGTCTTCCTTGCATCCGCCTTTGCCGGGGGCGGGGGGTATTCGGGCGCGATCGGCACCGGAGCGATGGCCGGAGACATGATCGCCAACTGGCTCAAGCGGCATCACGCCTGATCCGGGCCACTGTTACGGCGATTCGAGTTCCTCGCGCAGCAGTTCGAGCTCGAGCCACTGGTCTTCCATCGCGCCCAGTTCGGCGCGCAGCGCTTCCAGTTGTGATGCTGCCTTCTGGAACCCGCCGGGATCGCGGGTGAAGAAGTCCGGGTTTGCCATCTCGTCTTCGAGCCTGGCGATGCCCGATTGCGCCTGTTCCATCCGGTCGGGCAGCGTTTCGAGCGCGTACTTCTGTTTGTAGGACAGTTTTGCCCGGCCGGCCGGTGCGGTGTCGGGCGCCGGTCTTGGTGGTTTGGCGGGGGGTGGTCCGCCGGTCCGGGTGGCTGTTGCTTGCGTAAGCGCGTCGCGCTTGCCGGACAGTTGCGTGCGCATGTCGGTGTAGCCGCCGGCGAATGCCAGCCAATGGCCGGGCCGATCCTTGTCGGGCGCGATTGTCGCATTGACCGTCCGGTCGAGAAAGTCGCGGTCATGGCTGACCAGCAGCACCGTGCCGTCAAAACCCGCGATCAACTCCTGCAGCAGATCGAGTGTTTCCATGTCGAGGTCGTTGGTCGGCTCGTCGAGCACCAGGAGGTTGGCCGGGCGGGCGAGCAGTCGCGCCAGCACGAGCCGTGCTTTTTCGCCGCCCGACAGATCACGCACCGGCGTTCGTGCCTGCTCGGGCTTGAACAGGAAATCCTTCATGTAGGAGGCGACATGTTTCTGCGCGCCGTTGACGACAAGCGTCTGGCCGCGCCCGTCGGTGAGGAAGTGTTCCAGCGTCTCGTCGGGATCGAGTGCGTCGCGGCGCTGGTCGAGCAGCGCGCGCTGGAGATTGGCGCCAAGACGGACCGTCCCGGCGTCGGGTTCCAGATCGCCGGTCAGCATTCTGATCAGCGTGGTCTTGCCCGCGCCATTGGGACCGACCAGTCCAATCCGGTCGCCGCGATGAACGCGCAGGCTGAAATCGCGCACCAGATCGCGGCCGCCGAGCGATTTCGAGATCGACTTGGCTTCGATGACCAGTTTGCCGGTGGCTTCGGCGTCGCTCGCTTCGAGCCTGGCGGTGCCGGTCGCGCGTTCGTGGTCGGCAAAGCGCCGGCGCAAATCGTGGAGGCCGGCGAGGCGTTTCTGGTTGCGCTTGCGGCGCGCGGTCACGCCATAGGTCAGCCAGTGCTCCTCGCGGACGATCTTGCGCTTGAGCTTGTGGAGGTCGCGTTCTTCCTCCTCCAGTACGCGATCGCGCCATCCCTCAAATGCGGCAAAGCCGGCCCGGTTTTCGCGCACGTTGCCACGGTCGAGCCACAGCGTGCTGGTGGTCGTGTTCTCCAGAAAACGCCGGTCATGGGAGATGATCACCAGTGCCGAGGCGATGCGCGCCAGTTCGCCCTCAAGCCATTCGATGGCCGGCAGGTCGAGGTGGTTGGTCGGTTCGTCGAGCAGGATGACGTCGGGACGGGGTGCCAGCGTGCGCGCCAGTGCCGCCCGGCGCGCCTCGCCGCCTGAAAGGTTTTCCGTTGCGCGGTCGGCGTCGAGCCCCAACCGGTCGAGCAGCAGATCGGCGCGGTGCGGATCGTCAAGCGGGCCCAGTTGCCCAGACGCATACGCGCCCAATGTCGCATAGCCGGAAAAGTCGGGTTCCTGCGGCAGGTAGCGGATTGTCGCGTTGCGTTCGACGATCACCTCGCCGGCGCCCGGCTCGACGAGGCCCGACATGATCTTCAAAAGCGTTGATTTGCCCGACCCGTTGCGTCCGACCAGGGCGATGCGGTCCTTGGGATGAACCGAAAACGAGGCGACGTCGATCAGCGGCTTGCCGCCGAAGGTCAGCGACACGCCATCAATGCGCAACACAGGTGGGGATTGAACCATGGCCCGTCCGGTCAACTCCGGACGCAATAAAAGCCGCGGGTCACATCGGCAACCCGCGGCACAATTGAATGATGCGACCGCTTACGGGCAGTTGGCGTAGAAAACCGTCCCGTTGGGGCGCTGATAACGGCACGAGCCGTTGGCTTCACGGCCAAGCAGGTAGCCGCCGACACCGCCGATGAAGGCACCGATTGCGGCACCGCCGATTGTGCCCGAAGCGATTGCGCCGATTGCGCCGCCGGCCGCCGCGCCCGCCGTTGCGGTGCGTTCGGCCGTGGTGCAGCCCGCTGCGACGAGGCCCGCCAGGGCGACTGCCGCGATGGTCATTCCGATCTTCATGTTCTCACTCTCCTGATATTCTCTTGGGAGTTCCAACCCGCCAATACGACGACCCTTCTAACCCGCCATTGCGTTGACACTGTGTCAAATGTCACACAGCGAACGTCGACAGCAGCGCTGCCGTTCCCGTCCGCAGCGTAACGCGGGTGTTTTGACGCGCTATGTTGGACAAAGTCAATGTGCTGCCCTGTTCGACTTCAACGGCATCCAGGGGCCATTGCGCGTCCGAGATCGTCAGTCCGGTCAGCTTTGAGAACGGAATGATGGAGAAGAGGGTGCCGTCGGGCAGGCCGGTTTCGATCGTCTTGCCGGGCAACAGCGGAACCGCTTCCTCACGGCCGCTCGACAGCATGATCGGGATCCCGCGCGTTTCGGCCAGGCGAATGGCGAGGAGCAGCGTGAACAGCATGTGGTCGCTGCGCTGACCCCCAAGCGCGCCGCAC
Organism: uncultured Oceaniradius sp.; assembly: GCA_964606055.1. Classification (GTDB taxonomy): domain Bacteria; phylum Pseudomonadota; class Alphaproteobacteria; order Rhizobiales; family Rhizobiaceae; genus Roseitalea. Next base: position 6,147 of record CAZSFA010000095.1, on the reverse strand, counting down.
AGGACCAGTTCGCGCGCGCCCAGATCGAGCGCGTGATCGATCGCCAGTTCGCCATCGGCAACCGCTTTGCGGGCCGGATGGCGCTCGCGCGGCACGTCGTCGTGGGCTTCCATGAGCGCCGGCGGCGCTGAATCGAAATCGCCGACCCAACGCTCCGCCGTCACGCCGAGTGCCTGCGCGTGACGCATGCCGCCGTCGGCCGCAACCACGCGGGCGCCCTCGATCCGGGCGCGCAGGCGCGCGGTCGGGGTGAGATCACCGTCGAGCAGGATTGCAAATCGATCTGTTCGGGAAGGTGCATTGCCTGTCATTGGCGCGCCATAGCGTTGTTTGTCCGGCTGCGCCAGTTGCCCGGTGCTCGGCTTGTGCGCGCTGAGGCCCGATGCTAGAAACGGCGCGCTCTAACGGGGTGCCGAAATCGGCTGAGAGGCGCAATGCCAACCCGAAGAACCTGATCCGGTTAGCACCGGCGTAGGGATTAGAAGCCATACGGAGTTCTCGCTCCCGGCGCCTCTTCCCGATCAAGCAATGCAAGGAGGTGCCGCGATGCACACGCACAGTTTTCGTTTGTCTTCCGCTGTCTTTGCCGGAGCGTTTGCGCTGGGCGTGGCGTCGGCCGCCGGCGCGGATGAACGGCTGACCATCTACACCTATGACAGTTTCACCGCCGAATGGGGCCCGGGCCCGCAGATCGAAACCGCTTTTGAGGCCGAATGCGGGTGCGACCTTCAGTTCGTCTCGGTCGCTGACGGTGTGGCGCTGCTCAACCGCCTGCGCCTTGAGGGCGGGCGAACCGATGCCGATGTCGTTCTGGGGCTCGACACCAATCTGATGGCCGAAGCGCGCGCCTCGGGCTTTTTTGCACCGCATGGGGTTGCGCTTGATGCGATCGACGTTCCGGGCGGATGGAGCGACGACATGTTCGTTCCATTCGACTACGGCTACTTCGCCATCATCTACGACACGCAGGTGATCGAGACGCCGCCGACGTCGATGGAGGCGTTTCTTGCGTCCGACAGCGCCGAGAAGATCGCCATTCAGGATCCGCGAACGTCGACGCCGGGCCTCGGCCTGATGCTGTGGATCCGTTATCTTTACGGCGATGATGCGCCCGAAGCCTACGCTCGGCTGGCCGAGCGCGTCTTGACGGTCACGCCGGGCTGGTCGGAATCCTACGGTCTTTTCACCAACGGTGAAGTGCCGATGGTGTTGTCCTATACGACCTCGCCCGCCTACCACATGCTTGTCGAGGAGACCGACCGTTACCAGGCGATGGCGTTCGACGAAGGCCATTACATGCAAATCGAGGTTGCCGCCCAAACCACCGGGGGCGCGGAAAACCCTCTGGCGGCGCAGTTCCTGTCCTTCATGACCGGGCCAGCGTTTCAAGACGTCATCCCGCAAACCAACTGGATGCTGCCGGCCGGTCAGACATCGGCATCGCTTGATCCGGTGTTCGAGCGGCTGGTGACGCCGGAGCAGGCGCTCCTGTTCGATCCCCGCATCGTCGCCGACAACCGGCGCCAATGGGTGGCGCAATGGCTCGAAGCCATGACGCGCTGACCTGCCGCAAAACCCGTCGATGACCGCGCGATGAGAAGGGGGACGGACACGGGCGGTGCGCTCATCGCCGCCGCCGTCGCAGCCGGGCTGATCGTGGCGCTGGGCGCGGTGGCCGTCGGCGCGCTGATTGCCCAGGGCATTGCCTCGCCGGCCAATGCGCTCGGCGGTGTTCTCGGCGATCCCACCGTGTGGCGGGCGGTGCGCTTCACGCTTTGGCAGGCGCTGCTCTCGACTGTCCTGGCCGTCGGCCTGGGTGTGCCGGTTGCGATTGCCCTGCACGGCTGGCGCGAGGGCCTTCCGCGCCGTGTGCTTGTGGTCCTGTTCGCGATGCCGCTGGCCCTGCCGCAGATCGTCGCGGTTCTGGGGGTCGTTGCGCTTTATGGCGAGCGCGGTGCGGTGACGGGCGCGCTGGCTGCCATCGGGCTGGATCCGGGCTCGATCTACGGTCTTTCGGGCATCCTTCTCGCGCACGTCTTCTTCAACATGCCGCTTGCCGCGCGGATCGTGCTCGGGGCGCTGAGCGTTGTGCCGATCGAATATGAGCGCCTTGCCAGCCAGTTGGGCATGACCGCATGGGACAGGCTCAAGCTCGTCTACTGGCCCGCCATGCGCGCGTCGGTGGCCGGCGCGGCGTCGCTGGTCTTCATGCTTTGCGTCTCCTCCTTTGCGGTCGTTCTGGTGCTCGGCGGCGGCCCGCGCGCGACGACGCTGGAGGTTGCGCTGTACCAGGCGCTGACGTTCGATTTCGACATTGCGCGAGCGGTTGTTCTGACGGCGCTGCAGTTGACGATCGCGGTCGGCGCGGTTGCCATTTTTGCGTCGATCGGCGGCTCTGCCGAGGCGGGCGTTGGCGTCGGCGTCGGTCGGGGCAGGCGCGCTGCTGTCTCCCGAACGCACACAAGGATAGCCGTCGTGGCCGTGCCCGTGGTTGCGGCGCTGTTCGTTGCCGGGCCGTTCGTTGCCATTGTCGCGCGTGGTCTGGGCGCCGAGTTGGGCACGCTGATCGACCAGTCAAGCGTTCGCGCGGCGATCACCACCAGCCTGACGCTGGGTGCGATGTCCGCCGTTCTTGCCCTCGGCCTGGCGTCCGCGATGGCGGCCGGCGTCGTCGCGATGGCGTCGCAACGCAGGTTTCACGGATCGCCATCGCTCGGCGAGACGGTCCTTGCGCAGGCGCCGGCGCTGATCCTCGTGTTTCCGCCGATCATCATCGCATCGGGGTGGTTCATCGCCTTGCGCACGGTGACTGACGTCTATGCCGCTGCGCCCTATCTCGTCGTCACGGTCAACGCGGCAATGGCGATGCCGTTTGCGGCGCGCATGGTGTTGCCGGCGATGCTGGCCTCGGCCGAGCGGCACGGGCGCCTGTGCGCGCATCTGGGTCTTGGCGGGCTGACGCGGATCCGGCTGGTGGTCTGGCCGGTGCTGCGTGCGCCGCTGGTTGCCGGGTTTGTCTTTGCATTTGCGCTGTCGCTGGGCGATCTGGGTGTGATTGCCCTTTTCGGCTCGGAGCAACTGCAGACGCTGCCCTATCTGATCCTTCAGCGCATGGGCAGCTATCGCACGCAGGATGCGGCCGGCCTTGCGCTCATTCTGGCCGTGATGACGATGGTGCTGATGCTGGCGGCCGAGTTCTTCGCCCGCAATGCGAACGCCGAGCGTGGAGGCATGTCATGAGCGATCGTTCGGTCCCGGTGACCTGCCGCGATCTCACATTCAGCTACGGTGCAGGCACGCCCGTGATGCGGTTTGACTGCTCGTTTCGTGCGGGCGCGATCACGGCGCTGATGGGGCCGAGCGGGTCGGGCAAGTCAACGCTTGTCGCCTTGCTGGCCGGTTTCGAGCGGCCGGCGGGTGGGCGTGTCCTTGTTGGCGAGCGCGACGTGACGGACGCGCCGCCCGCCGCGCGGCCGGTCTCGCTCGTCTTTCAGGAAAACAACCTGTTCGCCCACCTTTCGGTCGGCGACAATGTCGCGCTGGGCATCTCGCCGCGCCTGCGGCTTGGCGCACAGGACCGTGCGCGCCTCGACCAGGCGCTCGATCGGGTGGGATTGGCTGGCTATGCGAGGCGGCGGCCCGGTGCGCTCTCGGGCGGCGAGCGTCAGCGCGTGGCGCTGGCGCGCGCGTTGGTGCGCGACCGGCCGGTGCTGATCCTCGATGAAGCGTTCGGATCGCTTGGGCCGGCCCTGCGGGACGCCATGCTCGATCTGGTGGCCGATTTGCAGGCCGCTCGCGCGATGACGGTCATCATGGTCACGCATGCGCCTGAAGACGCGCGGCGCATCGCGTCCGATGTGATCTTCATCACAGACGGCGCCGTCCGGTTCCAGGGTGCGACCCATCAGGTGCTCGACGGTGATGACAACGAAGCCGTGCGTGCCTATCTTGGCGGCTGATGCTTGGTCCGATGCGCGTCTGACGCGCTTTCGACAGATTTGGCGTGCACAGGTTCGGCGACGCTGCGTTGGGCGTTCGTTAACCATGTGTTGCGCACGGTGGCATTGATTGGCGAGCCGCGTGTGCGGCGCATGACCTGTGGGGCGGCTCGAACATGAGCAAAGCGGGCACGATGGCCGGAAAGGGTCTCAGGCGACTGCGCCATGTGGCGCTGCTCGGGCTGGGTGTGGCCGTCAGTGGCTGCGTCTCGATGGCCGATCTTGGTCTTCAGGCGGATGTGGCGCCTTCGGCACGGCCGGTGATTGCCGACAATGTGCGATCGGGACGGCTGGCG
>CAZSFA010000095.1:0-1753 GCA_964606055.1 uncultured Oceaniradius sp. | reverse complement strand
CTGCCGGGCGGCTATCTTTACGTCTCGCGCGGGCTTCTGGCGGTCGCCAACGATTCGGCCGAACTTGCCGCCGTCATCGCGCACGAAATGGCGCATGTGACCGCAAATCATGGCGTTCTGCGTCAGCAAAAGGAGGCCGAGGCCGAACTTGCCGGCCGCGTGGTTTCCGAAGTTCTTGAGGACAAGGCGGCAGGTCGCCGCGCGCTCGTGCGCGGCCGCGTTGCGCTTGCGCAGTTCTCGCGCAACCAGGAACTGGAAGCGGACGCGATCGGCATTGCGGCGATGGGCGAGGCGGAGTTCGATCCCTATGCGGCCGCCGACTTCCAGCAGGCGATGAGCGGCTTCAACGAGTTCAAGAGCGGTTCGAACGCGCAGGAAAACAGCCTCGACTTCCTGTCGACACACCCGTCCACGCCGCAACGGGCGGCGCTCGCGGTGGGGCACGCGCGCAAGTTCGGCGCGCGCGGTGTGGGTGACCGCGACCGCGAGACCTATCTGTCGGGCATCGACGGCATCCTGTTCGGCGACAGTCCCGATGAGGGCTATGTGCGCGGCCAGACCTACGCCCATGTCGGCCTTGGTATCGCCTTCGATTTTCCGACCGGGTTCCAGATCGAGAACCGGCCCGAGGCGGTGCTCGGCGCGCGTGCGCGCGACGGCGCCGGCATTCGCTTTGATGGCGCCGACGTGCCGCGCGGCCAGTCGATGACGGCCTATCTGCGCAGCGGTTGGGTCGAAGGCCTTCTTCCAGAGACGGTGCGGCCGATACGCATCAACGGGCTTGAAGCAGCGGTCGCTCAGGCCAGCGTCGGACGCTGGACGTTCGACGTGACGGTCGTGCGCGTCAGGGGTTCGGTTTACCGCATTCTTGTCGCGGTTCCGATCGGTTCACCCGCGCTGGTGTCGCTGGCGTCGGAGAGCCGCAACAGTTTCCGGCAGCTGTCCGAGCAGGAAAAGGCCGCGCTGACGCCGCTGCGCATTCGCGTGGTGCGCGCCGCGGCGGGCGACACGGTGCGTTCGCTGTCTTCCGGCATGCAGGGGGCGACGGACCTGCCGGGCTTTTTCCGGGTGCTGAACGGCATGACGCCGAACGAGGCGCTGGTTCCCGGCCAGCTCTACAAGACCGTCACGCAGTAACGGCCAGCCGGCTGCGCGCTGTCGTTGCCGGTCAGACCGCGCAGGACGGGTCGCCTCACATGTAGGTTGCGGCGACCGATGGGTTGTCGCGCATCAGCGTCGTGCGCAGCTTCTCAAGGGCGCGGTTTTCGATCTGCCGCACGCGTTCCTTGGAGATGCCCAACTCGTTGCCGAGCGACTCCAGCGTCGCGCCTTCCTCCGACAGCCGGCGCTTGGCGATGATCCGCATTTCGCGCTCGTTGAGCGCGTCCATCGCGTCATGCAGCCACGCCGACCGGCGTTCGGTGTCGATGCTGTCCTCGACCAGTTCGTCCTGAAGCGGCTTGTCGTCGACGAGAAAGTCCATGCGCGACGCGCCCGATTCTTCATCGTCCGACACTGGCGCGCTCAACGATGTGTCGGGCCCGGACAGGCGCGAGTCCATCAGCGCCACGTCCTTTTCGGCAACGCCCAGCGCCTGCGATATCTCGCGATACATGGCCGGTTTTGACAGCGGTTCGTCGCCGCGGGCGAGCTTGGCGCGCAGTCTGCGCAGATTGAAGAACAGCGCCTTTTGCGCCGAGGACGTGCCGCCGCGCACGATCGACCAGTTGCGCAGGATGTAGTCCTGCATCGA